>JBNKZR010000704.1:0-3014 GCA_050301735.1 Polyangiaceae bacterium | reverse complement strand
CATTGGCGGGGATTTCTCCAACCTCGCAGTCCTCGCCGCGATTCTCGAGGAACGCCCCATCGTCGGGGGCCGCCTGAGCCGGGTCCTCGGTCATCGGATCCTCGCCCATCGGATCCTCACCCATCGGATCCTCGCCCGCGGGGTCTGCAGGGTCTTCCGTCGTCGGCGTCTCAGCCATCGGCGTCTCGCCCATGGGTTCTTCGCCAGCGGGCGTGAGTGCCATCGGGGTTTCTGCCATGGACGTTCCGGCTGCAGGCGTTTCACCCGGATTGGGTTCGCCGGCGGCTGGCGGAGTGCCGCCGGCTTCAGCGCCAGCTGGCGCACCTACGCCTGGTGTGGCCGCCCCGGTGGTGCTGCCCGGTGGCGTGGCGGCTGGCCCAAGTCCCGAGGCAGCTCCTGGCGTTTGAGCACCTGCGGCGCCCGTCCCACCCGGGGGAGTTGGAGTCTGGCCATTCGTGCCCGCACCGGCGGTGCCGATTCCCGCGGTCATGTCGTTGGAGTTGGAATCTCCCGACGAACAGCTCAGAAGCAGAGGGAGCATGAAAAGCGAACTTGAGATGGCTCGTAAACGCATGGGGATCCTTGTCTCGCGTCCTAGGTGACCACCGGTGGTTGAGATTCGGCGCGACTTCGCAGGTGGCACACATAGCCTATGCCCATCGAGCTGCTTCTGAGCGTCGTAGGTGGGGTGAACGTTACTTGTTCTGCTCGCTGCTGGAACGTTCCAACCAAGCCCACATCTGGTGCCCCGTAGATGCACCCCCGGTGCAGTTTTTGGTGACCGGCTCCGGCGAATAGTCCCTGTGAGATCACACCTTTAGGGGCGTCACGTGTGCTCGGTTCGTATTTACCTGAGCCGCACTTTTTGTGTTTTTCTTCGCTGGGCCGGAACGTTTCACCGCCGCTTGTATCTCCACTCGAGAAGGCTCCCATGTTCAACCTGACGAACGGCGTCCGAGCTGCTGTGGGAGTCGTTCACTCTTTGTGTATTTCACCGTCCACGTACCCCGTTTCGTCAGGGTAGCATGGGTGTTAACCGGCTGGCATGTGTCGTGGGGGCGTGCGCGAGCCGGTTCGCGTTGGTCGGGCGCGTCTGATGCTGGGATTGGCGCAGACGGTTCGCGCGTGGTGGTGTGCTCGCGAGAGCGTCTCAGTACAATCAGGATTCCGCGCGCGCCTTGAGCGCTCCGCGGAAGGAACGCACCATGGGCCAGAACCCGTAGGCCAGGTTGAGCGCGAGAACGAGCGCTACCGCTCCCTCGGGGCCGTTCAGTTTGGCGCCCAGCGTCAACGAAACGAGGCACAGCGGAACCAAGAACATCGCACGTCGCGGGTGCTTGGCGGCAGCGCGGGCGGGGTGCCGATACTTCGAACCGAACGACACCATCAGCGAACAGGCGACACCCACGAGGGCGCCGAGAATCATCGGTTCGTCCCGAAACAAGATCACGGCGCAAAGCGCGATCAAACCGCCACTGGTGCTGGGCACTCCCGAGAAGTAGTTGGGATCTGCGCCGGACTTGTTGAGCGTGAAGTAGACCAAGCGCCCGATCGTAAACAGGGTGTAGAAGATGCCAATGAAGGCACCTGCGGATCCGCCGGTGGCAAAGTAGACGGCGGCTCCGGGGGCCACGCCGTAGTTGACGCCGTCCGCGATGTCGTCCGAGTAGACCCCGAAACGCGTGCCACCCCAGCGTCGAGCAGCGGCGCCGTCGAAGCCGTCGAAGGCGGCTCCGAGCACTAGCAACAACAAGCTGGACACGAAGTGCCCGTCGGCAGCTAGGAAGATGCTCCAAACCCCGCAAGCGAGATTGAGTGCGCTCAGGCCATCAGCGATGAAGCGCTTTTGCAGGAGCTGCAGGTTGTAGAGGACCACCAAGCCCGAGAAACACGCCCCCAGCCACAGCAAGCCCCCCACCAACGCGGGCGTGAAGATCGGCGCCAGCCAACCTCTGCTCAGGAAGAGTAGCCCCAACAACGCCGCATAACTGAGCGTCGTGCGGAGTCGATTCTCCGTCGAGCCTCGTCCCAGAACGAACAACAGGAGCAACATCGCATCGAAGACCAGCTTGACGATGAGTGGTACCCGCGGCACGACCGGCAAGGCGTAGTAGGAGAACAGGAACAACAGCGGGTAGTCCGTGACGCGGTCGAAAACACGACCGAAGTTCGTCGAGAGCGCTCGCCCGCGTGCCACGACCCCGTCGAGGTAGTCGAGCAGCGCGAACGTGAGGAATGCCGACGTCAGCGCCAGCGGAGTCCCCAACGCCGGGACTGCGCCACTCAGACCGAGATAGAACAGCGGTGTGACGAAGACGAGCTTGGCACCAGAAAGCACATTCGGACGAATGGTGATCCGGGAAGCCAGCGCGTTTTCGAAGGTGACGGCCCAGTCCGGCTTGGGCACGAGGCGGCGTTCTTCCCCTGTCATTGCGAATTGGGAGCATACGCCATGTTCGAGAACCCAGTCTCGCCTATGTGTGGCGATCCGCCGCTCTCAAGCGTTTTGCTCGGCGAGTTTGCGGCGGCGTTCGGCACAGGCTCGAATCACGGTGTCGCTCAACTCGGCCATTGCCCGATCTTTTGGCACCACGGCATCGGCATGGGCTGCAGCGCCCAGCTGGGAGAGCTCGTGTGCGGAGCGACCCGAGACGAGCACGATGGCCACTCGTTGTCCACGCGAGTGCTGGCGAATGGCCTTCGATAGTTGGTCCCCTTGGATGCTCGGCATCATCACGTCGAGAACGACGGCGTCGAACTCTTGTTGGAACAACGCGCGCGTGAGTCCCACGGGTTCAGCGAGGTCGAGCACGTCATGCCCCGCTTCCTCGAGGGTGGTGGCAAGCATTTCACGGGAGATGGGGTCGTCGTCGACGATGAGTACGTTCATGGATGGTGCTCGCTCTTGTCGCGGACCCTCATTCATGGCTGTGAGGCGAGTACGGAACAGCCTAGCCTACGGCCCGGAGTTGTCCACCTCGTCGAGCAATGCCAGGTCCTACTCACCTCGTGTG
>JBNKZR010000703.1:0-3029 GCA_050301735.1 Polyangiaceae bacterium | reverse complement strand
CTGATCGCCGCCAAGTTGTCTTTGGATGTTTCGTCCTGGAGGCCTATGGCCAGCGCCGCCGTGGGTTAATGGCAGGGCGTTGGATAGACTGCGTTAACTTTTTAGACCGCAACGATCGGATTTGGTTTTGGGGGTCTGGGTGTCCGGCAGCGTCTTCGCGAGAGTGCTTGCCTTCGGCTCGTTCGTTCGGGTTCCTGCGCATCGGGCGGCGGCCAAGCTGTTTCTCGCTTGGTGGGCGCTCTCTCGAGGTTGGCGGGCTGACACTCCCCCGAATCAATCACGCCCACCACCGCTGCGTCCAAGCACGACGACCCTCTCGATGACGTAGACCGTTCCGCAGCAGGTACAGATCAGCTTCCTCACCGCTTCTGGCCGGTTCTTGATCTCTCCCAAGCTCCGCGCCTTCTCTCGACCCACCGCCGATTCGACCGCGGTCGTTTCTGCGTGTACATCCAGTCCCAGATATCGTGTATTCTTCGTCATGACCGGCTCCTCCTTTGTGGCTCTAAGCCAACGTTTCTTTCCAGGACTGAAGCCCAATCCACGCAGCAGGTAGAGTCGGTCGTTCCGTCGTGACTAGCCGGACTTCACCTGTGCCTCCAGATACGCAAAACGCCCTCGTGATCGGCGGACTACTTGGCGACGCCAATTCGACGGCGTTGTTCGAGTACGCCCTAGGCTTGGCCGAGTGCGACAACCCCGCCATCGGGTTCATCGCCGCCGCGAGCGGTGATTCGCCATCGTTTCTCCAAAAGTTCTACGACACGTTCCGCGCGATGCGCTGTCGCCCATCACATCTACCGCTGTTTGATCGAACGCCCGACGTCGCCAAGTTTGTTGCCGAGCTCGACGTCGTCCTGGTCGGAGGAGGCAACACTGTATCGATGTTGGGCACCTGGCAACCCTGGGGCTTGCCCGACATTCTACGCAACGCATGGTCGACCGGGACCGTGCTCGTTGGCTGGAGCGCTGGCGCCATCTGCTGGTTTGAGTTCGGCCTTTCCGACTCGTACGCCGACCGACTCGCGGCCGTCCCCGGGCTGGGCGTCCTTCCAGGGAGTTGCTGTCCGCATTACGGTCAGGACGCCGCTAGACGTGATGCCTTCCACCTCGCAATTCGCGACCGCCAGATTCCGCCGGGCTGGGGACTCGACGACGGGGCCGCTCTCCACTTCCGCGGGACGAATCCCCGCGCGTTGCTGAAGATCCCGGGAGCGGTCGGCGCCACCTTCGTTCCGAACCAACCACGAAGCAGCTCGCCCGTCGAACTTGTCGAAATCGAACTGCCCGCCGGCTAACAAGCTGGTGAAGCTGACGGCCGTCGGCCTCCGAGGAGCTGGCTCGAAACGAGCTGGCGAAGCAGTTCCGACACCGGAAGTAGCGAACATCCACCTGTGACGGCTTCAGCCTCACCCAGATGACGGCGGCGGGCTAGTCGATGCGGGAGCCATCGGTGGAGGCCCGTCGTCAGGTCGGTCCGGCAACACGCACCACGAGCCCGGGTATCCCGCCGGAGTTGGCTCACAGATGAGGCCAGATCCGCACTCGGCGGTGCCTTCACACGACCGACAGAACCCGTTCTTGCACAGGAACACACCACACAGACTGCGCTCCCCGCTTCCCTCGGGAGGTTGCTGCGAGCAGTCCAGCCCCAACTCGCCGGCAGCTCCGTGGCTTACGCACTGCCCGAGGTCGCAGATCGCTCCTTCGGCGCAGTCACTATCGTCATCGCAAGCCGCCGCGGAGCTGCCGTTCGCGGCCCGTTCTTCGCCTTTGCCGGTTCCCCCAGAATTGCCAGTGCAGCTGCTCAAAGCCCACAAAAGCGTCGTTGCGAGCAACAACAACCTCGATATTGAATTCAGTTGCATCCGCTGCCTCCTGGTCCGCCGAAGTAGCTGACCGCCTGCCGGTCATGAGAAGTACAGCTGAGCCCGACGTCGCTGTCCAGCTACTACGGCGTCTTCGTTCGGTAGGTCTGGGAAGAACCGCAGTTGGGACGCCCTGCCGACGGAGGAGGCCGCTCTATCGAGCCAATCTGACCGGGGAGCAAGACTTCGTCGGTCCCATCGAACTTCAGACTCAGCCGCGTCCCCCGAGGAGCTGGGTCACAGTTCGTCTCCGGCACGTAGTCGCAGTGCTCCAGTGCTCCTCGACCAGGGCGCCGAACTCCCAGTCTTCGTCCACCGCGGCCAGGCGATTGTCGGTGTCCGTTCGACCCGCGTAGGTCGCCGCGATCGGAGTCCCTCCCGAGTCCCTCAGGAGGATATGGAAGGGACTCGGGTCGCCCCTCGACGTGTTGGTGCCGAGTAGCTCAACACGCAACGTCGAACCAACCGCGAGCCCTGGGATCGGAGCGTTGTCCGGCGTCGATACACGTAGCCTCCGTCCAGCAAAGTCCCCGTCGTCCAGAGTGATCTCCGCATAGTATGACGGTTGCGCCGAAACGGTGGCCTCACCATCGGAGGTAACCGGCGGTTCGGTGCGCCACCAGGTACCCTCCACCAAGACCCGTACGACTTCCGCCTTGGCCACGCTCTCCCTGTTCTCACAGAGAGGGAGGCCCCCGGGACGCTCGTCGGACGGGGTGCCCTCCGTCGAACCCGGGACATCGTCGTTGGTCCGAATGGCAAGGTCGTCGTCACTTTGGGCCCCACAAGTGGTGACCCAAAGAACGAAGATGCAAGCTCTAGAAGGAGCTCTGACCCCTCCAAGCAGCCGTGGTAGAGCAACGTAGTACTCGAGACGTTGTGATTGTAGTCATGGTCTTTCAGGTTTGACCCGTCTGGACTTGGCTCCTTCTTACCATGGTTGGAGTGCGTGTTCGGAAACGTAGACCAAGGCGCCTAGCGACGTGGCAGGACGCCTTCGAGACCCGTCCCGGCGATGCGGACGTCATCATTCCGCGCCTCCGCCAGTGGGACGACAAGTGCCGTGAGCTTTCCGAAGCGCTCGACAAGGTTGCGCTGCTCCATGCGCCCCCACCGCATCTCTACGAGGATGCCACGTTCGAACGCTTCCGAGAGATGCTC
>JBNKZR010000702.1:0-3039 GCA_050301735.1 Polyangiaceae bacterium | reverse complement strand
CCACCCTGATACGCCAGCAACAGAGATTGCCAGCCGCGAGGAGATCGATGCAGGTAAGCATCCCGCAATGGGCATCTGGTGGTGATCAGTCGAGCTGAGCAGACTCGACTGCATGACGGTTGCAGGACAGAGGAAGCGTTTGAGCAAGGCCGAGGGGCTTACGCTCGTGGAGCAGTGGCGGAAGAGCGGAGAGTCGAAGCACGCGTTCTGTCGCCGGGTAGGTGTGGGGACGCACGTCCTACGCTACTGGGTGGAGCAAGAAGCGCAGTCATTGCAGAGCACGTCGGGTGACTTCGTCGTCGTACGGGCGCCGCACAGTTCGACGAAGTCCTCGTCAAGCGCAACGGCCTCTACGAAGCACGAGCCACACGCTCGCCAAAGTTCGCCCAAGGCTGTGCTGGTTGTGCTCATGGACGCGAGTTCGACGCTGCTGGCGCGGACGGTACTGGAGTTGCTTGGTGAGGTGCGGTCATGATTCCGGCGGGCACCAAGGTGTACTTTGCGGTCGCTCCGGCCGATCTCAGAAAGTCGTTCGACGGGCTGAGTGCTCTGGCGAGCGCTGAGCTCCAGCGCAGTCCCAACGAGGGAGGTCTGTTCGTATTCCTCAACAAGCGGGGAAACCAGGTGCGGGTGTTGTTCCGGGACAGCCATGGTTGCTGCATCTTGGCCAAGCGGCTCGACAGAGGTCGCTTCCGACGTCCGAAACTCCAGGACGGGCAGTTCTGTTGGGAGCTCGACGCTCCAAGACTGATGACATTTCTTGATGACATTGTGTTCACCCGGCAGCAAACCACGTCGCGCCGGAGTCACCTCAAACTTGTCGATGACTCGTGATGGTTGGGCTTGCATGGCCCGCCCGCGTTGAGGCATACACCACTCGTGGCGCAGGCTGAAAACGCTCAGTCATCCAAGACATTTGACTTCGTACAACTTCGTCAACTGCTCGAAGAGCTCTGCTCGCGCAAAGAGTCTGACGCCCTGCGGGAGGTCGTCTTTGGCCTACTGCTGAAGGCAGAAAAGATGCTCGAGGACCAGGCCATCGAGATCCAGCAGTTGAAAAAGCAGCTCTTTGGTCGCCGCAGTGAGAAGCTGTCTCCCGATCAGCTCAGCTTGTTCGCAAACATGCTGAACGCAGTCGTTGCTGAGCAATCCGAGGAGCCAAGCGCTGACACCAGTGACGACCCCAGGAAAAGCAAGAAGAAGCGCAAGCCCATCAAAAGGCGACCCCTCGAGCCCACCGTGACCCACGAGATCCTCGTGCCGGCAGAAGAGCGCCCCTGTCCCCAATGCGGCGAGCCGCGTTGTACGTTCGATCATGACCGCATGTTGGTCATCGAATACACGCCTCCCAAGATAGACGTCATCGAGTACCAGCGGGAGAAGATCGTGTGTCGCGCCTGTGAAGGAGAGATCCAAGTAGCGCCGCGTCCCGCTGAGCGAGTCATCGAGCGAGCGCTCCCCGGCCCGCAGCTGCTGTCGGCTTTGATCACCAACAAGGCAGTTGATGGCTTGCCACTCAATCGGACGCGTAAGATATTCGCGCGCAGCGGTTTGGACATGCCGATGCAGACGCTCAATCGTTGGGAGGGCTACGCTCACCAACTGCTGGAGCCTGTCATCGAGGTCGTGCGGCAAGCCGTGCTGAGTGCTGATACGATCAACCTGGATGACACGGGGTTGCGCGTGCGGGACCCGACCTTGAAACGCACCACTCGGCGTGGCCACCTCTGGGTGTTCATCGGTCGCAAGTATGACCCCGGTGGCGACTTGAGTCTCACTCGCGAGTTCGTGTATTACATGTACGCGCCCACGTGGCACGCCAAGTATCCTGAGGAGTTTCTCGATGGGTGCACGGCAGTGCTCCAAGGCGATGCCTACCGCGGATACGAACGCATCGCCGATCCGAATTTGGGCGATTCGGTCGGCAAGCTCCTCGCGGGCTGCTGCATGCACGCCCGGCGTCCCTTCGTGCAAGCACTCGAAGCTCGCGACCCTGCGGCGATGTTCTTCGTCGAACGCTTTCAACGGCTCTATGCCATCGAGGCTGAAGCCCGCGACAATGCATTGTACGCGCCTCAGCGGCTGGAGCTGCGTCAGGAGCGCAGCGTCCCCATCCTCGATGAGCTCAAGCAACGAGCTCTGGAGTTGAGTGCGCTTCCACTCTCCAAGCCAATGAATACCGGCGTGACCTACCTGCTCGGGCAATGGCACAAGCTGCTCGTCCCATTCACGCAAGACGGCCGTCTCGAGATCGACAACGGCTGCGCTGAGCGTCGACTCCGACCCATTGCCTCGGGGCGCAAAGCTTGGCAGTTCGCTGGCTCTGCGTCGGGCGCCCACCGCTTCGCCGAAACGCTCTCGCTCGTTTCGACTGCCGACGCCGCCGGCGCCGACCCCGGCAGCTACATTGTCGACATCCTGCCGCGCATCGACTCTTGGCCCAATGCCAGACGCCATGAGCTGCTTCCCCACCTTTGGGCTCTGGCCGACGATGGGCTCGAACAAGCCAGCCAATAGTCCTACGAAGCTCAACTCACTGAACGTCCCGGGCACACCCCGATAACTATCGGCGAACCCTGAGGCATGCCAGATGCCCACTGCGGGATGCTTACGTCGGTACCGAGCCACGACGGACTTGAGGAACGCAGCCAACGTCGCGCCCAACCTGCGCGAACGAGACCTCTTGAGCGACGCACCAGCCAGCCTCAGCCCAGCCCTCCTTCACGAGACTAGCGCTTGCACCTCCGCGAGCGTCTTCGTCGTGAACAGGGTATTCAGGTCATGCATTCCGTCGGCAGGAACCGGGCTATCCAGTTCCTGCAACGTTTCAGCACGATCGTCGATGTGAATGAAGCGATACCCGAGGCTGAGCAACTGCCGCCCCACCTGATCCGTCTCGGCTCCCCCCAACAGTTCGCAGATGATATCCGGCTTGTTCGCCTTCAGAACTTCACTGGCGCCTTGAAGAACGAGATGCTCGGCCCCTTCAGCGTCGATCTTCATCAACGAGACACGGGCGGGCGTTTCGCTCGAGACGAA
>JBNKZR010000701.1:0-3040 GCA_050301735.1 Polyangiaceae bacterium | reverse complement strand
AACCCTTTTTCTGGGGTTTCCCAGGGGGCGTTGGGGTAATTGACCACTATCGTGTCTTCGACGACGGCGTCTGTGCCCGGTTCGCGGAAGGAGACGTCGATGACGGCGATGTCGGCGCTTTCTTGTCCAGCTTCCATCTCTTCGACGGAGCGTAGTCGTGGCATGAGCTCGAGCAGCAGCGCTGAGCCACCGCCACGTCGGCCGCCGTCTTCAGTGATGTCGTCTGCGGATTCACGGTGAGCGAGGAACACGCTGGGTACCTCCAGGATGCCACCCGCCGTGGTGTTTTCCCATAGGGGGGAGCCTACGGCGCGGCCGAACTCGTAGTCGTCTCCAGCGCGGACCTCGAGCTTCAAGTCGAAAGCGATCGGCACCGTAAAGAAGCTGAGCTCTTCGTCGAACACTTCGCTGACGGCGCCCGCGTTCTCGAGGAAGTAGAAGTTGCCGTCGGCTTTGAGCGCGAGCTCACGCATCAAGTCGTAGTTGAAGTCGGTGCCCAGCCCGATCGTCGTCAGTCCCACGCCTTCGGAGTTGTAGCCCTCGCTCATGCTCACGATCTGCTCCGGGTCGACGACGCCGACCGTCGGATTGCCGTCGCTGAGCAGGATCACGCGGTTCTGTCGGCCGCTGTCGTAGTTACTGAAAACCTCGCGGTAGCCGTCCTCCAAGCCATCGTAGAGGTTGGTGCTGCCGTTCGCCTCCAACGCTTGGACGAGCTCTCGCATCTCCACTCGGTTGCCGGAGACGTCGGCCATCTCGAAGACGGTGCTCGAGTTCGTGTCGTAGGTGATGAGTGCGAAGCGGTCCTCGTCCTTCAGGCCATCGATCAACAGCTCGAGGCCCTGGCGCACGAAGTCGATCTGTCCGTCGGTGTTCATCGAGCCCGAGGTATCGACGACCACGGCCAGCGACAAAGGGGGCCGCTGGTCGGCATCTGCAGCGATCGGCGAGTTCAGACCCAACTGAAGCATCGTGCAGTTGGCGCCGTTGAGCAGGTTGCCCAGCACGCCCACCATCGCTTGGAGGCACACGCGGTCCCCGCAGTCGGGCGTCGGCAGTTGCGTGTGGTGCTCTGCGAAGAAGCCGGCGGCGTCGAAGGTGCCCGGCTCCGGGATGAGGCCCGCGTCCAGCTGTTGGCGGAAATAGCCGAAGTCCTGTGAACCGCCGAGACTGACGTTGGTGTTGGCGACGGGCTCAGCGGCGGCCCCGCTCGCAGGGCTTTCTCCTTGGGGAGCTCCTGCCTGCTCGCTGTCGGCGCTGGCGAAGCCGCCTTCGTCGACGAGTTCCGGCGAGGCAGTGACTGGATCGGCGGGGGCTGGGGTGCCGGCCATTGCGGCGGGGGTCTGACCGCCGGGTAAGGTGCTAGTCGGGCCTTGCGCTGAGGTTCCGGCAGCCGAGACGGAGCCCCCGCCCGGCGCGACTGGAGCGTCCCCGTTGCCGGAGTCGCCATCGTCCGACCCCGTGCTCGGTTCGGCGCTGCCGCCCGAGAGCTCAGACTCGTCCGCGCTGGAGCCCTCCCCCGAACAACCGCTGAAGGTGCTCAGCAGCACACCCACTCCCAAGAGCTTCAATTGCGTTCTCAACATGGCTTCTTCTCCGTCCTTGTGGCACGCGCGGTCCTCGCAGCGTTGTCCACGGAGAGTCACTGCAAGTGGTGTGCCACAACACTATTCTAATAATTTCATATAATTGATTACTGGTGGCCCAACGTGGCAGGACAGTGTTGCGGGCTCCGACGGGTATTGGCACAGGGTGACACACCCCGGTTCGGGATCCGCCACTCGCTGCCGACAGTGATCAACCCAAGCTCAGTGCACGAAGGTGCGGGCGCTCGTTCGCGGTGCCGAAATCAGAGCTCGCCAATTGCTGCGTCTCATCTAGAGTCCCCCGCCGATGACCACCGTCGAACAAGCCGTCGCACCCGAACCGCCGACGATCCATCCCGAAGTCGCCGACATGCGTTGGAAGGATGCACCGCGCATCATTGCCAGCGGTGCGTGCATGGGGACCGCCGATCTGGTGCCGGGAGTCTCGGGCGGCACGATGGCCGTTGCTCTGGGGATCTATCGAGAGTTCCTGGCAGCCATCACTTCCGTCAACGCCGAGAGCGTCAAGGCTCTTCTGCAGTTTCGCTGGCGCCGTCTGAGCACGGTCGTGCATTGGCGATTCATTCTGTGCCTGGGCTTGGGCATCGTCTTTGCGTTCCTCTTGATGGGCAAGGTGTTCAAGTTGCCCCAGATGGTGACCACCGACCCCAAGCCGGTCTACTCCGTTTTCTTCGGTTTGGTGTTGGCATCGGTTTTCGTGCTGGTCCGCCGGGTCTCGGCGTGGTCTTCCGCGGCGCTCTTCTCTCTGCCCGTCGGGGCCGCCTTGGGGTTCATGGTCGTGTCGCTGGTGCCGGTGCAAACACCGGAGAACCCCGCATTCGTGTTCTTGTGCGGCGTGATCGCCATCAGCGCGATGATCCTGCCCGGGATCAGCGGGTCGTTCATTCTGTTGGTCCTCGGCAAGTACGAGTACATCATCACCTCGACGCTGAACCTGGAGCTGAGCGTCGCGGTGCCCTTCGCGCTCGGATGTTTGGTCGGGATCAGCGTATTTTCGCGCGTGCTCGGGTGGTTGCTGGACCGGTTTCACGACCCGATGGTGGCCGGCTTGACGGGACTGCTCGTCGGTACTCTGGTTCGGATTTGGCCCTACCAGAACGTGCAAATCGAGGTCGTCAGGGAAAAGCCGCGGGTAGTTTCGGCGCAAGCTTTCATGCCCGAGTCGCTCGAGCTCAGCGTCATCGGTCTCATCGTGTTGGGCATAGCGATGGTGCTGGTCGTCGAGTTCCTCGCGTCACGTCGCGCCGAGACCTGAGCTGCTATAGTGTCCCTGTCTTGAGGCGCACGTTCACGGCCACGCTGCTCGCCATCACGCTCGGCGGTTGTGATGCCGTCGAGTTGCGGTTTGCCGAAGTGGGCGTCGACGGGCTCGGGCAGGGTGACGACGCGCTGCCGCTGCGACTGTGCGTGGAGCCGCAAGATCCAAGGCCAAA
>JBNKZR010000700.1:0-3052 GCA_050301735.1 Polyangiaceae bacterium | reverse complement strand
GGAGATGGGAGGGACGAACGCGGTCGCCCTCGTGCTGATGCACGCCGCCGGCATGGCTGCCCGCCCGCTGTTTCTCAAGTCGGAGCTCGCGCTGGCGAAACGGGTCGGCAACTACGATGTGCTCACCCAGGGCCTGGAATTGCGTCACCAAGAGGCCACCAAGCGGTTGCGCAGCGCCCTCGAGCAAGCCGAGAAGAACGGCAATCTCGACCAGGGGAAGCTGGGCGAGAGCATGGCCGAACTCGGTGAGCTGCAGAAGCAGGCGGCAGAGCTCCGTACTCAAATGTCGGCAGATCCGACTTTCAAGGAGATCCTGGCGCGCGACCCGAAGCTCGCCGAGTCGTGGAGTGGGCGTACCGAGTTGCTCGACACCCGCGTGAAGGTGCAGCAACACCTGCTCGAATCCAACCGCCTCGGTCTCGACCCCCGCCTCGACGGTTCGGGAGCGACCTTCAACAACGGGATGTCGGCTGAGGTGGCGGCGTTCTATCGCAAGCAAGGGTTCGACGTCAGCGAGGCTGGCAAGACTCCCGACGGCCAACGCAAGCTCGTGGCGACCGGCAAGGACGGTCAGAAGATCCTACTCGTCGAGGGTCGCACCTCGCAGAACGTCGAGCTCACCCGCGGCTTCGAGCGCGGGTCGCTGTGGAAGGCACGCAACGTCGGCAAGCCTCGCGAAGACAGCTCGCTCGAGCCGGGCGAAGCGCTCGTCGACATCATTCGCACGCCCGACGGTCGTGTGGAGAGCGTGCAAGTGCGGCACCACCCGGACGTGCCCGCGTCGGACGTCGCCGTTCACCTGCGTGCTGCCGAGATGTTCCGCAGTTGGGGTGGGCTGTTGGGTAAGGCGCGCCAGCTCCTGGACAGCATCCGGATGCGCCCGGATAGGCCGTTCCATCTCGAGATCGAGGCGTGGAAGCTGCACGAGTCCATCGACGTCCGCATGCGCCAGATGGAGACCGCGTCGCCGCAACAGCGCGCGCGGTTGCAGGGCGAGAAGGCGCTGCTGCAGCAGCAGCTCGACCTGGTGCAGCGTGCGCTTTCGGATCCGAGCCTGGCGGCGAAGCTACCGAAGAACAGGATCTGGGCGAAGCTGGAGGGGCGCGGCACGGTGACCGAGCCGGGGGATCCCCCGACCGGGCACCATTGGACGACACAGGGCACGAAGCTCGTCCTCGAGCCCAACGAGGGATACACCGGCCCGCGACTGCAGGCTGAGTACAGCTACGAGCACTACCTGCCGGGGACTCGAACGGAGTCGCGGACCTCGCGCGGCGAGAAGTCCGCGTTCACCGATCGATTCACGAACACCGAGTCCGTGACCATGAGCGGCGTGCTCGGCAAGGAACTGAACGCCGAGACCGCCTCGTTGTTGGGCAAGCTGGGATACGACGTTTCCGGTAACGACATCCGTGCTCGGTCTGGCCTGGGGAAGAGGGTTTACCTGGAGCCGCTCGAGCTCGACGCCAGTGGCAAGATCCAGATTGACCACAAGCGCTCGGCCAGCGAGCACCCGAAAGCAGAGCCGATCGCGGGCGTACCCGGCAATCCCAAGCTGCGTACCGATCTTCCGCCGGATCAGATCGCCCGTATGCTCGGGTACCCCGAGCCTCCCGCAGGTGGTACATGGGTACTGAACCGCGTGACGGTCATGGGTGGCAAGACCCGGCCGACGCTGTGGCTGCAGAAGGGCAGAGGTGCCGACAAGACCTTCTGGACCTACGACACGGTGCGCGGCGACTGGGTCGAGGTTCCCGCAGCAGGGTACCAAGCGAAGCTTACTGCCGATGGGCGCAAGAACCCCATGAGGCCAGATCCTCTCCAGTTGGAGGCTGTGGGCCAGGGTTACGAGTCCCTCAAGGACCGGCCCGGCTATTCCTACGACATCACGGACAACGGCACGATCGTCGTCCGCCGCACCGACGCTGCAAAGGCGGAGGGGCAGCCAAAGCTCGGCATCGAGAAGGATCCCGACGTCGAAGGAGCGTACCGGATCACCGATGCGGTGGGCGAGCCGATGTACGGCGCGGTGACGCGCGAAGCGGCGACGCTTCAGACCATGCCCGGCGTCAGCGCGGACCTCGGCGATGCTTCCAAGGCCGCCAATACCGACCCACAGGTGAAGGCGGTGCTCGCCCAGCGCGATGCTGCTTTGCAACGGCGTCGAGCGGCCGCACTGAACGCTCCCGAGCGTCCGGTGAAGGGCAAGAAGGATAGCGAGCTGAGCCCGAAGGAGAAGAGCGACCTGGCCGCGTGGCGCGCGGATCCGAGAGTCCAGCAGCTCAAGCAGGAAGGGCAAGCGGTAGTCACGCGCTCCGAGCAGCTCGCCGAAGCCGCTTCTGACGCCTGGGTCGCTGTGGCGTTCCCCGGTGCCGTCAGGCTCGGTACGATGGCGCGGTCAGCGCGTTTCGGGGAGTTCGACCGGGTCTATGCCTGGACCCAGGGCGAAAAGACCTGGATCATCATTGCGGAGTGTAAGGGAGGTTCCAGCCCACTCGGCTCGAGGAAGATAGGCGTCAACCGCTACGAGCAAGGCACCAAGCGTTACCTCGAGGACGTCGCCCTTGCGATGAAGGAAAGTGGTGACCTCCTCGGCGAGCGGATAATGAAGGCGCTGGAAGAGAAGCGCGTGATCTCGATTCTCGTGCGTGCCAAGGTGCGCACGACGATCGACAACAACACCCCCGTCTCGAGCTACGAGGGCGTGGACGTCAAGGTGTTCGACCCAACCCAAATGAAGAACCCGCCCAAGAAGGAGTGAACGGTGCCCCCTGACACACAGCTGCGCGAGCGCGTGCGCCAGATGTTCGAGGCGTCGATTGGCGACCGCGTGGCAGCGGCGCGCAAGGATCCGGAGCGACTGCACGCCTTGATGGCAGAAGGTCTGGCGCTCGGTTGTCTGCGACATGCTTGTGGTGCGCCTTCAGTCGACGTGGCCGAGGCTCTACGTTGGGCTGCGGAAGCTGGCGCCGAGTCGCTGGACCGTGCCCAGCGCGGCGATGGCCTTGGCCTGGCGGATGTCGATCTGACGGATTGGCTGGTGTCGTTTCTC
>JBNKZR010000699.1:0-3063 GCA_050301735.1 Polyangiaceae bacterium | reverse complement strand
GAGAGTGGTGCCCCGCGCTGTCGAAGTGAGGCAAGCGAGCGATGCGCTCTTTCAGGCGAATGCGTGCTTCGGGGACCTCTGCCCCCGGCGCCCCGGGGTTATCGTCTTCAATCACCACGGCGGCGCCCGCTTGCAGGTCGAAACGGTGCCACTCGTTGGTGGGAAAGCCCGAGCGCACGCGCTTCAATTCGAGCCCGTCCATGCGGTCGTTGGCAGCCTTCATCGGCGCGAAAACGGCGCCGAGCACCCGGTTGTGCCACTCGGGACCGCTGCGGTCGAAGAAGGCGCCCAGCTGAAACATCGACTCGCCGATGGCCCAGCCTGCCATGGGCGTGACCAGCGTATCGTTCATGCTGATCACCTCTCGGATCTCGCCGAAGTACTCCCAGAGGAACGAACCGCCGAAAGCAAAAGCCGCAGATTGGTAGACGCCCAAGTGGTTCGACCTCGCGGCATGGTAGTAGCCAGTGCCGCCCAGGGGGTGACCGATGAAATTGGTGCCGAAGTGGTTGAAGTCCGCGCCAAAAGACTGCCCCGTGAGCTTTCGTTTGAAAATCTCCCAGTCGTAGTTGAGATCCCAATCCTGGTTCAGGCCCGAGGTAGACAGATAGTAAAGAAAACCCGTCAGAAAGACGGCCTGCAACTCGAGCACGGCACGCAAACCATCAGGCTCAGGAGGCGTGACGTAGCTGAACGTCGGGGCGATCTCATCCTCGTCGGCTTCTGCCGATTCGGCGCGCGCACCGCGACCAACGCTGGTCATCGCCATTGCGATGGCGAAGGTCACTGCCCATGCACGTTTGCTCATCGCTTCCTGCCACGGTGATCACTGTCGCCGGCTGCAGCAAGCGATCTTGCCGCCGCGGTCAGCCGCTAGGCTGAATCAGCGCAATTTGTGCGGGGTTTGTTGGGGCGGTTGCTGGCCAAGTGGTCCAGCCACTGCCGCGTGGGCCGAGCCCCCGCGCATTAGTTGCAGTCGAGAGCTACGTCCGCGAAGGCAGCCCCGTCGTACTGGAGCACACCGACGTACGCCATCGCGTCCGCCTGCACCGAGAAGCTCACGTGGCCATCCAGTTGGTTGCCACCGACGAACTCGATCGCGAACTCATCCGCCTGCAACGTCTGCCCCAAGCTGACGTTCTCGCCGGAGAGCGAAACCACGTCGAACGAGACACCACCCGAGCTGAACACCTCGGTCAAAGCCTGCTTGCCCGTCTGAACCTCGAAGGTGATCTCCGTCTCACCGTGCACGTCGGAGACGCGCACGTCGCTCTCGATGTAGATGTCACCGAAGTCGGGGTCGAGCGCCGCCAGGTCACTGATGTGAATGGGGTTCGCGGGTGGGTCGCCCAAACCGAGGATTTTTGCCCACGGGCCCGCACTCTCGTACGTCGCCTCCAGGGTCGCGTCGGCGCTGACCTTCGTGTCGAGCGGATTGGTGATGTCGAAGTCGATGTCCGCGTCGGCGTCAGCATTCACCTCGACCCCCACCAGGTAGCTCTTCGGGTCGAACAGATCCGCCTCAACCAAGACGAACTCCCCGTCGACGAGTTCGTACAAGCGCACGTCCATACTGACGGAACTGCCCAGACCGCCGTCCGTGTGATACAGGCCCTCGCCCTCATAGGTCAGCCCCGACGGTATGAGGTCCCCATCGGGATCGAAGACCATGCCGATGACCCCAGTGATGAGCGCCGCGGAGATGCTCACGGTCATGCCGCCACAGGCAACGAGTTCGTGCATGCTCTGATCGAGGTCGAAGGCGATTTGTGCCGCGGACGCGATCTCGGCATCCGACAAGCCTTGCGCACACGTGATGAGATTCAGCTCGGTGCTGACGTCTGCGGAGGCGTTCACGTTGGCAGAAACGTCGACATCGACGCCGTCAGCGCTCGTGCTCTCGAGCGGTGCGTCGGTCGAGCCCGCGTCGTCCCCCGCCACCTCGCCGCTCGTCTTCTTGTCATCATCTCCACAGGCGAGCAAGAGCAACGCCAAACCGCCAATACCCAACAATCTCATTCATCCGCTCCCAGGACTTCGACTCGATCTCGGCACGATGAAGAGCCGCTAACGGATCGACCAAGCAAGTTCACGTCAAGGTTAGCAGGGGGCTCCGTGCGTGCCATCGACGTGCTGGCGTCTAGCCCAACTGGGCCGTACCAGTTCCCCTCCAATTGCAAGCGCGGACCGCCGCACTGCAGGCCAAATGTGATCACGTGTCGCCGCGACACCCAGCCCGGCACACCCCGCGGCGCGTTCGGGCGTCGGCACACCCCAGCGCGCTTTCAGCGCATCGGCGCACGCTCGCGTCAGCACACACGTTCGGGGTTCCACATCACGACGTCCACTCCCGGGGAGAAGTGCAAGAGGGATGGTGGACCCTCACACTCGAACCCGTGAGGAGTGAACAGCGAACATCGCTCGATGCTCGCCGACGCTGGTTGCAGCGGCCAGGGCACGTGTTGCACGTCGCAACAGTACAGGGCGCCGCTCGGTGACTTGGCGTACAGGCAGTAGCGCTCGGTGAGCCAACGCTCCAGAGTGCCGGCTCGCGCTTCGTACACTTCGCCCGTGGGTCCGTAGCTCATGACCAGCTCGGGGCCAGCGTCGCGGCGTCGACAGCGGTAGTCGAAGCGCTCACCCGCGCGCACGAAGTCGATGTCGGCGCGGCAGTACGGCAAATGAAACAGATTCTGCGCAGCCCACACGGCGAGCGGATTGGGCGCGTCCAAACTGAGGAACCAGACGCCGGGTTTGCCGTCGAGCGACACGTACAAGCGCACGTTCACTTCGGGGAACGCCGAGAGCCACGGCAAGTCCGGCCACGGGCGGCGCATGACCCCACTCATACGAAAAGGAACCAGGCCGACGTAGGTTTGCCCGTCGTAGGTGTCTATCTCCAACGGCTCGGGCACCAAACGACGCGCGAGCGCGGGCTCCAGCGGCCAATGTGCGAAGAGCAGATCGAGCCAGGATTGGCGCCACGTCCAGCGCCGCTTCGGCATGGGCCAAGGACGATGCTCGGTGCGGACCAAGGCCGGGTGCATGCGTCGCAGAATAGTC
>JBNKZR010000698.1:0-3064 GCA_050301735.1 Polyangiaceae bacterium | reverse complement strand
CTACGTCACGGAGTGGGGGCCCTTCGACAGCACGCCGGACGCGTCAACAGACGCCGGCTCCGAGGCACCGGCAGGTGACGCGGGCGGCCCGGACGCCGCTGCCGACTGAGCAACGCGGCGCGCGCTCGGGTCAGTGCCAGGCGCGGCGTTTGCGAGCGTCGAGCTGGCGTGTCCCGGACGGCGAGGTTCGTGTCCCGGACGGCGAGGTTGGTGTCCCGGACGGCGAGGTTCGTGTCCCGCGCGCTGAGCTGTCTGGTCCCGCATGGCGAGGTGAGTGTTCCGCGGGGTGAGGTCCGTGTCCCGGACGACGGATCGTGTCGTGCGCAGCGAGCTGCGGGACTCACGCGCCCTCGAGCGCGTGCCCTCGCGTCTGCCTGGCGTCCGGTGCCACCTCGGGGGCGGCTTGTCGTATGTCGGACATACTCGGGTGCCACCTCCGGGTGGCGTTTTCGTATGTCGCACCAGCTCGGGCGCCAGCCTGGGAGCGTCTGGCCTTGGGCCCGCGGTTTTCTTGTGTTGCGCGGGTGCGGCTCGGGGCAGCGACTCGATGAGGGGCCGTTGCTGGTGCGGTGTTTCGGGTCAGGATCTGATCAGTTTGTAGAGCATGGCGACGATTCGATCGTAGTCGTCGCTGGCGTGGCGTGCTTGCGCTTCGCTCAGGTGTCCCCATGCGATGGCGGCGAGCAAGCCGACGCGCACTTCGTTGGCGCTCCCGGCGGCTGTCCGGAAGCGAGTCTTGCGGGTACCCGCTTCGCTGTGGGCGCCTTCGCCGATGTTGAGCACGACTGAGTTGGCGGCGTCGGTAATTTGTTTGGCCAGGGAGCGGTCGTGGCGGCGAATGCGGACGACGAGGGGCCGGAGGTGTTGGATGGCGTCGATGGCCAGGCTGAGTACTTGGAGTTTCATGTCGTTCCTTTCTCCCCGTGGGCGGGGCTCACAGCCCCGGTCCCGCCCACGGGGAGAAAGCAGCAGCGCTCCGCGATCACCTGCGACACCCACCGTGCGTCTCCAGCGTCGAGCAGGCGCCAGTGCCAGCCTGCTGGCGCGCGCCTGCAACGCCCCGGACCGAATCACGCTCCGGCACCTCGCCCACCAGCCAAGTTCACGCATCAAGCCCGGCACTGGCCACGTTCACCCCTCGTGGCCACGCTCACGGCTCACGCTCACGGGCTCCGCCCACGCCCAGGGACCCGGAACCTGGCCACGGCTCACGGCACTGGTCACCGCCACGGAACCGGCCACGGCTCACGGCACTGGTCACCGCCACGGAACCGGCCACGGCCACGGCTCCCGGAACCGCCCACGGCCACGCCCACGGCCGCGGTCACGGTCACGGTCACCGCCCACGGCCACGGTCACGGTCACCGGCCACGGTCACCGGTCACCGCCCACGGCCCACGCAATGGCTCTCACGGCAGCGACTCGATGAAACGCCGCATGACTCGGAGTTGGGCGTCGATGCGCGCGCCGACCCCGGCGTAGCGCGCGAAGCCCGTCTCCACGTCGCGCCGCAAGCAAGTGAGCACTCGCTCTGGCACGCTCGCGTCCGCTTGGTAGTCGGGGCCGAGCTTGCGCGTGAGCTTGTTCAGTCGCTTGGGCAAGAGGTGCTTCGGCACGCGTCCCGGCAGCGTGCGCTCGAAGGCGTCGATGCCGCGCAGCTCGAGCGCCATCGACGCGCCGCGGCCGCGGCCGTCTTCGTGCAGCAGCAGCGACGGCAAGCGCTGGCTGCAGAATTGAATGTGGGCGTGCACCCGGTAGCCGACGTGCAGCTGGCACTCGTCGTAGAAGGCGACTTGCTCCGTCGAACCGGAGACGTCGCGGGTTTCGAAGCCCATTGCCCCCAACGTGTCCGCCAAGCGTCGGTTGTTCTGCTTCTCCTCGGGACCGAGCCACTCGCTGTCCTCGTCGATACCGCGGTGGAAGGCGGCGATCAGCTCCGAACCAGCAAACAACTCAGCCAAGTGACTGGCCACCCGTAGCGCTTGCTCGGCGAAGAGGGGCTTTTGGGGAGGGGTGAACACCAGGCGCTCCACGCGCTGGGGCAGTCGCATCGGCTTGCCGATGCTGGGCAGGTGGTACCAGACGGGGCAGCCGGTGAGCAGGGTGTTGTGGACGCCGGCGCGCTCCAGCACGTCCATCGACAAGGGGTCGCGACAGCCGAGCCAGCGGCTGTGCTGCGAAACCCAACGCAGGGCTTGCAGCGAGGTCTCGGAGAAGCGGTAGCTTTCCACGCTGGCGTCGTCGCCGGGCAGACCCTTCCAACCCATGCCCATGCAGAACACGGGGCAGCCGATATCGTCCAGCTTCGGTAGTAGGGGGTAGACGCCAGGGTGAAAGCTCGGCTGATAACCTGGCCCCCCTAGGATGATGACGGCTTTGGCGGCGCGGGTCTGTGCCGGATCGAGCGGCTGCCAGCTGGGATGCTCGACCAGCTCTTCGCCTGGCTTGACGCGCTCGAGTAACGCCTTGGCGCGCTCGGTGATGAGGTAGTCGCCGAGGTTCTTCTTGGCGCCGGTCAAGACGACGTACATCTCTCGTTTCCTCCCGCCTGCCCGAGTGGGGATTGCCGCTGCTTAGCAGCTCACCACGTGGGCTTCTCGTAAGTCTTGTGCTGAAGGAGGAATTGGCCTTCGGAGAACTCGTCGGGGCTCAATTCGCGGATGCCGCTGTCGGACATCTCGAGCACGCGGGTGGCGACCTGAGAGACCATCTGCCGGTCGTGAGTGACGAAGATGCAGGTGCCTTCGTAACGCTCGAGCGCCTCGGTCAGGGCGCGGATGCCCTCCAAGTCCAAGTGGTTCGTCGGTTCGTCCAAGAGCAGCACGTTCGGCTCGAGCAGCATCAGCCGCGCCAAGAGCAGGCGCACGGTCTCGCCACCGGAAAGCACCTTGGTCGGCTTCAAGGGCTCGTCCTTCTTGAACAGCAGCCGCCCGAACAGAGCACGCAAGCCTTCTTCGTCCACCTTGTCGTTGAAGCTCCAGAGCCAATCCCGCGCCGTTTGATCGGTGCGCTCGACGAGCTCAGTGTGCTCTTGCGGCATGTAGCCGACGCGCGCCTCGTAACC
>JBNKZR010000697.1:0-3070 GCA_050301735.1 Polyangiaceae bacterium | reverse complement strand
GGTACACGCCTGACCGTACGGAACCGGCGACATGCAGCTCCGAAACTCCTAGCAAAGACTCCCTGACCTCCTCCGCCAACGAGACCGGGCACCGCAGCGGCGCGCCAACTGCTGAATCCAATACGACGGCGCCCGTTTCCCGCAGACGTCCTCCACTCGCAAGCGTTCGCACCACCGTTCGCCGACGGTCTGGCGTTCGCCCAAGCACGCTGAGCAGCACGCGCTCCGTCACCTGCTGTTCTTTCAGGTCGTCCTGCAATACGGCGTAGAGCGCGCCGTAGCGAGGCTCGATCGTGGGAGCGAGAAGGACCAGCAACAGCTCCCGCTCGACGTGATCCAAGCCGAGTCCGCGACCGAGGCGATGCAGCGCATGGTCTGTCTCCGGGAGTAGCTCAGGTGGTAGTCGGTCAGCGGAGTAAATCAGGTCGGATACACCCGGGGCGACGAGGTTCCGCACACCGTCCCATCCCCGCCCCCCTTCACCCGCCAGGAGCTTTGCCCGGCGTTCCTCTTCATTGCAGACGTGAACCAGCCAGTGATCCAGCCTACCTAGCGCCTCGAGAATGAACGGATCGAGCATGGGCTACGACGCTCCAACTAAGAGCCGATCCTGTAAGCACCGCAACGTCGGGTCGGTCCCGAGGGGTGAGAACCACCCTGACGCTGCTCTGTTCGGCTATTGTTGATCATGACTCTCCTGTGTTGCTGGGTCACCGATCCCCTTTCGGGATCGGCTCTAGGGGACTCTCACGAACTGCCCGTCGACCTCGAGCGTGGCGTCGTTAGCCACAGGCTCACCGAAGTTCAAGCAACCGTTTTCCGGCGTGGTGTAGACCCTACCGTCGACCAGAACGCGAACGTGGGCAGCAGGTCGTCCCGTCTGATCACACAGCACCAATCGCTGACGCGCAGGATCCAAGACGGCCACCGGCTTGCGTACCCACACCGTTTTGCTAGCGACGACGAGACGTCGTTTCCCATGGCTCTTGCCACGAATACGTGCGGAGCACTGGCGCATGACTTTGGCGCTCCCGGACGGGGCCTCGAGCCGCAATGTTGCCGTCTTGCCCTGCTCCGAGTCCACGCCCGACCACGCGACTTCCCACTCAGGCTCCAGTTCACTCGTGACGATGCTGAGCTCGATCTGCTTGGTTCCGCGAGCCAGCCAAACCTCATCGGCGCACGGAATGGCTGCGGCGGGTTGCAGCTGCAACGGGGCGATACGCTGCCATCGAGCCAGCAACTCCGCTGCCAGCCACGCCGCTTCCCGTTGGTCCAGCCGAACCACCGCATCTGCAACCGCAGCTTGGTTCGACAACCTCTCGAGCGCCTCGGCGCCCGCGTCCAGGGAGAGTGCCTTCAGCCATGCGGCAAGGTCCTCGGTGGCCCCCTTGCTGATCGACTCCACCACTTGAAGTAGGTGCTCACGTCCGGGCAGCTCGTTCACAGGTGCCTCCGGACGACACGATCGAGAAATCGAGCGACCAGCGCTCGACGAATCGCCTGCGTCTGACGGCGTGCCAATCCCGTCACCCGCCGGCCGCGATAGAGAAGCTCCTGGGGCCTGTGCTCCTCGACCACTCGGACGTACTCGAACTCGTCCTCCGATGCTCCGGCCTCTTGGGCCTGTGGCTGCTTGGAGTCCCGCTCGCTGGCTTCAGGTCTTGGGCCATGCAGCCGTGAACCTGGGGGAACTCGCAAGTCGACAACACCTCGCATGGAGCGCTGGGTCCGTGACTGATCCTGGCTTCGAGTTGATGGCGCGAAGGGTACTCGATGAGAGCCGTCGGATAGCGATGGCCAACGCACCCCCTGCGCGGAGCGTCGGCTGGCCTCCGGCGCCGGGAGGCGAGATGTCCGCGGAGCGCCGTCAGTATCCATTGCCTCGAGCAGAGCCGCTTCCTGCCCGCGCTGCGTCAACGCTTGACGCCACGTCATGACGGACCTGGTTGGCGCAGCGGAACTGGCTTGGGCGTGCTTTGAAAGCGCCCGGTGGGCCCGTATCCGAGTGGAGGGTAGCAGCACCTCGTCGCTTTGATGGGGCGCACCACGTGACGGCACCCGCCCCTGACGTCGCGGAGCGGGAAGACGCTCAGCCGTCCCAGATGTGGAGCGAGCGCGCACCGCCTCGATGTGCGTATCGCGCTCCTCAGTTTCGGCTGCGGGCCGATCGCGTCCATGCTCGCTTGCCGCAGCAGGAGGATGTGCGCCCGCACCGACGCGAGCGCCCTGGCGGGTTGGCTCCACCGCTACCGCGCTCTGCTGCCGCGTCAGGTTACCCGCTGAGCTGGTTCGTACCGTGGGTTCGACGAGCGCTCGCGCCGTGACCTGCGCGCTGTCCGCGGTCCCATCGTGTTCGGCACCCGCGTCCACTCGTGGCGTGGGCAACGACTGGAGCGGTGGATGTTCGACGACGGAGCCGGCGGGCCGCGGTTCCTGTTGCCGAACTGAAGCTCCTGATCCGGGCAACGCGACGCGGGTAGCGGGAAGTGCCCGCCCGTCGGCAGTGCTGGATGACCCCACGGCGGAAGCCACGCCGTGCTCGTTCGGGTCGAGAGCGGCGGCAGAAGGGGTAGCGACGCTCGGCGCGAGAGTCGTGACGCGCGCGGGCTGGAGGGCAGTGTTTGTGGAAATGACGGCGCCAGCCTGGTCAGAGCGACTCTCCCCACGGACTGGCGCGGGCTGCTCGCGCCGTCGTGCCGATTGACCCGCGTGCAACGGGGTAACGGGGTACTCAAGCCCTTGGCCACGACGGGCCTGATCCACGGGCTGAGGCACGCCCGTCGGCGGCAACGGCGGCGGCGGGTTGGGCTCGACCACGTAATCGCCAACACCCTCCGGAGCGATCGGGTTCATTGCCTGGTCCACCTCGAGCAGCGCGCTGAGCAGCTCGTAGAGATCGTCTCGGATCGTCATCGGGGCTTCATCCATGGTTCATCGCACTCGTGTTTCGCGCACACCGGATTGCAGGGGACAGCTTTCCACATCAGGCTAACTCGCGAATCGGGTGTACTCACTCAGCAGGCTCAGGGCGCCTGCGAACTCGTCGTCACGACGCACATCGCCCAGC
>JBNKZR010000696.1:0-3077 GCA_050301735.1 Polyangiaceae bacterium | reverse complement strand
CGCGCGTATCGCGAGCAAAGTCTTGGGCCCCGACGTCGACGTCGACGTCGACGAGCTGGAGCAGGTCGCGATCCCGTCTGGCGCCGTTTCGGCGCCCAGCTCTGCAGCGACTGCTACCAGCGCTGCGGCCGGGCACAGCTACGTGTCGAGTGCGCCCAGCGCTGTGTCAGCAGCGGACGGTATCGCCATCGTGTCGATGGGTTGCTTGTTCCCCGGCGGTGGGCGTGATCCCGAGACGTTCTGGCAGGCCATCTGCAGCGGCTCCATTGGGGTGTCCGCCGCGCCCGAGCTCGAAGCTGACTTCGTGGCCCACCCCCTGCAAGCCGACAAGGCAACGTCGACGCTGGCCGGAAGAATTGACGATGCCGATGTCGTGGCCCCCAGCGGCTGCAGTGAGTTCAGCCGCTGGAGTCGCGTGCAGAAGCTGCTCGCGGTGGCGCTATCTCAGTGTGCAGCGCCGATTGCAGGGCAATTGGCATTACTGCCAGGCGAGCGGGTTCGGTGCCTGATCGGCTCGACCGCCGACGGCTCCGCGGAGCTCGACGATACTCTGGCGCTGGAGGCCCTGGATTTGCCAGGCGACATTGCTGCCGTCCTGGCGAAAGCCACAGGCGTTCACCTCGGACAGTCTGCCCGATTGGCACCGAACCCTGCTCTATCGGAGGTGGTCAAGCGCTTCATCGGAACTGAGCAGACGACGCTGATCGATGCTGCGTGTGCTTCTTCGCTGTACACGGTGGCGCTAGGGGCGGCCATGCTGCGAAGCGGCGACGTCGACCTCGTGCTCGCCGGCGGGGCCTTCTCACCCGGTCCCGGCAACAACTGCCTATTCTCGCAGTTCCGTGGCCTGTCATCAACCGCGATTCGACCCTTCGATGCGGCCGCTAACGGCGTCGTCTTCGGTGAAGGCGCAGGCATGCTGGCGTTGAAGCGACTCACGGATGCCGTCCGCGACGGGGATCGCATCCATGCAGTGCTGAGGGGAGTCGGACTGTCGAGCGACGGTCGCAGCAGTTCAGCGAATGTGCCGCGCGCGGAGGGTCAGGTAAAGGCTCTGGAGCGTGCATGGCTGGGTTTGGATCCCGAGTCCGTCGACTACGTCGAGGCGCACGGCACAGGGACGCCCGCGGGCGACGCGACGGAACTGCAGGCGCTGCACAAGTTCTTCAGTAACACGAACAAGACTTCAAAGATTCTGCTCGGCAGCGTCAAAGCGCAGACAGGGCACCTCGGTTGGGTCGCCGGCACGGCGTCGCTGATCAAGCTGTGCAAGATGCTCGAGCATCGAACCATCCCGCGACAGTGGGCGTTCGACACTCCTAGCTCGACCCTGAGCAAGCTTTCCGATCGATTTGAAGTACCGCGTGCACCCGTGGCCTGGAGTCACGATGGGCAGCGTCGGCGTCGAGCCGCGACTAGCGGCTTTGGTTTCGGTGGCACCAACGCGCACTTGATCGTCGATGAGTATCTGGACAGTGACGCACCCAGTGCGGCGCTGCCGAAGCCGCGCGCACCACTCGTTGTGACGGCAGTCGAAGCTAGGTACCCCGCGCCAAACGAACCTCACCTCGATGCATCGCAGTTGGCGCTGCCTTCGAGCATCTTGGTCCTGCCCGACCTAGCTGAGGAAATGGATGCGACTCAGAGTCTCGCGGTCGCAGGCGTGGCGGCGATCCTGAAAGAACTCGGTCGGGACGAGCTGCGGCCATCCACTGCCGTCGTGCTAGCGCTCGAAGGTAAGACGCAGCGAGGCGTGGAAGCCAACGTCGGGGTGCAGCGCACACGACTGACCCGGCTCACCAGCGAGGCCGTGGCCAAGGGTGCCCTAGCCGAGGGGGCGCTACAGATGATCACGTCCACGTTAGAGCGGACCCCGAAGTCCAACGGCTACACTCTGCAAGGCATGATGCCGAACGTGACTCCCGGGCGAGTTGCCAACCTGCTCGACTTGCAGGGGCCGAACCTCGTGGTCGACCAGGGCCCAGGATCGTTGGCGGCAGCCATCGAGCAAGCCGAACGGTTGCTACAACTCGGGTCACAGCTCGTGATCGTGGGCGGCGTGCATTGCGCACGAAGAATACCCCTCGGCGATGGGCGGGCTCCCAGCGGAGACGGTCTGTTCTTGATGGCACTGACGCAGGAGGACACCGCGCAAGAGTTGTCATTGCCCGTGCTGTGTCGCATCGAGTCGACGCGGGAAATCGAGCAGACGTCGCCGACAGAGCGTTGCGATAGACGCGGCGCGGAAGGGGGCCGCGCTTTGTACGCCGCCGTCGAGCGGGCCCGGGCGGGCCAGGCTGCCAACTGGTCCCTGTCGGGTCGCGCCTGGCTCTTGAAACCCAAAACCCCGGCGCCGACCTCTGCAGGTTTCAGCAGCACGCAAAGTGTGTCGTACACCACGCCGCATTGGCTCGAACGCAGCGCCATTGGCCAGACACCGTGGCAAGGGACACGAGTGTTGCTCGTTGCAGAGCCGAGTATCGAAGCCGAGCTCCGGAGAGAGCTGCTACAGCGGCAAGCTTACGTGCTCGACCCAGAGAGCGTCGTCAACGACGCCGCAACCCACGACAGTGTTCCGTCGAACAGCGCAGCTCCGTCCAGGTTGGACGTCGTGCTGGTGGCCAGAAGTCTACCTGAAGGCTCGGAACGAGACATCGCATTCGCCACCGCGGATCGCGCCATGGTCGAGCGGGCCTTTGGCGTGTTGAAGGGCACCTACTCACAGCTACTGAGAGGAACGGTGGATGTCTTGGTACTCCATCTCGGGGGCCTCCTCCCATCGAGCGCGCTTCACCCAGCGACGGGGCAGATGGCGGGTTTCGGAAAGTCCCTCGCCCGGGAGCTGCCAGCGCGAAAGCTCAAGGTCGTCAACACGTCCTACCGTGATGTGGCGACGGCGCTCGACGCCCTCAGCCGAGAACGTGCGACAGACGACCCTGCGGTTGAGAGCGCCCACGACGGCGCGCGGCGCTTCGTGCGTGTGTTGCGACGCGTGAACCCAGCACCGGTGCCCACTCCCCCACTCAACTCGAAATCGGTGGTGCTCGCCAGCGGCGGCGCCAAAGGCGTCACTGCAG
>JBNKZR010000695.1:0-3081 GCA_050301735.1 Polyangiaceae bacterium | reverse complement strand
GGTGACGTCCGAAAGCCAGTCGCAGAGGGCAGTGGCATTCGCCCGTGGGGTATGTCCGGCGACTGCGCGAAGAACACGGACGTCACAGCGCCGCAAAACGACGGTGACGTCCTGCACCAAGACTTCCGGATACTGCCGGCTACGACGTCCAACTACGAGACGGCAAGGTTTGGCAGTCTGGATGGCGCGACCAACCCGAAGCTCGCGGTGTGGGAGCTCGAGGCGGCCCTGCGCCAGGGTATCGAGGACTTGGAGGACGGCTATGAACGATTCCCCGCGAGCGATCCGCTGCTGCCGCCCAACGAACAACAGTACTGCGATGTGGTGCAGCTGTTTGCCTCCAACTGTGTCGGCTGTCACAGTCAGCCCGCTCCGCCAGCTGGGATGGATCTGACAGGCGATCTGTCGGTCGTGCTGGTGGACGCGGACACACAGGGCGGAAACTCCACGCTCAGCAAACGGGTCGTTGCTGGCTCGGCCAGCGATTCCGAGCTCTATCGTCGTGTGAGCGCGACCACGAGTCCGCCACGCATGCCGCCTGGTGGTGGTGGGCTCGGCACCGAAGGCGTCGCGCTGATCGAACAGTGGATCAACGACGGTGCTTCGGTGTTCGATCCGGATGACTGCAACACCAGCCACGTGCCCGACGTTGCGCCCGACGAAGCTTTTGCCTACCTGACCGCCAGCAACCTGGTGGACGGGATCTGGGCGTCCGTGATGGGGCATCGGTTGACCATCGACCACGGCTTCTCGCGCAATGCCAAGCAACGCAACGCACTCCAGTCCCTCACCGAGTCCACGTTCTTGCCGAACCACTGGTCGCTCAAGGCGGTGCTGGAAAAGATACTGAGTTCGAACTGGTTCGCGCGCCGAGCACCGGCCATCAGTCAGGCGACGTCAGCCTACGAACTGCCAATGGTGCTCGGCCCGTTCGAACAAGCGGATCCCACGGAGGTGTCGAACCCGCTGCCGCACGAAAAAGCCAACGGCCAGGGGCACCTCGTCAACCGTTGGCGAGTCAACACCACACTGCGCACGATCGCGTCGACTCTGAACTGGAAGCAACCGAGACGATTTGCTGGTGGTGGTTACCCATCTCCGCTCGACGCGGAGTTGGGCCAGTACTTTGGGGACACTCAGCCCGGGTTTGCCGATGTCAACTTTCAGTCACTGCTGGCGCTGGAGGCGAGCGTCGGATTGTGCGTCAAGAGTGGCAAGTCCCTCGACACCGACGACTGGATTGATCGCTTGGTCAGCGAAACAGCCACGTTTAATGCGGCCAACCCCGACGCGCCTCTGACCGTCGCGGAGGTCTGGTCGATGCTGAAAGATCGCATGATCCAAGACCCAACCATCGAACGCACACTGCCGAGTGGCCTGACCGGTGCCACCGAAGCGAAGACGGAAGAGGAGGCGCTGACGGCCTTCTTCAATCAGGGAGCAGCTTCCGCGGTCGACCTCAACACGTCCGCGACGAGTCTCCCCACGGCAGAGCTCGCGAGCAAACTGAGGCAGGGCTGCGGGCTGCTGGTCAAAACGCCCGAGTTTCTCCTGGGAGGCGCCACTCCACGTGGTTACTCCGACAACGACATGCCGGACCCGCCTCGCATGAGCGTCTGCATGGAGGGAGAAGCGTGTGGTTACCCCCAAGCCTGTAGCAAGTGGCGCAGCGTGCTGCAGGGCATGGGTCACTACACGGCGTGCGAGGACCGCAGCGTCCGCAAGGCAACGCCGCTGGTGGGAACCTTCGACTTCGACCTGCGCCAGGTCTTCGAACGAGAAAGGTTCTTGTGCCCCGACAGGTACTGCAGGTTCCTCCAAGTCGACGTGCGCCCTTGCTTGCTCGATCCTGAGGGCTGCGGACCCATTCCGCCTCTGCCGCCCGAGGAAGACGAGTCTGGCTACGCTGACGCCGAGCGGCGTCCGACCTTCGCAGCGCAGCCCGGTGTGCTCTCGCTCCGAGCGGAAGGCGCTACGGTCCAGAAGGCTCGGCAGGTGCTGCACTGGCCCGTCGGTGGCGAGGGCTGGCGCCCGCTGAAGGTTCAAACCGAGCTGCAGGCAGGAGACACCCTGTACGTACCGCTGAACGCGGATCTCGCTCTCGATGCCAAAGACTTCAAGCTGGACGTCGCTGCGATGACGAAGGGCACGGTCGCGGGTGTGCGGGCGCATCTGGTTTCGGTCACTGGCCCCTCGGCACTGGCCGCCCTCGACCGGCACTTCACGAAGAAGGGAGCATTGCGCTTCTCTCAGTTGGCTGCAGCTGCAGAAGACGGCAGTTTCGAGAGCAAAGGCTTCGGGGACGAACAGTTCAAGAAGGCCATCGGCTATGGCGCGAAGCCCGAAAGCAAACGAGTCCCAACACCGGAAGAGATCGCCGAACTCAACAAGGACTCGGACGCACTGCACTTCCCCAAGGAGACGGGCATGGCGCCAGACGGCACGGAATTCGAGCCCCCAGCCGCTCAACCCGAGCCAGAACCCGAAGCGAAAACGCCGCGTTGGCTGATCGCGGTCTTGGGACTGCTGCTCCTGCTACTGGTACTGCTGGCGATGGCTTGGCTGATCCGACGGATGCGTTGACGGGAACCCCGCTCGTCGCTACCTCGACGACTCGGGGGCGGACGCGTTTTCGAAGCGACCGCCCCCGACGTGGAGGACTCCGCTCTCGTCGATGGTCAGCTGCGTCCCATGATTGCAATCCAAACCCTCGACGACCAGGCTTCCATCCGCTTGGGGACGAAGCACGAACGACGGGCCCGAGTCCGACGCCCGCTGCGCTGCCTGCCTCTCGAATCGGCCCAGCTCGCAAGCCCTCTGGATCAGAAAAAACCCCGCCCAACTGCGATCGCCGTGATCGGTTTCTCTCGTCGGGGGAATTCGCAGCTACCATGACCATGATGCGATCTATCCTCCTCGTTAGCCTGGCGGGTTCGGCTGCCTGCGGGTGTTCACCGACGGGTGATGCAGCGTCTTCGGAAGGAGCGCTGCCCGCGACAGGCGGTGCGAGTTCGGGGCAGGCTGGCGACGGGCTAGCAGGCGGAGTTCCGTCCACGAGTGGGAGCGTTGGCGGATTGGGCG
>JBNKZR010000694.1:0-3081 GCA_050301735.1 Polyangiaceae bacterium | reverse complement strand
CCAGTGCGAGCTGCGGGTCCGGTCCGATGCCGCGAAGACCAGCGGTGTCCAGAGAGCAGGCCAGTCGCGGTCCATGGCTCCGCGGGCGAGCACTCCGACGACGCGATGCGGTTCGCCGTCAAGCATCAGCTCCCGGTCGAGGATGTCCGGGTCGGAGCCGAAGTAGCTTCGCCAGCCCGCATCGCTGAGCACCACTACCGGGTCGGCTCCCGGCTGGTCCTCGCCCGGCAGGAAGGTCCGGCCGACTCTCGCGCCGACGCCGAACACCTCGAAATAGTCCGCCGAGACTCGAGAGCACCGCAGCATCACGGGTTCTCCCTCGCCGGTCGCGTGGTCTGGGAGTAGCTCTGTGGCCCCGCCCCTGGGCCAAGCCCACAGCCGTACTCCTGGCCGTTGACGAAGCGGCCGTTGTAGATGCGGCGTCCGAAGGCGTCGAGGCCCCCGTCGACGAGGTTGTTGTCGTCACACTGCTCCGAACCCGCGACGACACCGTCGCCGCAAACGGCGATCGGCAGACACGCCATACCGGGCACGGCACAGGAGAAGCCGCGCTCCGGCGCGAGACAGTTCGCGGCGCAACCATCACCGTCGTTGCGGTTGCCGTCGTCGCAAGCTTCATCATCCGTCAACACGCCGTCGCCACAGCCAGCCGGTGCGGGCCCGGTGGATGAAGGAGACGAGATGCCTTCGCTAGGGTCACCGCCGATGATCTGTTCGCCATCTGGCGTGGTCCCGAGAGGAACCCCGGGAGCACCCGCAGCGGGCATCTGTCCTGCGCCAGCGGTAACACCGACCCCACCAGGGCCGGTCACGGGAGGCGGATCTTCGCTACTGCAGGCGCTGAGCGCGCAGAGAGCTGAGACTAGGGAAACCAGGGGGTAGACTGAGGGTCGCATCGTTCGAACGGGAGTTTGGCAGAAACGAGATTTCCTTCAACAGGCGCCATGAGTGGGGGGCGATCGCTAGGAAGGAACCGATCACCCTTGGCGCGCGTCGCATCGGACCGATTAGTTGATCCATCGAAGGTTTGGGGCTCCTGAACCGTGGCCCCTGAGCACTCTTGTTTGCCCGCGATTGCAGTGAATCGCCGAGAGCTGGAATATTGCACTCTGGCAGCGGATGAGCTGATGAAATCAAGAACTTGGAGCAGAGGTGCGTTGCCCAGATCGCGCAATGACGGGCGAGCTGCCGCGCTCAGGTTCCACGACGGGCTGCCGGGGGCACGCTGCGTCGATTGCTCGTTGCATCGCGCAACCACGATGCGGCCTCGTGAACGTCCTGAAACCCTCGCAATTGTTGCTGCCCGTTCGCCACGGCTCGCATCTCGACCGCGACGGACATCACCGCGGACTCGTTGACCACGGCGATCTTCTGCACCAGAGGGCAAGAGTCCGCCCAGTCCCACATGCATTCGTTGACGTCGCGGCTGGCGATGGTCATTCCGGTGGCGTCGATCAACAGAGCACTGCAGCGAGAGCCGTAGAGCTGCCGTTCGAGCACACTCTGCAACAGACTGGCCGTCTTCAGAGTGCGGATCTCGATAGGACAGACCAACACGAAGCCCGACTGGCGAGACACCCTCCCCACCAGCGAGCCGTCATCATCCAGCACTTGGCGCACCACACCGCTCGCGGGCACCGCACTCGTCGGAGAGCGACTCGGCGTCGGACCACCGGCAGCCAATGCTTCGGGCACGCTGCTCTGCGCCGGTGTCATCGACGGCCGTCTGCGTGACGAGGTGCCGCTGTCCGCAACCTCGGGTGCAGGCCAACTCGATGCCCCCGGCGCCACAGCGCTGCCGTCACGTGGCGACGGCCGGCGGAACGAGGGTGGAGGGTGGCGAGACTGTCCCATCGAGCAGGCGGGGTTCTAGGCTGACTCGGGCTGGGTTTCAAGCAACTGCGAAGCGCGACGAAGCACGGTTCCCGTCGCGGCGGCCCCAAACGCGGCGAAGGTCGCGGTCTCCGTCACGTCGGCCCGATGTGAAACGCTCGCAGGAAGCGACCGAACGGGGTCAAACCGAAGCGCTCGTTAAGTTTCTACACTCAGCTCCGCGCGCGGGCGGCGTTCGTGGGGCACGGACACCATACCGAGCCCCGCGACAGCCACGAGCATGCCCAAGGCCTGCAGCGGCGCGATGAACTGTCCCAGCACCAAATACCCGAGCGCGGTCGAAGCAACCGGCTGCCAGAGCAAGGCGACGGCGAGCACGCTGGCGCTCGTGTGGCGCATGCTCCAAACGATGAGGCCCTGACCGACGAGTTGGCCACAGAGGGTCATGCCCAACAGAGGTAACCACCCCACGGGCTGGCGCGGCCAGAGCTCGGCACCGGTCGCCCACGCAACGAAGCCGAGGAGGGCGCTGCAACCGAGCGCCGTCCAGAGCATGACCCGGACGGTACTCGCGAAGCGCCGAGCACGTCGTGAGGCCAGCTGATAGCCGGCGTAACAGAAGGCCGTGACCACGGCCAGGACGTTGCCGCTGGCAAAGCCGTCACCAGCACCGGGCAACGTGCGCAGAACCGATTCGTTTGGACGCAGCAGAAGCAACCCGCTGCCACTGACTGCGATGGCCGCACCCACCATGAAACGTCGTCCGGGACGCTCCGAAAGTGAAAACCACGCCACCACGGGAACGATGACTGCCGCCAAGTTGGCCAAGAACGTCGCGTTGCCGGCGGAAATCGTCGTCATGGCCGTGTGCCAAGCCGCCAGATCGGCAGCAAAAAAGAGCCCGGGCAGCAGTAACCAGAAGACAACACCCGCGCCCCGGGGCTGTATCTGTGACTGCTGAGCGTTCCGCCGCACGACGTCATTCAGAAGCAACAACACCGGTACTGCCAGTGTCGTGCGCCACATCGCGGTCACCAGCGGCGGCAAGGCCGCCAGCGCGTGAACGTCCAGCGCGGCCAGGGCCGCCTCCAGACGCAGATTCGTCAGTTCGACCCTCACGTCCAGCAATCCGCCCTGCACGGTGAGGACCTCGCCGAGGTCGCTCTTGCCGGTGCGGTAGCTCTCCTCGGCGAGGGCCACGCTGGCCGTGTGGGCCGCCAGCGCCTCGTCGAGGTAGGTGGAGACGGC
>JBNKZR010000693.1:0-3088 GCA_050301735.1 Polyangiaceae bacterium | reverse complement strand
CCGCGCGCTGTTCCACCATTTCCAACGAGAAAATGTGGAAAAGGGTCATCGTCCGGGCGCGGCCTGATGGCCAAAGCTGGAGGGCGCGCTTGCCGGACTGGCGGGGATCGTCAATGCTGCGGCACGCAGATGGCGAAAATCCTTCATATTGAGGACGATCCTGCCAACCGCTTGCTGGTGCAAAAACTGCTGACCCCGGCAGGGTTTACCGTCGTGGATGCGAGCGACGGCATGGAAGGCATCAAGAAAGCGGTTGCCGATCCTCCGGATCTGGTGCTGGTGGACATCGCCATCCCCGGGTTGGACGGCTATGAAGTGACGCTCCGATTGCGCTCCGAGCCCAAACTGGCGGAGGTGCCTATCGTGGCCATCACTGCCGAGGGCAGTCGTGATACGAGTCTCGCCGTCGGCTGCACTGGCTTCATCGAAAAACCCATTGATGCTCGTACGTTCGCGGACACAATCCGCGGCTACCTCGGCGGCCAGAAAGAGCAATCGGGGCAGGTCGAAGACACGCTGCGCAAGCAGAGTCAACGCATCGTGGGGCATCTCGAGGAGAAGCTCACCCAGTTGCAGGAGGCCAACGAGCGCCTGCTGCAATTGGACCAAGCTCGCAAGGAGTTCTACCGCAACGTCTCCCACGAGCTGTCGACCCCAATGACGCCCATCGTCGGCTACGTGAAGCTGCTGCTGGATGGCGAGCTGGGGCCGCTGAACGAGCCCCAAAGCAAAGCCGTCGGAGCCATCGACGAGTGCGCGGCGCGGCTGCGGGGGCTGATCGACAACCTGCTCGACGTCACGGCCATCGAGACGGATCGCATGCGATTCGTGTTCAAAGACTACGATCTGGGCAGTCTCGCGCAGGCCATCATGTCCCGCTGGTACAAGGAGTTCGAAGCCCGCCGGTTGCGGGTCGCCTTCGACTTGACGCCTGGTCCGCTACCGGGTCTGGGCGATCCCGAGCGCTTGGGCAGAGCGTTCGATCAGCTCTTGGACAATGCGGCGAAGTTCACTCCCAGCGGCGGTACGGTGTTCGTGCGCGTGGGCCCGCACTCGGAGTACCAGTACGAGATCCGGGTGTCCGACTCCGGTCCCGGGGTGCCCGATGATGTCAGAACGCGTGTCTTCGAACCGTTCTTCCAGGCGGATGGCTCCGTCACCCGCTCTTTTGGGGGAGCTGGTGTGGGGCTGGCGGTCGTTCGTGGCGTGGCCCTCGGTCACGGCGGCAGCGTGCGACTGCGCTCGCCAACCGCTGACGAAGTGGATGGTCAGCGGCTGGGTGGTGCGAGCTTTTCGATGGTGTTCGCCAAGCACGCCCGGAGCATTCAGCCTCGCGGGTGAGTTGACAGCGTGACCGCGCGAGAGGTCTACCTCGATTGGAACAGCACGACGCCTCCGTTGCCGAGCGTCGTCGAGGCGATGGCTGAGGCGGCTTCCGTGCTTTGGGGCAACCCCTCGAGTGTGCATGGAGCTGGCCGCCGCGCGCGCGACGTGCTCGAAGCCACCCGTGAACGGCTCGCGTCGAGCTTGGACGTGCACCCGCGCGACGTGGTGTTCACGTCGGGTGGCACGGAAGCGAACAATCTCGGTTTGGCGGCGGCCGAGTGCCTGGTGCTGAGTGCCCTCGAACATCCCAGCATCATTCAGATGGCCGCACGCCTACGCGAACGTGGGGGCCAGGTGGAATGGATCTCGGTGGACGCGTCCGGGGCAGTCGCGCCGCACGCCGTGGCGGCGGCCCTGTCGCGGGTGCCCTCCGGCGCGCGAACGACGGTGGCGGTGATGGCCGCCAACCACGAGACGGGCGTGTTGCAGCCGCTCGAGCAGGTAGCGTCCGTTGTCCGGCAGGCGGGTGCTCGCCTGCACGTCGATGCCGTGCAGCTGTTGGGCAAGGCACCGCTCGATAGTCTGAGCGTGGCCGACTCAATTGCCGTCTCGGCTCACAAGATCCGGGGGCCGAAAGGCATCGGCGCCCTGGCTTTCCGCGGCCGAGCTCCGACTCCGGTGCTCGTGGGGGGCGAACAGGAGCGCGGTCTGCGTCCAGGGACTCAAGACGCCCTTGCGGCCCTCGGCTTTGGTCACGCCTTGAGACACGCCCAAGCTGGGCCGGACCACTATCGCATGCTGGCGCCGTTGCGCGATCGCTTGGAGGAGGCCCTGGCGGACGTCGCCGACGTCAACGGCACGGCTTGCCGCATGCCCCACGTCAGCAACGTGTCGTTTCGTGACTTTCCTGGGCCGGAGATGGTCGCGGCGCTGGATCTGATGGGGATCAGGGTCTCCAGTGGTAGCGCTTGCAGTGCCGGCACGAGCGAGCCGTCCAAGGTGATCGAGGCAATGATGGGCCGGCAGCGTGCTGCGGGCGCGGTCCGCTTCAGCTTGGGCGAGGATACGACCGCCGAAGATGTCGACGCTGCGATTGCTGGGGTATTTCGCGTGCTTCACCGCTGATCGTTCGAGTGGCGCCGAGTTACTGGAGGGTTTGTCGCGAGCCCGACAATCTCCTCGAAGACTTGCGCGCAACCTCGCGGGAAGATGGGTCTTTGACGCAGCTCCAGGTCCAACTTGGGGAGTCTATCGAGTAGATTCCATTCAGTGGAGTGGCTCACACGTCTTGCACTTGGAAGCCGCGCTGCCGCTGCGCTTCGTACAGGGCGATTGCGGCGGCCACTGAGGCATTGAGCGACTCCACCGTGCGCGGCATGACCAGGCGACCGAAGTGGGTGCAATGGCGGCGCGTGGCCTTGGCGAGACCCTTTCCTTCACTGCCGACGACCAGGACGCATTTGCCACTCAGGTCGAGCTCGTGCAGCGCTCGCTCGGCGTGGCCGTCCAGTCCCACGACGCTGAAACCCTCCATCGTCGCTTCGGAAAGCGCCGTGGGCAGGGAAGGTACTCGGCACAGCAGCGCGTGTTCGATCGCGCCCGCGGAGGCGCGAAAAGTGGCCAGGCTGAGCGGGGCCGACGCACTCTCCGCCCACACGATGGGCGCCGCTGCCACGCCGACGGCACTACGAACCACGGCGCCGAAGTTCTGTGGGTCGACGATGCCATCGAGCGCGATGCACAGGGCCTGATGTTGCAGGAG
>JBNKZR010000692.1:0-3096 GCA_050301735.1 Polyangiaceae bacterium | reverse complement strand
CGGGGTGGCCTTCTTCCGTTCAAGCGCCGGGAAGTGTTGTTTGGTTCGCCTGCCAAGGCAGGCAAACCGCGGCGCCAAACATCTAGCTCAACAAGAGGGGGAGGCGCCGGGAATCGAGCCCGAGGCCATGATGCTCCGTGCTTTGCGACCATTCGGTGAGGTCGGAGCGCGACAGCGCGCAGACCGAAGCGCACGGCCATGGGCGCGTCGAGTGCTGAGCGAGAGCGAGCCAGGAGACGCGAGCCATGAACCCGGGTTTGATTCCCGGCGCCTCCACCCGGTCAACGAAGGCCGCCCCCGGGGCGGCCTTCTTCCGTTTGTCCGCCGGGAATCGAACCCGGTGCTGACGACGTCAGCAGGTTGCCAACGCCCATCGCGTGGCCGTGGTGGGTCGCATGCCCTCTCCCCGCGAGATTGATCAAGCGGGTGAAGGAGCGATACACCGACAGGCCTGCCGCTTCAGAGAAGCTGTTCATCCACTACGTTGGAAAGTCAAACGGACGCATCGGATGCGCTGCACGACTCTGGGGGCTACTTCGCCATACTGCCTGGCGGCACTGACGGCCAAGGCATTCACCCATTGGACGGCATTCTTCTTGATCACAGCCTCGAGCACCTCGGCACACAGCTGCTTGTCGTAGCCGAGCAACCCTCGTAGGCCCAAGAGGAAGAAGCAGATCCAATGGCGCACGGGCGCCTCCGGCAGCACTCGCTGCTCCAGAAGAACTCCCTCTTGGCACAGCCACCAACCTCAACGTTCGATGGTGTCCCTCGCCCTCCTCACCTCGCCCGGCGTCATCGGTCCCCGCATGAACGACATCGCCCACCTCGGTTGCATCAACACCGTCCCCTCCTTCGAGTGAACATCTCGCATCAAGAACCACCGAGGGGCAAGCCGCTTCGATAGCTCCGAGAGCACCGCCGGACTCTCCGCGCCGATGGCCGCACTGTTCGATAGCCCCTCGATGACGCGAGCGCGATCCGCATCCGTTTGAAGGCGACCCACGCACCACAGCCCCGCGTTGCTCAGCGCGCGATAGTCGAGATCCATCGGGTTCTGCGTGGCAACCACGACCCCCACGCCGAACGCACGCGCCTGCTTCATCAGGGAAACGAGCGGCTGCTTCGTCGGCGGGTTCGCGGGATGCGGTGGCAAGAAGCCGTACACCTCGTCGAACACGATGAGCGCACGCAGGTGCTTGCTTCCGCGGAGGCCACGCACCCACGTCAGCACCTCTTCCAGGAGCACACCGAGCACGAGTGCGCGCTCATCGTCATCCAGGTGCGCCACGCTGACGATGACGCCGGGAGTGCGCCCCGCCTTCGGCTTGAGCCAGCCACCGACGTCGAGCGCAGACCCTTCCCGCCAGCTTGCGAACGTTGGAGACGCGAGCAGCGTGTTGAGCGACGCTGCCAGCTCGCCCCGCTTCTTCTTCGAGATGAACCGGTCCATCGATAGCGCGCCGACGCTGTCGATGGGAGGGTGCAGAACGTCCTCAAGCAACGCGCCCAAATCGGATGGCGCTCCCTCGCGCAGGCGGCGCTCCGCAAGCAGCGAGATGAGCACATGGTCGCGACTCTTGGCAGGATCGGGATCTCTGCCCAACAATCGGAGCAAGAGCGAGACAGCCGCCGACAGCGACGCGCGCGCCGCCTCCAGATCCGTCTTCCAGCATGTGGCGGGTTGCTCCAGCGCGGAAAGCACGTGCAGCGGTTCGCCCGCCGAGCTCCCGGGGGTGATCACACGCAAGTCGATGCTGTCGTGGTACGCGGTGAGTTCGGCCTCGCCGATGTCCCAGGCTTGCAGCGCTTGCCGCCGTTCTCGAGCTCGGTCCGCAGCGAGTTCGGCAAAGGTTCGTGGGTCACCCGGGCCGGGCTCGACCCAGGGTTCCAGCGCCGTGGGGGAGAAGGTGGGGAACGCGCACAAGAGGTTCGGCAGATCACCTTTGACGTCCACCATCAGCACGGGGATCCCTTGGCGCAGCGCCTCCTCGACCATCACGAAGAGCATGCCCGTTTTCCCGGAGCCCGTCATGCCCACGACGACACCGTGAGTGGCCAGGTGGTGAGGCGGCAAGTGAAGGCGCCGAGCCTGCTGCCCGCTTCCCAGCGGGCAGTAGGCTCCCAGTGCGAGTGAGTGCGCGTACCCCACGTCTCTCACCCCTTCGTCAACGGCGCTGCGCCCGGAAATCCGACCGGCACGTTCGCCGAGCCCGTGTTGTCGGCAGCGGCAACCTCAGCGGGTACCGATGCCGGCGGCGTGGGCTCCGGCACCACGATCGGTGGCTCCGGTGAACGCTTGCCGCGCCCCGCGTACAGCGACGGCGTGATCTCGTCCACGTCACCCTCGCGACGACGAACGAACGCGATCGCCTGGCATGTCTCGTTGTACGCGCGGACGAGCAACGTGTACGCCTTTTGCCGCGTGACCGCGGCGGCGTCTCGCTGCGCCGGTCCTTGCTCACGCAGTCCGACGGCGGCGACGAGGCGGTTCGCTTTGGAGCGAGCATCCTCGAGTTCTGAAACCTCCAGAGCCGTCTTGTCGCTGATGGCGTCCCACTTGGCGAGGAACAATGCCACGAGACCGATCACGTCGAACGCGATCATTCGGTGACTGTTACCGCCCCGCAACTTGTCGACCGCTTTGCCGTCGAGCAAGCCGCGCCGCACGAGTGCGGAGGCGTCCGAGTGGAAGCGATCGCGCACATCGATCATCTCCGTCACGAGACCGTCGATGTCGTCTGGCGGTCCGCCGGCGATACGGTGTTGCGTGTGCGTGTGCCCCAGGGCCAATGCGCGGTCACGCAGTTGGTCCACGTTCTTGATGTCGAACGTGGCCAGCGCCGCGAGCGATGCTCGCAGCGGGCGTACCTCGGGCTCAGCTCCCAACACCGTCGCAACGGTGCTCGGAATGTCGAGGTTGATGGGTTCCAGATCACTCTCGGGAACCGCGTTGATTTCCGCCTCGAGTCGCTCGAACCCGCGGTGGAATTGTTGTTCATCGACGTCACTGACGACGGCGATATCTGTTGTGGTTGTTGTAATGCTTGTGTTGTTTGAGTCGGCCACGACGGCCTCCGTTCGTTGATGAGCCGC
>JBNKZR010000691.1:0-3098 GCA_050301735.1 Polyangiaceae bacterium | reverse complement strand
CCGAGGAGCAATTGCGCATGCACATGCACGTGGAGGGCGACGAGGAGTTGCGCATCGGTGAGGATGTGATGGCTGACTTTGAGCACTCGACGGAGGCTGCTTCTTTGGACGAACTGTACCGCGAAGCCGTCTCCCAGCGTCTCGAGCTGCGCTCGTTGGAGCGCACGGAATACTCACTGTCGCAAGCGACGGAGGTGCAGGAGTCGCGCAAGTATCCTCGCCTCGAAGCGTTCGGCAACGTCACCTACGCCAACCCCAACCAACGCATCTTCCCGCTGCAGGAGCGATGGCGTGGGACTTGGGATGTCGGCGTGCAGTTGATCTGGACCATCAACGACTTCGAAACGATGGACGCGGATGCACGCAAGACGGACGCCGAACGTGCCAAGATCATGGCGCAGCGGAGCGCGATCCAGGACGCGCTGCGCGTCGAGATCCTCTCCGCCAAGGGCGCCATGCAAGAGGCGTTGATCGCGATGAGGACGGCGCAGCAAGGACATGCCGCAGCGGAGGCAGCGCTAAAAGCACGTGAAGCGCTGCACGCAGGTGGGCGCGCCACGAGCTTGGAGCTGATCCAAGCCGAGACGACACGGCTTCAGGCGCGCCTGAACCTGGTCGAGGCGCACATCGCGCTGCGAGTCGCCCGTGTTCAGCTAGATCACGCACTTGGTCGCGACGTGAACGCGGTGGCGCCGGCAACGGCAACTTCGAGCTCGCACTGAGTCGCAGCTCGAGGAGGCGGTCGGCCTCGTACGGCTCAAGTCAGCAGACCGATGATCTGCAGCAGCGAGACGACACCGACCATTCCCAGCCCGATCAACGAGGTGCCGAAAGCCAACACACCCGTGACGTCGAGGGCATCTTCGTCCGTGGGCGATTCGAAGGGGGCGTGCGGATGGGACATCGGGGGAACCTTGGTGAGGCGTGCTCCGGAACTGAAGCAGGGCTTCCTACAGATGCCTACATTTGTGCTCCCGCACAAGCGCGGCGAAATGCGGTGTTCCGAAACGCACGTCGCCGTCTGCAAGTCCTGCAGCTGAAGGAGATTTTCCTAGGCCAGCTGAGTCCTCGACGTACCAAAAGAGGTCGCCGAGCTGGGTCCGATCACGCGTAGCAGGACTGCAGGTATTCGGTGATGGGGTTGTCTGGCGCCTCGCTCGCCTGGGCGTGCAGCGCGGCTTTGTCGAGCGGTATCCGATGGAGCTGCACGCTGACTGCGCCGTCGCGTAGCTCCACGCTCGCGTACTCGGTGTGGGGGAGCACCGTCGGTGGCCGATCCGTCACTCGTTCCCGAAATGGCTGTCCCACGCTGCCCGGATTGAGCACCAGCGCGCCGCGGTGCTGTCGCAACATCTGCAAGTGGGTGTGTCCGCCGGCGAGCACCGTGGCGCTGGTACCCTTCAGCGCTTCATCCAGCTCGTCGTCTGTGGTGGTCGAGACCAAGTCCTGCATGTTGGACTTCGGGCTGCCGTGGTAGAGCAGCACGTCCACTCCCTCCAGTTGCAGAGGGATCGACGGCACGAAGCCTCTGATGAAGTTCAGGTCCGAGTCTCCGAGCTGCTCTCGGCACCAGGCTACCGCTTCAACCACCACCGGTGCTTCGGTGTAAGTGTGGATGAGTTCAGCGTCCAACATGAACTCGTCGTGGTTGCCCATAATGCAGCGGCAGCCGAGCTCTTGCAGTCGCGAGAGCACCTCCAACGGCTTGGGACCCAAGGTCGCGACGTCTCCGAGGCAGTAGAGCTGCTCGATGCCGCGGCGCTCCATGTCCGCGAGCACCGTCTCCAGTGCCAGCAGATTGGCGTGCAGATCACTGATCAGAGCGAGAGTCGTCGCCATCCTGGGCAGCATGCCTCAACTGCGCCCGGGAGGCGAGATTACGACGCTTCGGACACCTCGAACTCGCGCAGGTAGTACTCCGAATTCAGCCGACGTTGGGGGACACTGGGGTCGCTGGCCCGCAGAACCACGTCGTATCTGCCTGGGCCGGCGGAAAAGACGTGGTCCCACAGGCTCCAGCTCTGCGTCGACTCACGTGCGGCACAGAGGCTGACCGGGCGCCATGGAGCGCTTCCGATTCGGACTTCGAAGTCGTTGACCGGCTCCGCGCCCCCCCAAATGATGCCGAGCATGCGGTGGACCACCTCGTCGCCGATGCGCCAGCGTTCCACACGTGTGGGCATCGCAGCGACATGCATGTTGGCTGGGGCATAGTCTCGCGCCAGGCTTGGAGTGCCGCTTTGGTGGGTGCGGGACGCGAACTCCTGCATCTGCGAGGTGGCGGCAACATCGTCGTCGACCAATTCGATCCGGTCGACCCACTTGATGCACGTGCACCCGTACCAGCCGGGAACGAAGAGCCGCACGGGCCAGCCGTGGTCCAGAGGTAACTCGCTGCCGTTCATCTGCGTCGCGAGGAACGCGCCGGTGTTCGCCAGGTCGTCGACAGAGAAGATCCAACTGGCGCCCGGCGTGGAGTGGTTGTTGGCGGAGGGTTGCGAGTGTTCGTCGAAACCGGAGACGAGCACGCGGCGGCTCGAGTCCACGAGGTCGAGCTCTTCGAGTACTTGCAGCAGCGAAACGCCGCCCCATTGTGCACTGCTCAGCAAACCGAACCCAGCACCTCTCGAGTTGCCACTGCATTCGAGCACATGGGTGCCCTGGTTGCTCTGCCGACGCACCAACTCATCGAGCTCCAGTCGTCGTGTATTGCCTCGGCCATCGGCGAACTCGATGCTCCACGGCTGCGTGAGATCGAGCTGGTCCGGCAAGCGCGTGCGGATGTAGAAGGCGTCATTGGGGATGCCGAGGTCGTCGGGTTGGATGCGGGTCAAGTCGGTGTAGAGCCGTCCGTCGAGGCCGTCGTTGAATGCGACTTCGTAGGGCACCGTGCTTTCGTCGATGAACGCTTCGAGGCCGAGCATTTGTCCGCCCTCGAGCGCCGCGCAGGAGCCGGACGCAGAAGGTGCTGCGGGCGAGCCCTCCGCGGGCTGCTCGAGCAAGAGCGGCGCCTCCTCCCCACAGCCCACGAACAGTGAACCACTGAGCCCTAGACCGCTTTTGAGGAATGCCCTGCGTTGTTGCACGTTGGCCATCTT
>JBNKZR010000690.1:0-3101 GCA_050301735.1 Polyangiaceae bacterium | reverse complement strand
AGAACGGCTGACGCGAGGGCCGACACCGACGCCGTTGCACGTCGAACGCTTTCGAACTTCGCCCAACTCAGCCGCCATCATGCTGCTCTCTTCATCATTTGCGCCCCCGACCTGCCCGGTGCATCCGATGCTGAGGGCTAACACCCCGCTGGTGGGTTCGTCAACGCCCGAACTTCGGTGGTGCGTTATTAACGCATGCGAGTCCGCCGACGAGACCGTTACGAAGCAGGGTTCGATGTTCTCGGTCTGTTGACCGAAGGGGGGATGGCGAATAGTTAACACCCCCAAATCGGTCAATTCTTGCATCGACCCATTGACTCCCCCCAACCCATTCAAGTAAGTGTCCACACACCGTGAGGGGGCTGTTACCTATCACCACCAAGTCTCGGCGTGGCTTCGTCGAGCGAGCCCGAGGCATGCTGTACGGCGTGCGGGGTGGTCGTTTGGGCCTTCGTGAGGGACGTCGGATGTCGCGTCTCTTTCGGGAAATCCAAGTCTATTTCTCGATCCGGTGGCCTGTAGACAGACAGCAGTTTACGCAGCGCGCGCCGGCGAGGCGGCTGAGTTCTGAGGGGAGACCAGGGAGCAATGTCTACGTTCTGGTCGGCACATTCTTCCGTGCTTTTCATCAACCAGGACTGACGAGCCGGACGCGGACCATTGGATCTTCTCCCATGCGCCTTGTACCAATTCGGACTCGCTCTGTGCTCGCAGCTATCAACGGTATCGCGTTGGGTTCCGTGCTCAGCCTATTGGCGCTGCCAGCGTCAGCCTATCGCACCGGTGGTGACTTGGATGAGCTGAGTGAAACGAAGCGAGTGAAGTGGCCGCGCGATGCGGTCAGTTTCGTTCTGGATCTCGAGAGCGCGCCCAGCGACGTCGAAGGCGGCGTTTCGGACGTGATGCTGGAGGCGATGCGGGTGTGGAACGAGCCGATGTGCAGCAGCTTGGAGTTGCAGCCATCGGGCGTGACGCGCAACGAAGCGCGCCCTGGAGACAACGTCAACACGATCACCTTCGTGCGCGATTGGGCGGACCGAGGTTTCTCCGACGATTCCCCCGGCACGACGGACGTGCAGTACCAACGGGTGGACGACGAGGACTGGACGATCGCAGAGGCGGACATCTATCTCGATGCGCGCGCCAATTGGCGCCTGCGCCCGAGCAGCAACGCCAGCGACGAAGAGTTCGATCTCTTGAGCGTGCTGGTGCACGAGTTGGGGCACGCGGCGGGGCTGCTTCATCCCTGCGAGCCCGGCGGGCGCGATGGCGCTCCTAACTGCAACAGCAAAGAGAGCTGGGAAGCGTACACCATGTATCCGTTCTACTCGCCCGATCAGGCGACGCTAGAGACGGACGACGAGCGCGCTGTCTGTTATCTCTACGAGCAAGACACGTGTGAGGACTTCGGCTGCGACACGGGTTACGAGTGCACGGAGCGCGGTTGCGAGCGCTTGTGCGGCAGCGAGGTTTGCGACGTCGGTTCGGTGTGCGTGGACGACGAATGCGTCGAGCCCTGCGTCGGCATCGAGTGCACGAACCCCGCCTGCGAAGAAGACGAGGACTGTCCCGACACCCTGCGCTGCAACGGCAAGTACTGTGTGCCCGGTCTCGGCGCCCTGGGCGATCCCTGCGCCACGCCCCGCGATTGCAACAGCGAGGCCTGCAGCAAGGACGGCATCTGCCTACCCGCGTGCGAGCACAGCCGGGACTGCAATCCCGACTGCGAAGCGGCCAAAGCAGCGCTCCTGTCCGAAGCGGAAAAGGCCGCCACCGCAGCCGGCGAGGACTTCGACCCCGACGACGTCGAGCTGGACGACCTGCCCGAGTGTGAAGACACCGTAGCCTGCCGCAGTGGCGTCGATGGTAGTCGCGTGTGCGTGCCCGAACTCGGCGCGATGGGCGACGAGTGCTCGGAAAGCAACGAGTGCCTCGGCGAGCAATGCATCGCGGACGCCGCCGAAACCCCCGTTTGCACCCGCCGCTGCGGCGAGGGCCACCCAGAATGCCCCCTCGACTGGACGTGCGACCTCGTAGAAGGCCGCGCCGTCTGCGTCCCACCCCAAAGCCCCTCCGAAGGTTGTAGCATCGCCTCGGTGGGGGCGACGGCGCCCTCGCGTAACCCGTGGACGTTCGGCGTGATGGCGTCGGTGTTCGCAATGTCGCTGTTCGGCGCGAGACGCCGAAGGCGAACGGAGGCAGAGCGATGTTGAAGTTTTCTTTTCGGGGGTTCGCCCACCGCGGCGCCCTACTGGCGTGTGCAACGGCCAGCGTGCTCGCGTGCTCGAACGACGGGAGCGGGGAGACGGGTACAGTCGCGACGACGGACGACAGCGCGGCGAGCGAGGAGACTGACGACGACCCAAGCGACACGAGCACCGACAGTGCGGACAGCGACTCGTCGGATAACGGAGGCCCCGCGAGCGACGACGCTGCATCTCGGAGCGATGACGTCGGCAGCGACGGCGAGTCGAGCGCCGCTTCCACCGACCAGGCGCCATCAAATGCTGACGCCGGATCCGACGATGCGACCCCATCCGCAACGGATCCTGCCGACGATGGCGAGGCCCCTGTAGCCGGGGAAATGCCGGATGCAGTGTGCGAGCAAGGCGAAACCCGCGAATGCGTCGGTGCCGGTGCGTGTGCTGGGGGGCAGATTTGTGGAGCGGATGGGTTGTGGGGCGACTGTGATTGCGGCGCGCCTGACGCGACCGACGACGGCTCTGGGGGCGCCGCTCGCGATGCTGGAAGCGGAGGAACGGGCGATGACGATGCCGGCGTGCTCGATCCACTTCCTCCGCCACCAGGAGAAAACATGGTCACTGAGCTTCCCGGGGGACTTGGATTGAGCCTGAGCGAACCCCTTGTCATTGCTGATTGGGGTGATGACCCGAATCAGTCGACTGCCCAATCTTTTGCGGGCCAAGGCGTGGAATTCTATGTCTACCGCCTCAGCAACGACGGGGGAGGCTACGGAGAGATCACTGAGTGGGGCGCAGATGGCCGCTACTGCCTGGAGGGGATTTCCAGCGATCTGGACGAGACGCTCGTTGTTCTGTTCGATGACTCGACCTCCGACGACGCCTACTGGAACATCGAGG
>JBNKZR010000689.1:0-3109 GCA_050301735.1 Polyangiaceae bacterium | reverse complement strand
ATGCGTTCGAGCAGCTGGTCTCGCTGGTCTGGGGCGATGGGGAGGTCGCTGCGAAGGTGCTTGATGGCAACGTCCCGATCCAAAATCGGATCGTGGGCGAGCAGGACACGGCCCATCGCGCCCTTGCCCAACTCCCGAACCACGTTATAGCGGCCGATCGTCGGGGGGAGTTTGCTTTCGGGGGCCATGGTGCAGGGGCTGGGTACTGTTTATCGTTCCCCCAACAGTTCCGCCACCGCTCCCCACAAAGAGATGGGACGACGGATTTACCCGATCGTACCGCGTGCCGACGCCCTGGGCCACGAAGCCACCCGTTTCGCCTCTGCCTGCCGTTTTGCGCTCGTGGCCGAAACGTCTTTTCCGAGCAATTTGGGGGAAGTCGGTGGGGTCTTTGCTGAATCACCCAAGGCTCGATGGAGCCCGGTCGCCTCCAGGCTAGCGGCCTGGGGGTGTTTGCGGCAGCCGCTCCACGGGCGACTGCCCCTCCGTCGGAGGGGTCGGTTGCTCCGGCGGCGCGTCCTCATCGTCATCGTCTTTTCTGGGCGCGTCCTTCTTTCGTCGCGGGGGCTTGGGAGACTCCTCGCCGTAGTCTTCCCGCAGCTTGCGCACCAGGCCATCACGCAGCACGTTCTCGTGGTAGCTGGGCATCTGCGGCAACTTCACCGCCAGCCGGACGCCCTCTTTCGTCTCGATGATCTCGAAGGCACCGAAGGTGTCGCTCTCTCGTTCACGGGTCCGGTACTTGAAGAGCAGGTAGGCAGCGTCGGCGTCCTTCTCCGTGATCTCGTATCCCAGATCGATGCGCAGGTAGCGCAGCGCCCCGCTGTACACTTGCAGACGCGTGTAGCGTAGCTCGATGCTGGCGCCAGCCCACGCCACGGAGTGCACGGACTCCAGGGCGACGGTCATGAGGCCGGCGATCACACTGCGCCTATCGATAGAACGCGCGGGGAATACGGGTCGACGCCTGTCTGTCGCCATGTCCCAGCGCTAGCGAATGTGGCGAGACTCGGACAAGTTTGTCGCCCCATCCCCGTTGGCGGCGCCGTCCTCAAATGAGCGCTCGTCGGTGTCCAGAGCGGCGCTCATGCTGGTGTGCATCATGGCCGCCGCTACGAGAGCGAAGGCGATCATGATGGCGTTCTGGGAGACGAAAAGAAAGAACACCATCAAGCTGCCGTCGGAAAACAGCTGCTGTTCCACGAAGAACAAGGAGAGCGCGGCGTAGGCGGAGAACTGGAAGGCGCCGAAGAACCCCGGTGCGTTGGGCACCATGATGCCCAGCGCCAACACCCCGGTGAGCACGCAGGCTTGCGCGAAGTTCATCTGTGACAGCCCACATCCTCGACCGAGCCACTGAGCGGCCGCGGCGTTCAACAACCAATAAATGGTGGTCGCCAAGATGAAGGGTACCGTGTGGCGGGCGCTCGGCAGAAAGCTGAGACCGGCCGTCACCCGCTCGATGCGCTCAGCGAGCCAACTCGCGAGGCGCGCGGAGACCAGTCCGACTAGGCGCTCCACCCAGCCTCGCGTCCACTCGCGAGCAAAGTAGAAAAAACCCATGGTGACGAATGCGCAGGCAAAGAGAAGCAGCGCGAAGTACGCCGCCTGAGGCACCAATCGTGGCGAGATCGGCAGGTTTCCGATGCGCTCGGGCAGGGGGTCGAGCGGGGTGGAAGCGAGTAGGCCGAACAGCAACATCAGCGAGAGGATCAGACCGTCGATGATGCGCTCTGCTCCCACGGTGCCGGTCGCGCTCCAGCCAGAGAGTTTACCTTCTTCACGTACGAGGGCTGGGCGTACGATCTCGCCAGCTCGCATCGGCAAGATGACGATCGCGGCGAAGCCGATGAACGACGTCAGCAAGAGCTTGCGCATCGGCACTTCGGCGATGGGTGACAACAAGTACTTCCACCGCCACGCGCGCAACACGTGCACCAGCGACCAGATCAGGTTGTACGCCAGCAGGCTACTCCAATCGAAGCCCGCCAGCGCTTGGGTGGACGGCAGGATCGGCAAGTCACCGACTCGCATCAGCCACACGAAGACGCAAGCCAGCGCCAGGGAAACGAGGAGCTTGTAGCGATGTCGCGTCAGCCAATTCACGCCGTTGTCAGCCCTCTGAGCAGCTGGCGGGGCCCGTCGACGAACAGCGCCGTCACCGCGCCGGGCCCTCGTAGCCGACGGATTCGGGCGATGCCTCGCTCTACCTCTTCGACGTCTGCCGGGCGGTGACAGTCGCTGCACGCGGCCTGGTAGTAGCCCGCCGCGAGGAGCTCTTCAGCGCAACGCTTGGCCTTCTTGCCGTACTTTCCCACGAGGGCTGCGGTGTCTAGCAGCGCGGCCGCCCCGACGTCCAGCAGCCGTTCGAGGGTCTCCGGAGAGTGCCAGATGGCGCGGTAGCGCTCCGGGTGAGCGATGACGGGTACCAGGCCCTCGCGTCGCAGTCGCGCCAGCAGCCGGTCGATACTGGCGGGAAACTCGGTTTCCCAGAACTCGAGCAATACCGCCCGCCCTCCTGGATAGGGTAGAGCCTCGCCCTGCAACACCCGCTGGTAGACCACGTCGTCGAAGTAGTGCTCGGCGCTGAGCGCCAGTCGCGGCAGCTCCGCGTCATCGGGCACCCACCATTCGGAGTCGTCCGTCTCCCTGTGACTGCCGAGGGCGGCGGCAGTCTCCGCGAAGGCTCGACGCAGGCTCGAGCGGTCATTGTCGAACATGCCAGGTCGCATGTGGGGTGTCGCCACGACCTCGTCGAACCCGAGCTTCGCCAGGGCTGACAGCAACTCGCGACTCTCCTCCGAAGAGCGCACTCCGTCGTCGATGGCAGCGACGCAGTGGCAATGCAGGTCGAGGTAGCCGCTCACGGCCCAGAGCCTACAACGCCCTGTCGCCGCTTTCACCCGACGCGGCTTCGAGTGCGTGGCGACATCGGCGCACGGACCTATTGCATAGCCGAGGCGGGGTCTCGCCGAGCGCCCAGCGCCCGAGCGCATTGTCGAAGCAACGATTCGGCTTGGATCGGGTCCAGCCCGTCGCTCGCGCCGCGACTGGCTGCGCACAGCAAGACGGGCGACCCCAGCAACTCGAAGCGTGCGGCGCCTCGCGA
>JBNKZR010000688.1:0-3142 GCA_050301735.1 Polyangiaceae bacterium | reverse complement strand
CCGAAAAATCGCAGCTCACTCCCGAGAAACTGCAGCTCGCCCCCGAGAAACTGCAGCTCGCTCCCGAGAAACTGCAGCTCGCTCCCGAGAAACTGCAGCTCGCCCCCGAGAGACTGCAGCTCGCCCCCGAGAAACTGCAGCCAGGTGTCAGGCAGCGGTTGGGAAGCCGCGGCGGGCCGGGGCTACGTTCGACCCGACAGCGAGGTCGATCGCGCAAACCCCGACGCGCGTGCGAGAGCCGAAGCGCTGGCATCGGGAGATCGGCGAGCAGGAGAACCGCGGCTCGACGCACCTGCGCCATCCACCATTGCCCGACGCCGCCACCTTGTCGCAGACTGCGCACGACGAGTACCCCAAGACGAATCCAGAGTGAAGAACGCCAAAGCCAAACGCCAACGCCTCGACCAACTGCTCGTCGATCGCGGCTTGTGCGAGACTCGAAGCAAAGCTCGGGCTCTAGTCCTCGCCGGAGAAGTCGTCGTTGCCGAGCAGCGAGTGGACAAGCCGGGTACGACCGTGCCCATCGACGCGGAGATCCGCATCAAGCGGCAGGATGCGTTCGTATCCCGGGGCGGGAACAAGTTGGCCGCAGCCCTCAGCGCCCTGAAACTCGACCCCGAGCAGGCGGTCTGCGTCGACGTCGGTGCCTCGACGGGAGGGTTTACCGACTGTCTGCTGCAGCGGGGAGCGCGGAAAGTGTATGCCGTGGACGTCGGGCAAGGCCTACTCGCGCACAAGCTGCAAACCGATCCGCGAGTCGTCGTGATGGACAAGACGAACGGGCGTCATCTGACGGCGGAGCACTTCGCCGAACCCATCGATTGGTTGGTCGTCGACGCCTCGTTCATCGGGATGGAACAGCTGGCACCCGCATTCGCTCGTGTGTTGCCGGCGGGCGGCACCCTGGTCGCGATGATCAAACCCCAGTTCGAAGTCGGTGCCGAACAAGCCCGACGCATGAAAGGGGTCGTCAAGGATCAGGAGCTCCGACAACAAGCCATAGCTCGCGCCACGGACGCATTGGCCGCGGCAGGGTTCGAGATCGAAGGCGGTGTTGATTCGGCAGTCCCTGGCCCGAAGGGCAACGTCGAGTACTTCGTGCACGCTCGACGCGCCTGACGCTAGAACACCAGCACCCAAATGTCGTACAGGGCGTGGGTCCAGACGGCGGGAGCGAAGCCACGAAAGGCGTAGATCGCCGTGAAGATGAGTCCACACGTCCAGCGAAAGACGAACGACTTGGCGTCCAGCGGATCTGCCAGCGGCCCCACGTAGTGCCACAGACTGAAGACCATCGCGGAGACGGCGGCCCACACGACCATCGCCAGCCAGCGTTGCCATGGGGTCATCGGGAACAGTACGCAGAGCGCCTTGAAACCCAATGCAAAGAGACCCACACGAAAGGCGATCTCTTCGTAGAAGCCGGCTCCCATGGACATGATGAAGCCGGCGAAGGCGCCGACTTCCATCGGGGGTCCCAAGAGCATCTTGCCGACGACGTAGCTCGCCGCGAAACGCATCGCGACGGCGTAGGCGACGGCCTCCACCGTCAACCAAAAGAAGCGGTTCCAGTGCAGCGCCTTTCCGCGCCCGGCCATCACCAAGATGCCGATGTAGACAGCGGCAATCCCGAGCGTGAGCGCGCCGTACAGCCTCAAGTCGTGATCGGCGAGCGCGATCAACTCCAGCGTGACCCAATCGGCAGCATTGCGAACAGGAAGGAAGATGACACCCAAGTGATAGGCGATGAAAATGGGGAGCGTGAGCCCGAGGTCTGTCCAAGGGCCGCTGGCCGTCTTCTCGAGGGTGCTCTGCGCGTCGGTCATTGGCCTGGGTGAAGATTGTAGACGATCCACACCATCACGATCGTCCACCCCATCATGATGCCCACGAAGGGTCCATCCCGCAGCATTTCTTGCGTCGGGCTCTCAGCATCCGGTCGACTCCGAACCAAGTACAGAAAGCGTGAAACGCCGGCCACGACGAAGGCGGTCGTGATCCACAAGCTGTCCGACTGGAAGTACGATCGCGTGTGGGCGTCGAGCGTGTACGCGAGATAGGTCGCCACCGTAGAGACCGCCGTGAACGCCAGAGCCAAGTCCAAGCCGCGCTTCGAGTACAGCTCGAGAACTGCGCGTTGCTTCTTCTTCCTGCTGATTTCTGCTGCCGCCAACTCGTGACGTCGTTTCCCGAAACCCAGGAAGAGCGCCAGCAGCGCGGTGCAGGCAAACAGATACTTCGATACCTCGATCTGCGTGCCAAAGCCGCCTGCCAAGATGCGCAGCACGAATCCCAGGGCGATAATGCCGACGTCGAGGTACGGGACCTTCTTGAGCCGGAACGAATAGGCGATGTTGATGACGAAGTAGGCCACCACCGTCGCCAGGAACGCCGCCGAACCAACTGCCGCACCCCCGAAGCCCAGCAAGATCAACAGCGCCAGCCAGACTCGTGCGACCGACTTGGGAACCAAGCCCGAGGCTATCGGGCGAAAGCGTTTGACTGGGTGCTCTCGGTCCGCGTCGGCGTCCACGAGGTCGTTCATCGTGTAGACGGCCCCGGTGACGAGCGAGAAGACCGCAAAAGCACCACCCGCGCGCAGCAGAAGCTCCGTCACGAAAATTTCTTTGGCGAAGACGACGGGGGCCAGCACGAACACGTTCTTGACGAGTTGGTGGGGGCGAGCGGTGCGGATCAGGCCCAACGCGACGTTCAGCGGCGTCCGGTCGACAGCCAGCGGAACGCTCGAAGGCGGGCTCGATTCCTCGGTGATCTCAGCCATGAGAAGCCTGGAACTTAGCGGAAGGAGGCTCATTTGGGACGCAGTTTCTGAGCGAACCCGCCGGACGGGTCGAGAACTTGTCGGGCGGCGTACACCCTCGTCGCACGGGAGTTTTGCCAGCGAGGTAGCGGAACGGCGGCCCCTCGTTGCAAACTCGCACGCGATGCATCGGTTCGCGCGTGCAGTGCTGGATGGCGAGATCGCGAGGGTGACCACCCGAGTCGGCGTGTTGGCAGAAGGTGGCGTGGCCGCGCCCGAATCGGGGAGGGCGCTGTTGGCGCTGTACCCGGCGGCGTTCGCAAGAGCAGTTGCGCTCCCATCGCGTGGCGAACCCGCGGAACGACAGCCAATCAGTCAGCG
>JBNKZR010000687.1:0-3152 GCA_050301735.1 Polyangiaceae bacterium | reverse complement strand
GGGCGGGTGCTCGACCGATCCGGCACGAATGGGCTACGGCCGTAGGAGCAATCCCAGGCGAGACCCATCGCGTCAAAGCATGGCTTTGACCCGGGCAGCAGGGCAGGCCATTCTCCGGGAATGGAAGCGGGGACAACGCTCGCCGGGAAGTACCGCCTGGTCTCGATGCTGGGGCAAGGCGGGATGGGCTCCGTTTGGCGTGCCGAACATCTCGGGCTCAACGCACCCGTGGCGATCAAACTCATCGACCCGTCGATTGCCGACAACGAAGAAGCGCTGGGGCGTTTTCATCGTGAAGCACAAGCCGCCGCTACTCTACGAAGTCCCCACGTGGTTCAGATCCTCGATCACGGCGTCGACAAGGAACTCAACGCCCCGTTCATCGTGATGGAGCTGATGGAGGGCGAGTCGCTCGGCGATCGTTTGGAACGCGTCGGCGCCCTCTCCCCTCAGCAGACTTCGAAGATCCTCACCCAGGTGGCACGTGCGCTCACCCGCGCCCATCAGGCCGGCATCGTGCATCGCGACTTGAAGCCCGACAACATCTTCCTGGTCAACAACTTCGACGACGAGATCGCCAAGGTGCTCGACTTCGGTGTCGCGAAAGCTTCGCCCAATTCGCTGCATTCGGGCATGGCCACACGCACGGGCATGGTGATGGGCACTCCCTATTACATGAGTCCCGAGCAAATCAGCGGCTCGAAAGACGTCGACCATCGAACGGACCTGTGGGCGTTGGCGGTGATCGTGGCCCAGTGTCTGACCGGGCGCTTGCTGTTCACTGCGGACACGATCGGGGGCTTGACCCTGAAGATCTGTATGGAGCCGATCCCGGAAGCGTCGTCGCTGGGGCCTGTTCCGGCCGGTTTCGATGCCTGGTTGGCCAAGAGCGTCGCGCGGGAGATGTCCCAGCGTTTCGACTCTGCCGCCGAGATGGCGGCGGCGTTCAGGGACATCTGCGGCGGCACCTTGGGCGCGTTCGCAGACTCGGGAGCCATCGTCAGCGGCGTCGGGCAGACGGTGCACGCTCCGAGTGACGCGTTGCAAGCATCGCATCCGGGCAGTGGGGGCTACCCTGGCACGACCGGGCAGCAGCTTCGTTCGAGCGGCAGCGGGATCAGCGCGGAGAGTGTCGGCCCACTGTCGAACACCACGGGCGCCCTGGTGCCCCGAAGGACGAGCCCGGCCCTGATCGGAGCCGCCGTCGTGTTGTCGCTCGGAATGGTCGCGGCTGGCGCGTTCGTCGTTTTCAAAGCTACGGGTGAAGCTGGTGTCGACCAGGAGGAAGTCGGCGCAGACGTCGAGAGTGCGTTGGCGCCTACCGCTGAGCTCCCTGCAACGTCGGCAAAACCTGCTCCTGCCGTGGCGCCTGCCAACGTGCAGCAGGAGCCAGCGGACTCGGGCACGCCTGAGCCCTCTGCCAGCAAGGTACCTCGTTCCGTCGCGCCGAAGCGCACCGAACGGGTAGTCCCCCCAACACCCCCGCCTCCGGCAGCCCGACCCAGGGTTACTCGGCCAACGCCACCGGCTCCGGCGCCCGCTGCCCGACCGCGCCCTCAGCCGAAGCCCGCCTTCGACGGCATTCTCGACGATCGCCACTGAGGCCCGTCGCCCAAATGAGCGAGCGCGATGCGCGAACGCTCTTTGCAACAGAACATGGAGTCGAGAAAACGACTGCACCGGGGCAGTTACTCGGGCCATCACCCAACGGGGGCCAGAGAAACTGCCCGGCAATCGCGCTCGCGTATCTAGCGCTGCTGCGTGCCGCCGGGCGCTACCCGCACGGGTTGCGTGGTGACACCGCCTGCCGGCGGGCGTCACCCGCTTGGCGCTCGATGCGGTGCCGAGTCGGCCCCCGCGCGGTGTTCACACGCGGGGGACCGGGTCCTTCGTTCTTGCTTGCTGCGTTTCAGTTCGCCCGACGCCGACGGCGCGCGGCCCAAAACAAACCGAGCGCGCTGAGGCCGAGCCACCACGCAGCGCCGTCGCGGGAGTTGCCCACCGCACGACAGTGGCAGCGGCATGGCGGGACCTCCGGCACTTCGCCGCCTTCGGTACCCGGCGGCTTCGTTCCCTGCCCCGGGGTTTCCGGCGGCTTGTTGGGCTCGTCAGCTCTGCGCGGCTCTTCTTCGGCAGTGATCTTCGTGTTGACGGCGATCTTGCCCTCGCTGGGGATCGTTACCCGGTACCAGTTGGGCGCATCGGGAACTGGTTCCAACTGGACGCCCTCTTCGGCGGCGAACGCGTCGGTGAAACCGTACAGTGGCCCTTCGTGCTGAAAGCGAAATCCGAAGGACGGCATCGGGATCAGTACTCGGTCCTTGTCTCCGTTGTCCGTGAACGTCCGACCATCATCGAAGTAGACCCGCACGCGGTACGTGGGCCACACCGCGTCGAGGAGTTGCTCCGACTCCATCGCCAGCACCTGGTGCATGGGGATCCCTGGTGCAATTTGCTCGCGGCTTCTCCCGATGCGTTCGACGACGGCAGCGTCCTTCTTCGCCCGCTCAGCTCGCCGCCTCCAGGCCTCCACCGCAAGCTTCTGCTCCTTCGTCAACCGCAGCGTCGTGCGTGCACTCATCTCGGCGGGATCGGAGGGGAGTTGCAAACCTCGAACGGGTCGGTTGAACTCCGGCGGGTCTTGCGTGTAGCGCTTGGCGAACTCCATGGCTTTGACGGGGAGCGTCAACGGCTTCTCGCCATGCGCAGGCATGTTGCGCCGTGAGATGTGCAGCAACACTTGGCGCTCGGTATCTTTCTTCAGGACTTCTTTCAGGCCTGCGATTGAGATCACTGCTTTGCGCTCCACGCTGGAGAGATCCTGGTAGTCCATGTTTTTGTAGACGCCGGGTGTCTCGATGACCTGCGTTCCAGCGACGGGTTGCCCGACTTCGACCAGCATGCACTGGTGCGTGGCCGATTCGTCTTCGAGCTTCGGGCAGTAGGCGTCGGCCCCCTTGGAGCAGTGGTAGTCGATGACTGCTTCGCTCACTCCATCGTCTTGCCAGTACCAACCGTTGGCCGTGGAGAGTTGAGCTTGTGGGGCGGTGAAGACGTTCGTGCCGGTTGGCGTTTGGGAGATTTCCGTCCACCTCCCGAAGTTACGGTAGGCGGGTACCGAACCCCAGTCCGCGATGCGAAAGCGTGTCCGC
>JBNKZR010000686.1:0-3155 GCA_050301735.1 Polyangiaceae bacterium | reverse complement strand
CTCCCACTTCCCGAGCGCATCGCAAGTCTGGACTTCATCGGTCGTATCCGGAGTACAGCGGCGTGAGTCGGGAGTGCACTGCCCCGCGTTGTCCACATCGTCAGCCCCTTCCGTCTCAGAAGGGGGGGCGTCTTCAAGGGGGGACGTTGCCTGATCCGCTTCCACGTCGGTCGTGACGTTGCCCTCGCCAGGCGCAGCGTTCGCAGGGTCCGTCTCCTCATGATCTGCCCGAGGGCCATCGCCAACGCCGCCGTCCATCGCGATGCCTTGCGCAGCGTCGGTACCACGCGGGTCGGGCACGCCGCCGTCCTCCGAATCGGGGCTGACAGTGTCGCTGGTGTCGCCGAGTTGGTCCGAATCTACCTTCTCGGTTTCCTCTGTGAAATCAGGGCGATCGCTGCCGCACGCCACCACCGACAGGGGAACCAGAGCCCACCACACCCGCTTCGAGCATACCATTGCGCGCCTATAGCACACCGTCAATACAGGCTACCAGTCAGCTGACGGCGCTGGGGAGAATCACGGCGGACACTGAATCGCGCAGCTATCACGACGCAATGCCAGCCAGTGTCCAAGCGGGCCTTCACAGTGATGACCGACCACGGCCTCGTGGTGTGGGGATCGCGAGAGGGGAACGTGTGGCAGACCCAACCGACTGATGGCGCCCGGCTCGTCTTTCCTGATTCAAAGCCACTCAGGGACTGAGGCTCCTGGTGAACGGGGAGTCGGTGGGGCGATCGGCAGCCCCATCGTATCATCTCGCCGCGTCGCGCCCGTGTCCCCCTACGCGGCTTCTTCCTCGTCGGTGTCTTCCTCCACACTGGCGCTCGTTCGGCTCACGTGGATGGGGCGGAATCCGTACTCGCGCAGATCGGGATCGCGCTTACCGAGGGGGAGATTCGCGTACAGGTGGCTGCGCACGGCGCTGATCGCTGCCCCGGCTTCTCTGAGGACCTCATCCTTGACGGCGACCTGTTGGGAGAGATCAGCGCGAGTCGACAGGCGTGCACCGACAATGGCTTTCAGCTCCTCGTGGGCCTGCGTGACGACTAGTTCGACGTAGGGAGTGAACAGACGAGCGCGCTCGGGTGCGTCGCTCGCGCCCGCCTTGATGCGGTCGTTCTCCGTGACACATTGGCCCAAAGCGCGATAAACGCCGCCGAAGGTCTCCGGGTTGCGTCCGTACACGCCGTAGCTGCGACCGATCTGCGGATTGCGTCGTCCGGCTACCGAGTGCAGGTGATCGTCCACCCTGGCCAAGGCGCGCTGTCCTTTCTTCAGCGCATCACGTCCCGCGCGGGTCGTGAGCAGCTTCTTCGCTTCGACGTCGCTCAGCCCGGGCACCGCAGCGGTGAGGGCTTCGAGCGAGGCGCCGACGCGTCGTCGCAGGACTGGCGGGAGGCGAACGCTCTCGCGAGCGATCTTCTCCAGCTCGCTTTCGCCTTCGACCTCCCCCGCGCGACTAGCATCGGCACTGAGGATCTGTTCCAAGTGAATGTGAATGTCGTCGGGGTTTCCCGAATCGCTGATACCTGCCACGTGGGCCTCCCTCTGTGTTGTACGCTCGTCCTGCGACGAGCCATCGAATGGGCCAACCCTATGAATGGCAATGGCGCTTGGCAACTCGTGAGGCGCCCTGTCGCATCGCGTTTCGCACTCAGAGTAGGAGTTCACTCGTCGTGCGTCTCGACTGGAGTTTCTCCCATGGGTGATCGCCAGGGTGCTGAACGTATACGCCGCCTTTTCTGGCGTGCTCGTGCTGCCGCCACTCGGCATTGCACGCGCGCGAGATCATGGGTCGGCCTTCCACCTCGGCGTTGATGCTCGAGTTCCAGCTGGGGTCCCGTGACGGTGTTCGCCCGTCGCAACGGGGTGAAGCTCTGGGCATGCCGCCCGACGACGGGAAGCAACGCCGCTGCCCCGAAGCACTGCGCTCGAGTGGGCTTCGCTGATGCGAGTTGGGCCCCCTGGCCCAACTCTAATAATTCTCATACGTTGGAGGTCGATCATGAATTTCCCCAAGTCGTTTGTCGGCCCGGCAACGTCGATCGGCGTCTCCCCGACGTCGATCGCGCGTCGACCCAGGTCGTCGGGGTTTTTCGGCTCATCGATGATCGCGAACGCAACGTCGGCTGCGCCCTGGATGAAGTCGTGCGCGACTCCGCCCAGGTCGTGCGTGCGTCGACGGGCTTCGTGCGCCGGTCCGCCAACGTCGTGCGTGCGTCGAGGGGCTTCGTGCGCGACTGCGTCAACGTCGTGCGTTCGCTGCGCGAGATTGTTCGTCGCTGGCGGCATGTCGAGCACGGGTCGAGCCGAGTGCATCGCAGCGCTGACGAGCTGGGGCGTCGCGTCACTCAGCTCGTGCACAGTTGGCCCCAGCGCGGGCGCTGGTCTGCCGGGGCGTGCGTTGCGTTGGGTGAACTGCACGCCAAGTGGGGGCGGTCCGCTCGTTCATGGGGGGCCGCCGCCAGCACCCCCCGTACCGCAGGGCCCCGTCGTGAGACCGAAGGCGGCGGCGTCGATGCAACCCAGACCCATCGTCGTGTCGCTGAAACCGCAGAAGCCGTCCGTGCGACAGCAACCCTGTAGTTCGTCTCCGAAATAGGGGGGGCCGGGTGGGAAGAGCGACGTGCACTCCGTGTCGATCGCGCCCGGGGCCGACAGGGGCTGGCAGCCCGCGGCGCCTTCGAGCAAGTACCGTGTCTCGAGGCCACACTCGTCCGCGCTCGAGCCCGTGCAGCAGGCAGGAGCGACTGGCGCCACGGAATCGTAGACGTAGGCGTAGCAGGTGAGCGCGCCGCAGGTGACGGGCTCTTCCAGCTTCGAACGGTAGCAAGGGCAGCCGCTTTCGACGCGGCACAGCTGAACGCTTTCCGCGATCTGCATCGAAGGTGAGGAGAGGCCGCCCATCGCATCGATCTCGCCTTGGCAAAGCGCTGGCTGGTAGCAGTCTCGGATGTTCGTGCATTCGAACTGGGACATGCAGGCGAGCAGCTGTCGGCAGCCGGACGTTTCGTCACAGATGCGGTACTCGGTCGTGCACGACTCGCAGGCGCACTCCTCGCAGTAGTCGAAGCTCAGGTCTTTGCACGTCATCATGCCGGTGCAATCATCGAGACAGATCTGCGGATCGCCGCCCTCACACTCGCAGCGCG
>JBNKZR010000685.1:0-3170 GCA_050301735.1 Polyangiaceae bacterium | reverse complement strand
GGGAGTGCCAGTTCGATAGCTTCCGAAGTCGCGGTTGAGAACCCCCAAAGCCAGGGTTCGAGGCGAGATTCACGGGAGCGAGCAAACGTCGCTCCGTGCGCGCGCCGGAATCAGGTCCGAGGCGGCTGCGCGACGCCCTCGCGGGCCCGCCGTCACACTCGGGCGGCCTGCTGTGCCACCCACTGCGCAACCAGTGCGCAACTGCGCTCCTCGTCACCCAGCACTCGTTCCAGACAACGCCGAGCACGTTCGGTTTCCCCGAGCTGCGTCAGTACCTGCGCCAAGGACGCGGCGATCTCGACGTTGTCGGGGAGTTGTCTGTGTGCCACTCGCAGCCAGCGCAGGGCATTGCTCGGCGCCCCGAAGTGTGTCGCTTCGAGGTGACCGAGGTTGTGAGCACACACGGGGTCGCTCGGGTCCATACCCAGCGCATCGAGGTAGGCGCTCTTGGCGGCGCGCAACTGCCCCAGCACGGTAAACGCCAGGCCAAGCGCCCCATGAGCGCGGCGACGCTGGTCCGCGTCGACCGATACTTCGAGTACTCGCCGCGCGAGCAAGCAAGCCTCCCACGCTGCGGCTTGGTCGGGATCGGCCAGCAGTAGGTGCTCGGCGAGCTGCAACCGAGCGCGGCAGCCGTTGGGCGTCGTCGCTGGAGTCGCCTTAACCAGAGGCCGCAACATGCGCACCAACTCCGCGCTGGGCAGGTCGTTGCGCAGCGCCCACTCGACGCTGCGCACTAGGCGAGGTAGGTCGACTGTGTTGGGCACCTGTTACAAGTAGCTTCCAACGCGAGGTGATGCAATGTGCCGGGCGACGATCGATGAACTTGCCACAAGCATCGCCAGACGATCCTGCTTGCGTCTCGAGGCCGCGTCGCTTTTTTCTCGTGCGAGCTTGACGTCACGAGTTGGCACGCCCCGTGAAGCGATGCCGCGCCGCCAGTGCCCAGTATTGGGACCGGCTCAGCTGCGTGGCCGCGCTACTTCGACCAGAGCCTCGCGGCCGCAGATGCTCGTTCCATTCAGCTTGTCGATGACCAGCTGCTGAAGCCCGGGCTTCACCTCGACGAAACTGTGGCGTTGCTTGACGAGGATGCGACCGGTGTCCGTGCCGCTGACGCCCGCGCTGTCGAGGGCTTCCTGCAAGTCTTTGGGATGAGCTCCGTCGCGGCGCCCAACACCGACGTACAGGTTCACGAATGAGTCCGTTGCGTCGTCGTCGCCTGTGGGTGGCGCGGACTCTGCAGGCGCGTCACTGACTTCGTAGCGAAATTCGGGTTCGTCGTCGTCATTGCGCGGCTGTCGGTTTCTGCGACGACGACCTGCGCGCGCTTCCTGTTCAGCGTCGTCGTGGTCGTCTGTGCGCTCCTTCGACGGTCCGGAAGTCTTGCGGCGGCCGCGCGCCTCCCGGCGACCGCGACTGTCAGAATCTCGACCAGCGGGGTTCCTCTCGGAGGAGTCTGCTTCGACGGACTCGGTTTTCGCCGGCGGTGGTAGGCGCTTGCGCCGCGCGCTTGCGGCTTCCTCGAACGCGTCCCCTTGCTGACGTAGGTGCTCCCTCAACAGGCCGGCGATGATGCTTTCGGCGTCGTCGCTGCTCACCACTCGTCGCGCGAGCTGGTAGTATTCGTTCGCCGGCTCCACGCTTCCGAAGCGCAACGAGAGTGAGGCGACGACGTCGGCCTGTTGGCGCGTGAGCAGTTCTTGGCGTGTCGGGAGATGCCTCTCCTGGGGGCGGATCTTGTATTTCAACCGCAGGTAATAGAGGTCGCCGATCCCGCCTGGGTCCAACAACGAGATGGCAGTGCCGGTCTTGCCTGCTCTTCCCGTTCTGCCGGTGCGGTGCACGTACTGTTCCGACGCATCCGGGAAGTCGTAGTTGATGACGTGGGTGAGGTGAGAGATGTCGATGCCGCGGGCAGCGACGTCAGTGCAAACCAAGAACCGGACCTTGCCTTCACGAATACGAGCCATCACTTGCTCGCGTTCGGCTTGCGAGAGATCGGCGTTCAGCCACGCCGCCTCGTAGCCGCGCGACTCGAGATGGCCCGCAACGCGTTTGGTTTCGTCTCGTGTGTTGCAGAAGACGATTGCGCTTTCGGGATTCTCGACCTCGAGAATTTGCTCCAACTCACGCAACTTGTTGCCGTGAGTGATGTAGACGTAGTGCTGGATTTCGAGCGCGCCGATGTGATCGCCGCTGAGCGTGATGTACTCCGGCTCGTGCAGACGAGTGTCGGCAATTCGCGTCACTTCCTTCGGCACGGTGGCGCTGAAGAGCAACGTCTGATGCCCCTGGGGCAGCTGATCCCAGATACTCGTGATCTGAGGCAGGAAGCCCATGGACAGCATTTCGTCGCACTCGTCGAGAATGAAGCAACGGAGGTTGCTGACATCCAACGTCCTGCGCTCGAGATGATCGAGCACGCGGCCAGGTGTGCCGACGACGATATGCGCCCCGCGCTGCAGCTCTTCGAGTTGCTTCGACATCGGAGCACCACCGTAGATGCTGACGATGCTCAGATTGGCGTAGCGAGATAGCGCTTCGATTTCGCGACTCACCTGCAACGCCAACTCGCGGGTGGGGCACAAGACGAGAGCCTGTACCTTGGCTGGCTCGACTTTCACGCGCGCGCTCACCAAGGGCAAGCTGAACGCCGCGGTCTTGCCTGTCCCAGTGCGCGCTTGAACCACCAAATCCCGGCCTTCGGAGGCTGGTTCGAAGGCGGCGAGCTGCACTGGGGTCGGCTCGGTGTAGCCGTGCTCGGCAACTGCTCGCGCGACGGCGTCGCTGAGCGCCAAGTCGGCAAAAGTAGGAACTGGGTTTTCCGCTTCAGTCATCAACCGGCGCGCAGCTTAGTGTCGGCCTCGCAAGCATGCTAGGGCGTCTGGCCTAAATCGGTAGTTGGTGGCTGAGACGTGTCCGCGGCCGGGGTGGGCAGGGACGCGAGCAGTCGGCTCACCGCGGCCCGCTCGCGCACGAGCTCACCGCTGTCCGAGCGCACGCCCCGCTCCTCCAGATACCGAAGTCGCACCAACGCCCGAGTGAGGTCCCGGTAGGGTGACTTCGCGCCACAGCCACTTTCCAGGGCGGGGAGCAGACGCCATTCCGGCAGCAGACTGGCGCGGAACGCCGCGAGCCCGGCCTGTTCGTCGGACTGGGCTACGGCC
>JBNKZR010000684.1:1102-3175 GCA_050301735.1 Polyangiaceae bacterium | reverse complement strand
CTGGAGTGTGTCGTTTGAGCATGGGTCTCCTGTGTTGGGAGGTCGAGATCGCCCTCAGTAGGTATTGCCCCGAGCCGCTCATTGTTCTCACTATTTGTGCTCCAAAAGCGCGCGAGCCTGATCGCGCAGCCGGAGCCGCTCTCGAGTCAACAGTCCGGCGGGGAAACGCCGTTCGTGTTCGGCAGTGAGCGCGAGCACCCCCGCGGCGTCTCCCGCACTGAGCCGCAATCGCGCTCGCTCCAAGAGGACTCGTTCTTGCTGCAGCGACGAGTGATGCGCGCTTTCGTTCGAGGTATCGTCCTCGTTCCAGGTCGCGGATGAACGTGGGTGCGACGCGGCCGCCGAGGTGTCGTCACTCACCGGTCGAGGCGTGTCCGTCTCAGGCAGCGCCCCACGTGAATGTCGCGCTCGACCCGGCGTCACGGCATGCATGGGTGTCGGATCTGGCTGCTGTCCTCCAGACGTGGCGGGTTCGTGTGCTGCACTCGCGGTGGGTTTGCCGGGTTCACTCGCCGCAAGCTCCTGTCCAGTCGCAAGTTCGTGCGCTTTGGCTGAGTCGAGCTCCGGCGCCGGCGTCTCTTCGCCAATGGCCACCTCTCGCCCCGCGTTCGGCGATGCGGCAGGACGCTCGCGTGAGCCCGCGCGATGCTCTGCTTTTCCTCGTTCTCCCTCTTGCCGCGCCGAGTGCTCGGCATACCAGGGCAAATACGCCATCACGCGCTGCACCCACTTGCCGCCCAGGCCCGTCGCGGCGATCGCACTCGGCACGAGCAAGAACACGACCGCCGCCAACACCAAGGGGCGCAGCGAGAGCGACAGCGCCACGGGGCGGCGCGTCCCGGACACGGTCGCTCGCACACGCGTGCGTACCTGCTCCCGCAGCCCTCGTGGCGGTACCTCGTAGCGGGAGGTGCGTCGCAACCTTGCCAGCTCCGGCAACGGTGCCTCGAGCCCATCGATGTCGAACGTAGACTGCACGTCTGGGTTCATTGGGGTTCTCCTGTGGCGGCAGGGGCGATCACGAAGGGTTCGAGCTCTGCTTGACGCAAGGCGTGGCGAAAGCGTTTTCTTCCGGCGGCAAGGCGCGAGTAGGCGGTCTTCAGGGGTAGGTTCAGGGCGTCGGCGACTTCGTGCATCGGCACTTCGTCGAAGTCGTGCAGCAGCAGCACGCCGCGATGGCGCAGCGGCACTCGACCAAGCGCGTCTTGCAGCTGGCGCAGTTGAGCTTGGATGATGGCGCGTTGCTCCGGTCCCAGCCCCGGGTCCTCGACTTGCAGCTCGTGTTCCGTGGTTTCGCGCCGAAACCACGACTTGCGGCGGTGGGCGGAGGCGATACGAAAGGCGACGCCAAACAACCAGGGGCGCGACGAGCGCTCAGGATCGAGCTGGTGGCGCTGCTTCCACGCCACGACGAAGACGTCGTGAGTCAAATCCCCCAAATCGCAACCCCGCACCCCCATGCGTCGCAAGGAGCGCCACACGTAGTCGAAGTTGGCCTCGTACTCGTGCTCGAAGCGAGCATCCGGCGTCCCATCGGGGGCGTCTTCGGGGGCCGAGCTAGAGGTCATCACCGGTTATTGTGTTCGGGGCCGCAAATTCTCAGAAATTCTTCGCGGCTCCGCTCAGCTCGCGGGATCGGCGCGTTTCAGCGCCAAACGGCGACCCACGCCAGGCGCAGCCCGAGCTGTGGAAGCTCCCAAAAGGGCTGCTCATCCCCGGCGATCCCCAACTCCACGTGCAGCAGCGGCACCTGAACGTCGAGCCGCGGACCCATTGCCAGCGCGCGAGCCACGGGCCACTCGAGGCCGAGCTGCGCACCGAGCCACGGCGTTTGCACCAGCGCATCACGATTGACGAGGAAACCCCGACCCACGGCCGCGAGCCACGAGTAACCCCCGGCAGCGCACGCTTTGAAACGTGCCGTCGCGTCCAACCAGCAACCCGCGAGCCACACGTCCGTCGCTGGTGCCAGCACGCGTTCGGCGGGAGCCGTCTCGTTGCCCGTGCTTCTCAGATGAGAGATCCCCAGCAATGCGGCCCAGCCAGCCCTGTGCACGCCCGCTTCCAGCTCCC
>JBNKZR010000684.1:0-1092 GCA_050301735.1 Polyangiaceae bacterium | reverse complement strand
GCCACCTGCCAACCCACGACCGGTCCAACTCCCAAACGAAACCCCGTGCGGGGCGACGGGCTGTCCGTCGGGTTTACGGTTGCCGAGGGCGGTGCGTCGTTGACGACTGCCGGGGCTGGTGGCGGCGGGACAACGCCGACGGGCTCCTCACCCAAGAGCGCACCATTCGTCGATAGGGCGCTCTGTGTCGGCCCGGCTCCGTCAGCAGAGAGCGCACCATTCGTCGATAGGGCGCTCTGTGTCGGCGCGGCTCCGTCGGCAGAGAGCGGTGCAGTGCCGTCGGGGGCAGTCTCTTGGGCGGGTGTTGTTTTGGGGGGGATCGGGGTGGCGGGCGTTGCGCTCGCGGGAACGTCGTTGGCGGCGATTGGCGCTGCCGAGGGAGCGGAGTCGGCGTCAGTTCTTGCGTTGGGCTCGTCAACTGCCGCTGGCGGCGCTACTTCATCGTCGCGTCGTTGCGCGGCGTGCAGCGAGATCGTCAACGCGGCGGCGCGCAAGAGCTCCGCGCACGAGACCGGCTGCGTCAGTTCTCGCACCGTTTGCCAGGCTTCGGCGTCGTTCGAGCGTGCGACGACCGCGACGTGCAGCGCGGCGTTCGCCTCACGCCGCACGCTCAATCGCACGCTCACCGCAGCGTGCTCGACGACGAAGTCTCGTCCCGTCATTTGATTGACGGCCTGCGCCAGCTCCGCCCGCGAAAGGCAACCGGGCACGGCTGGCTCCACCTCCAGCTCCAGGCGCGCACTCTGCCAGCGTTGGTCAGTCTCTTGATGTCTGCCGGTGGCAGGCGATGGTGTTTCGCCGACATCGGCCCGGGCCAAGGGCGCGAGCGGTGCCCAGCTCAGAGCAACGGCGAGGGGCAGGTATCGCAGCCGGCGAAGGGTCACGCGGCGCTTTTCGCACGGAAGCGCAGCCGTGACAACGACCTGCCGGCGAGCCGCCCTTCAGAAGTGCGGCCAGTGATCGAGCCGGTCCGATCGGGATTTCACCGCGCGCGCCGGGGAGCGGGGTGTTTGAGAGAATGTGTGTCGCGGATGAACTAGGGGGTGTCCCAGGTTTCTTGCTCTGCTGCGAGGCCGGATTTCGCGGCTGCGA
>JBNKZR010000683.1:0-3178 GCA_050301735.1 Polyangiaceae bacterium | reverse complement strand
GCTCCAGCCGCGGGCCTGCCCCCACCTCGCGCGCTGACCGAGCTCTCGGACCTGGGTATCGAGGATCTCGATGACCTGTCGCTGGTGGAGTTGTTGGACGTCGAAGTCACCGGTGCGAGCTTCTTCGCGCTGCCGGCGGCAAAGGCCCCCAACATCTCGTATCGGCTCGAAGCTGAGAGATTCTCGAGGCTACCAGTACGCACTCTCGCACAACTCTTGGACGCTACCGTGCCCGGACTCGTCGTCGGCAACAATCGTTTCTTCGGGCCGATCATCGCGCAACGCGGAGCGCTCACCGACTCCAACGCCAAGACCGTCGTCATGCTCGATGGTCAGAACCTGAACCAACGCTTCGACTACGGCTACAACCTAGCGCTGGGTCTGCCACTGCTCGGCGATCTGGACGCCGTCGAGGTCGTTCAGGGACCTGGCTCGATTCTGCACGGTAGCGGCTCGATCAGCGGGTACGTGAACATGTTGCCGAAGACGGGCAAGACCAACCCCGGGCTCGAACTGACGACGGAGGTTGGGCCTTTCGACGACGCGAACACCCTACAGGCAGGCTACGGAGTATCATACGGGCCGAATCACGACAACGACCTCTACGTCTACGGCGGCCTAGCTCGCGCCGGTGGGTTTACTCCAGATGGGCATCCCTGGAACCAGGATCGAGGCATAGACGAATCGACCAACACCCAGGGTGGCCTGCAGCCGAGCGGCAAGATGACCGTCAACTGGCAACACGGCCCGCTGCGTGTCAAAGGGCAATACCTCGACGTGTGGAGCACGCAGGGCGCGGGCGTTTCGGGCGAGGAACCCACCGGGTGGCACGAGGGCTATCTCGCCATACGCCCCGAGTACGCTCTGGCCTTGGCGCCCAAGCACGAACTCGACATCATCGCCGGGGCGGTGCTGCACGAGTCAGGTTTCTCCGAGCGTGGCAAGCGCCAACTCGTCCCCGGCCAGCGTACCTCCACCGAACCAGGCGAGACGCAAAAGAGCCAGCCCTATACTCAGCGCGAAAGCCACTACCTGGGCCGCCTGGTCTACAAACTGGAGGCATTCGAAGGACACAAGATCGCGGTCGGCGGTGAGGTCGGCACGCGCGAGTTTTCCGGCAACAAGGCGTGGTTCCATCCCGTCGAGCGCGACCGCGCCTTCAACAATTTGAGTCGCTGGAACGAGTTTAGCGCCTTCGGCGAGGATGTCATCGAGTGGGGTAACGTGCTCGCCGCCGTGGGCCTGCGTTATGACGTCATCGACTTCCGCGGTGGCTATTTCGTCTCCGACGACCGCTACGACCTCACACTCCAAGACCAAGTTTCGGCATTGTCACCGCGCCTCTCAGCAGCGTACGAGTTCACGAAGGGCCTGAGCGCACGCGTCGCTTACCAACGCGGCTTCCGCGCCGCCGACGCGAACAATCTGCAAGAGAACCGCAGACTGACCGGACCGAACAACAGCAACTGGACGCCAGTAGGGCAGTTCGGCGGCCCGACGTGGACCGCGCCCCCTGCGGTCGTGGCACCAGAGACCGTAGACAGCGTGGACGTCAACTTCCACGCCCAGGAGTCCCTCAGGGACGTCAACCTGATCGGCGACATCAACGGCCACTACCAGATGTTCGACCACTACATCGTCTACAACGTGGGCTGGCGCAATGCCGCGTCACCTTTCTCTTCGGTAGGGGGAGAGGTCGTCGGCAAGGTGCAAACCAAACGGGGCGACTTTGGACAGGTCTCCTACGCCTACAGCCAACCGGTAGGCTTGGCCCCGGAAACGGCGCAAGAAATCCAGCTCACGGACGACAGCCGCTCGCAGTGGCGTCTGTACTATCGCCACCAGATCAAGCTCAGCGGCGGGTTCGTCGTACCCGGCTTCGACGACCAGCTCGCGCTCGGCACCGCAGCTCACTACTACTCGCCACTGCCCACCTGGAACCAAGCGCAGTCGCTCGCAGCCACGGCGGATCCAACTTGGGACGAGAGCGCGCGGCAGGACCCGTTGATGGCCCTCTCGGCGTCAGCAACGTACGACGTCACGCCGAAGCTTCAATTGGGACTCTTGGGGCAGAATCTCTACCACAACGGCACGCCCGCGGTTGCCGCATATGCCGGTCATCCAGAACTGTCCGCGGTGGGGCTCGACGAGCGGCTCGTCTACTTGCGCCTGCGAGCGGTGGTGGAGTGATGGAACTGACAACCGCAAGCGCTTTGACGAGCGAGGTATAGGCATGGCTTCAGTCTTTTCGCATCGCAGCACGAGTGGGACGAGGTGGTGGGTCGCGCCCACCGCATTGGCGCTGTTGTTGGGCTCCGCCTGCGAGGTGACCGAACTCCCGGATGACGGCGACTGCGTGTTGGCGGAGCCGCTGTCGTGCAGCAAGTTGACACCGCTGCAGCTCGGCCGCCGGCCACGCATCATCTTCGATACTGACGCGCAATTCCGCGGCGATCCCACGACCGCCCGCCAACGAGAACAGGGTACGTTCGGTGACACGAGCGCTCTCGTATACATGCTGCTCCGTTCGGACGAGCTGCAGCTGCTCGGTGTCACGACGACCAACGCCAACGGCGGACCGATCGACGATCAAGTGGACGAGGTCAAGCGCGTCGCCGCCCTGAGCGGCGCCCCTCGCCTGCCCGTGAAACGCGGCGCAGTGGGCACGTACGCCGAGCTGGAGAGCGATCTCGACGATTCCTCCTTCGAAGGCGACGATGCCGTCGACTTCATCATCTCCAAGGGCGAGATTGCCACGCCCCAGGACCCGCTCATCATCATCCTAGGTGGTAAGGCGACCAACCTGGCCCTCGCACTGACCAAAGAACCGAGCATCGCCCCCAACATCATCGTTCACTGGCTGGCCACCGACGAACCCGGTGCGGCGGAACAGCCGGAGTTCCCGATGAGCGCCCGCCCCGGTGGCACGGGTATGTACAACATCGTCAATGATCCCGAGGCCGCCAACTTCCTGCTCAACGCACCCATCGAGTTGCACCTGATGCAGAGCTGGTCCGTGTCTCCGACGCCCGCGACAGAACCGCGCTACAGCGCGAGCGCCGCCGGGCTACGCATCAAGCAGTCCGCCGACCTACCTTGCACAGGCCCACGCGTCGAGCCAGTGTCCTTCCCCGACGACAGCGAGTACTGGACAGCCGGCTCCTACGTCAAGAAAAGC
>JBNKZR010000682.1:0-3193 GCA_050301735.1 Polyangiaceae bacterium | reverse complement strand
GGTGCAAGAAGAACAGACCGCCTTTTGCGGTCAGGACATAGCGCTCGTGGTGTTGGAGGACAACGTGCCGGCAAGCGAGGCCGTTCCTTCGCCGCCGCGACTAGCACCGGCGCTGCGCGTTGGCGAAGAGTACGCAGCCGTGGGCTACGGCGCGAGCGACGACGACAACGGAACGGCGGAGTATGGCGTTCGGCGTTCGCGCTCGGGACTGAGCATCGAATGCTTGGGGACCAATTGCGGCGTGGACGTGGTCACGGGTGAATTTGCCGGCTTGGAGGGAGCTTGCCGCGGCGATTCTGGCGGGCCCGCCCTGGATACGTCCGGGCGCGTGATGGGCTCCCTGTCGCGGGGGCTCGCGGGCTGCGAGTCTCCGGTTTACACTTCCGTCGCTGCCTTCTCCGCATGGGTGCTCGAGGTGGCGCGTTCCGCTGCCGAGGACGGCCAATACCCGCTGCCCGAGTGGGCGGGGGGGGAGCCCGCCGAGGAGGAGGTCACCGGAGCGTCCGCTACTGACGACGAAGCGGCGCCGAACTCCGACTCGGCGGATACGGAAGAGGACGGCGCCTCGCAGGAGGCAGATGGCGGTCGACTGGCGGCCGAAGGCGGATGCTCGCTGGCAGCACCTCCGCGAGTGCCGGCAGGCAGGGAGCTCTCGACCCTGCTCTGGAACATGGGCCTCGCGGGTGTGGGGCTGTGCCGCGCCCGCCGCCGTCGTGCAAGGCGCACGGACTGAGCTCGCCCTATTGACACCAGCCGCCCGTTCCCGCTTACGTGCGACGGTGCGATTCATCAGCTCCTCGAAGCAAAGGTGGGCTCTTGCTTGGGTAGTGCTAGCACTGCTCACGGCGCTCACGACTTTGGCTCACGCGCATGCTTTGGGCTTCGGCAGTGGGGAGTTTCGCTTCCAGCGCGGCAGATTTCATCTCGAGCTGGCGCTCGATGCGTCCGATGACGCCGCCGAAGACGAGCGTCGCGCGACGCTCGTCAAGGAACTCGAAAAAGCGGTTACTGTCACCTTCGACGCCCAGCAGCAGCAGGCTGACTTTCGCATTCTGTCCGTAGGTGAAGGCTCGAGTGCGGTCGATGTGGTCGAGTACTCTGGGACGGTGCCTGTCGACGCCCAACAGCTGCAGATACGCTTCGACGAGAATGTCGGCGATGTCGCTCTGGACGTTCGTTCTCCTGCGGGGCGCAGTCTTTTTCGGCGTCTCGTTCTCGCCGGTGACGCAACCCCGCTGCTAAGCCTAAATCCGCCCGCGGAGGCAGATGCTGGGGTCCGCCCGACCGAGTCTGCTGCTACGACGTCGACTGCGGCTCCCGCTCCCGCTCCCAGTGCACGGCATTCCCCGAAGTCACGTGCCGCCGCGACTCGGCCCGATGTGCCCGCCGTCGCAATCTGGCGGATGGTGCGGGTGGGTTTCGAGCACATCATTCCTGATGGCTTGGACCACATGCTGTTCGTGATTGGACTGCTGCTCACGAGCACGAGCGTGAGGCGTTTGGTCATCGAGCTGTCGCTGTTTACGCTGGCGCACTCGCTGACGTTGGCACTGAGCGCGATGGGAACGGTCTTGGGTGGCACGGCGCTGGTCGAGCCGTTGATCGCACTTTCAATCGCGGCGTTGGGTGCAGAGTATTTCTTGCGCTTGCCCACTGCCATTCGGTCCTGGTTGGTCTTTGGCTTCGGTCTTCTGCACGGGCTCGGCTTCGCATCGTCTCTGGCGCAGACGGGGTTCTTGGACGGCGAGCTCTGGCGGGCGGTGCTTGGGTTCAACGTCGGGGTGGAGTTGGGTCAACTCAGCGTTGCCCTCGCGGTTTGGCTCTTGGTGCGACGTTGGCGTTCGCGGCAGTGGTTTCAGACGCGGGTACTCGAGTTGGTTGCGTCAGGGCTCGTATTCGTGGGCACTTTCTGGTCCCTGTGGCGTTTCCTCGACCTCTTCTGAGGGCTCTCCATTCGCCGAAAAGCCGCCGCAAAACCGAGTCTTGCGGCGGTCGTTCCGAAATCTTGGGAGGTGGTGCTAGGCTGCTCCGGCTTGGAGATGATGCGAATGCTCGAGATGACGCGCGCCGTGTCGCTGGCGTTTCTGGTCGGTTTGTGTTTGTGCGCTTGCGGCGACGATGGTTCCGATCAGCAGGGGGGCCCCGTCGATGCCGGACAAACGGACACGCCAGATGCCGACGTCCAGCCGACGGAGGCTACGGACGCGGGAGACACCGACCCGACCGAAAGCGATGTGGAGCCCGATGGCGCCGTGACGGATACCGAAACGGAGCCTGAGGAAACCGAAATCGAAGAGACGGAAGCGTCAGACGACACGCTGCTCGATGGGGGATTGGAGGCGGGCCTTCCGAGTGTGCCGGATGCAGGTGCCGAGCGGGATGCAGCAATCGCCCCTGAGGCTGGCAGTGAGACCCCGAACAACCTGGTGCAGCAGGTCGTCGATCTCGCTCAGCTCGCTGGCGTCGATGGCTTTCGTCGGGTTTACGGCACACCCGAGGGGGACGGCACCTTGGGCGTACCGGTCGCGGGTTCGTGGGATCTCGACGCCGACGGGGAGGTGGACTTCGCGATGGCATCCTTCCAAGCCTCACCCCTGATGCGATCTGGCGCGGGTCAGATATACGTTCTGTTCGGAGATGGTCGGGTGTCTGGCGACATCGACCTCGCCGAACAACGTGACGACGTGTTGATGATCTACGGCGACAGTAACTTCGAGGGTGCTGGCAGCGAGCTGTGGATGGACGACGTGACCGGCGATGGCGTCGGCGACTTGCTCATTTCTCGCCAGAATCACCGGGCCAGCGATCCCGACCGCATCGGCGCGGGCGCGCTGAGCATCGTCGTCGGAGGACCCCACCTTCGTGCGCGTCTGGAGTCGGGCGAACCCATCGACCTGCGGTCTCCTCCCGACGACATTCCGATCGTGACGCTCGTGGGGCCCGAGGAACTCGGGCGCTTCGGGATCTGGGTGCGTTCGGGGGATGTCAGCGGCGATGGCATTGCGGATATCGTGATAGGGGCGGATCAAGAAAGCATCGTCGGGGAGACTTTCCGCGGCGCGTCCTATCTCTTGCGCGGAGGCGAGCATCTGAGCGCGTCGCTGGTCGTGGATTTGATCGACTTCGGCGTCACGCCCTTGGCCGGGCATTTGGCGAAGATGACACCGCCCGCCGGGGAGTCCACGCGCTATCA
>JBNKZR010000681.1:0-3236 GCA_050301735.1 Polyangiaceae bacterium | reverse complement strand
GCCAGGCAACCCCGATGAGACGACGGTGTTCCCGCAGCAATTCCTGATCGACTACATCCGCGTCTGCCAGCAGTAGGGCTCACCAGGGCGCTCCGACTCCGCGCGAAACGACTCGTGGACGGGCGGGAGCGCGCGCAACTGGAGCAGCTGCGTTCATAGTTCGCTTGCTGAGACCTGGGTCCGAACGCGTACCAGTTCCAGTTCCGCGCACCGCAGGGTGCCGCTCAGTTCGAGCTGTGGCTCGACAATATCGACTTCGCCGCGATGCCGCCGCTCTGACGAAGCGGGCTCACGGGCTCGCAAACGGCCATCCTTGGACTGGTGACGGCGCAGCTCGGGCGCTATGTCCAGCGTCAACTCTGTAGCGAAAGGGCCAGGTAGGCGCCATGCCAGCAACGGAAGAACAGCAAAAGGCATCGCAACTCGAGGTACTCGTGTTTGCTGCCTCGCTTCGCAAAGGATCCCTGAACCACCAACTCGCGACGCTGGCCGCACAGGTCGCAAGGCAGGCCGGTGCGAACGTCCACCTCGCCGCCATGCGCGACTTCGACGGCCCATCTTATGACGGCGATATCGAGTCTGCCGAGGGGATCCCAGCCGGCGCACAGGAGCTGAAACGCCGTCTCGAAGCTAGCGACGCCTTCATCATCGCGTCGCCCGAGTACAACGCGTCCATGCCGGGCATACTCAAGAACGCGATCGATTGGACGTCACGCTTTCGTCCGCAACCGTTCGACGGCCGGCACGGTTTGTTGTTGTCGGCATCGCCATCGCTGATGGGTGGCAACCGCGGCCTCTGGGGGCTGCGCGTGCCGCTCGAACATCTCGGCGCGCGAATCTTCCCGGACATGTTTTCACTCGCGCAAGCGCAACAAGCGCTCGTGGACGGCGACATCGCCAATCCGGCCCTGCGCAAACGCTTCGATACGACGATCACCGCCTTTCTCTCCTTGGCCGAAGCCGCACGCCACTACCCGTGTATGAAGCGAGCTTGGGTCGAGTTCCTCGCTGAACCTCCAGGTGCTAGCGAAGGGCGCATCGAGCCGAAGGCTCCGTGACGTGACTGGCACGCCGCGCGATCCGACCATCGACGCGTCGATCCCGGCCGGCTCTGAGCTACCCATCGCGAACGACCACGAGGAGCGCGCCGCGTACATCGTCGATGGCGCGGTCACTTGCGGCTCCGAGCGCGCGGACGAGTTCGTCCCGCTCCCCGAGTGGCCGGGGTAGACAGCGGCAACTCGTTGTCGATCTGACCCGTGGCACGTTTCGCAGCTCTCAGTAGCGTTCGAACACAAACCCGAATTCCATGCGGAAGTCCGGCTCATTCATTCCGATCACGACCCGCGTCTGCAGAAGCTGCCAACCGTAGGCAAGACTGAGGAACACGATACGGCGGTCGTCACTGCGAGTCTGTTCGGCGTCTTCATCACCGACCGGCTACGACCGCGTTGTTCGCGAGAGGGCCTGCACGCCCACGCCACCGAGCAAGTAGCTGTTCCACGGCAGCATGTAGCGGGGAACGCCCCCACGACGAGTGCCGGCAAGCAGCGTGGGATGGGGCACCTAGCTAGGCACCATAAAAACGTGCGCCTGCACTCGGCGCTGTGATGCCCTGGCGGCGCAACGTCAACTCCGGCGATGAGGCGATCTCGATCGCCGAGCGGCTGAGCATGGTGGTGAACAGGTTGGCGGCGCTGACTGCCATGCGTACCAGTTTGCTGCTGGGATTGAGCACCACGACCGTGTGCCGTGAGTAGCCGTCTTCGCGGGCCTGCATGCGCTCTCGCTGGCGGGCGCGAGCCTCCTGCTCGTAACTCAGTACGGAACGCCAGTCGAACAGCAGGAATAGCCCACCGTCAGCCAGGATCTCCTGGTGCCGAGTGGCCAACATCCGGTCCACCACGTCATTGTGACGGTCGACGACCTCCACGCTGCCGTTGACCGCGGTGCTTTGACAAATGAGTACGCTGGGAGCGACGTACCAATAGTAGCCGACCCGCGGCTCTTCGTGCTGGATGGGCCATTGCTCAAACGGAGCCGCGGGCCCAACTGGACCCGGGGGAGGCGAACTCGGCGTGCCAACGGTACCACGCGAACTCATCGAGCTCATCGAGCTCAGTGTAGTTCCGCAACCCCCGACAGCAACACCGGTGATAAGGTTGGCAGGTGGTTTCCGCGATACTCGCGTCAGGCGTCGTCGGGCTGCTGATTTGGGGCGCGTTGCGGGGCCGCTCGGAGTATCGAATACTGCGAGCCCAAGTCGAATCAGGCGTTTCCGGCACTTGGGAACGATTCGTGAAACGCTCAGCGACGCGCAAGGTGATCACCGTCGCGCTCGCCTGCGCCGCCCTGGCCACCAACCCGGAACGGCTGCCATTCACTCTCCCTCACGCCCAGACTCAGACCACGCTCTGGTGGCTCGCATACGTCGCGACCCTGTTCGGTGTCTCCACCCTGGTGTTGCGCCGCCGCGGCGATCGCCTCTTGGGGCTGCTGGTCCGAACCGCGGGCGCGCTGCTACCGCGAACCCGCCGTCAGCGTCGGCTGTTCATTGGGGTTTCTCTGCTCGCGGGGGTTGGCGAAGAGATCATCTTCCGTTGGTTCTTGATGAGCGCGTTCATCACTTTCCTCGGTACCAGCTTTTGGGAAAGCCTGTGCGCTTCGTCCGTCGCCTTCGGCCTCGCGCACCTGTACCAGGGGCGCTGGGGGATCTTGGCGACAGGCATCATGGGAGCCTTGTTCGCGCTCTTGTGGTGGGTGACCGGTAGCCTGCTCGTGCCGATGGTCTTTCATTTCCTTGCGGATGCGAGGATCTCCTGGCTCGTGACCCCCGAGCGCATCGAGCGCATCCAACGGCGGCTCGCCAAGTGACTCAGCCAGTCGTGCCGTGACGTACGTGGAGTCACTCACCAAGTCTCCGTATTCAGCTGGAACACGAATCTCGCGGCGCGCACGGGGTCGTCGCAAACCAGTGAGAACATGCCATGGTACTGGACTGGGCGGGGCCTCCGTGCCCCACTCACCCGGGCTCCCTTCAGAGGACCAGCGCTCGGGCCAGAAATGCGCCGGGCCAGGCTCTGAGAATGCGGTAAGTTCCTGGACGTGGTGGATGAGCCCTCACCCTTTTCGCAGCGTCGGGCCGAGCGCCGGCCTGGTCTTGCAGGAAGCGCCGTCGGCCTGCTGCTCGGAGCGACGCTGAGTCTGGCGGGCGCCGTGGGATGTGAGGGTAAACT
>JBNKZR010000680.1:0-3250 GCA_050301735.1 Polyangiaceae bacterium | reverse complement strand
GTCTTGGTGGGGGGCGCCGCCTACCGACTGGAACTCCCGCCGGCGGCCTTCGAAAAACTACCGACGACTCACGCCATCGGTGAAAGCACCGAAGGCTTGAAACTGCGCTTCACCGTGAGTTCCGATGAAGAGCACGTCGCGCTCGAAGTGATCCACCGAGCGACGGTCATCGAGCTGGGCGCCCGTGCCCACAACTACCCGCTACTGCTCCTAGCGCGGGCCAGAGAAGCGGAAAGCCTGTCGCTTTCGCCGGAGCAAGCGGGTTGGGTGGACTCCGAGCAATTGATGAGCTGGCTCAAGGTCGAACGAGTCCGCCTGAACCTGCTGCTGTGGCGCGCCAAGCAATGCTTCAAGCAGGCCTGCCTCCCCGTGGAGCACCTGATCGAACGCCGCCCGGACACTCGCCAACTCCGCTTGGGCCTCGCGAACTTCGAAGTGCGCGGCACCTAGGAAGCTGTGCTGCACGTCGCGCGGCGCAACTACGGACTCGAGTACTGCGCCAGAAAGATGGGGCTGCCGACCAGCTGCACCACCCAATCGTAGATCAGTGGGTCTTCGAGCTCAGCCAGTTCGGGATTGAGCTCGGCGAAGCATGTGGGTTCATCGAACGCGGTGGGTGACCAAGAGCCCTCACCCAAGGACCGAGCAACAGCTTTCCGCGCGGCACAGGCATGCGTCTCGGCTCGCAGTTCCCCGGCGAAGGCGGCGGCAAGCTCGCTGGCGCCGTCCACCTCGATCGCCGTCTGCGGGATGCCGCCGCTTGCGTCGACGGGAAAGCCGTTGTCGGACGTACGGTAGGTGCCCCAGCCATCAAAGTGCTCGAATGCCAGTCCCAACGGAGCGATGACGGAGTGGCACCCAGCGCAAACCGGATCGGCCACGGATGCGAGGTACTGCTCACGTCGGGTCGACTCGCTCGAACTCGGCTCACGCTCGACCGAAACGGCGTCCGCTGGCGGAAAGGGAACCTCGAGACAGCGCAAGGTCTCGAGGATGACCGCCCCTCGCATGGCCGGATGCGGGTGAACATTGAGCCACAATGCCTGTCCAAAGAAGCCGGCGCGGCGGGCTTCAGGTAACTGGACGACGCCCCATCCCGTCGCTGGCGGTGGCACTTCGTAGAAGGCGGCCAGCTCTGCGTCCACCACCGCTTCATCGCCGCTGTACAAGGCCGACAACGGGGCACCGGGGTCGAACAGTAGGTACTCCAGAGTACGGTTGGTCGACTCCAGCGTGCTCGCGAGCAGAGCATCGGGCATGTCGAGGCGCTCCACGTCGCCCAACCAGAGCCAGCTGCGCACGAACTCCGTCAATCCCACTCGCCCGTAGTCGGGATCGCCGAGCATCTGTTTGGCCAGAGTTCGAACAGCGGTGGGTGACGGAGGCTCATCAGCGGGCAGCTCCCCCAAAGGCCCTTGCTCTTCGGTGTCCCAGAGCAAACGCTGGAGACGTCTGACGACTTCCTCCGAGCTAGCAAGCTCTGGAGGCAGGCACGCTGGCTCTGGGTCCGTTGGGACAGGCGGCACGTCGACATCACCATTCGTGCTCGGCGCCGGCTCGGCCGAGTCGTCACTGTCGTCTGCCGCCATGCCCGCAGCGTTCGACGAGCCATCCTCGTCCGCACTGCTTGCGGCCGGCAGATTCGGGTTGGTGAGCCCCCTAGTGTCGCCCGCCGCTGAATCGCCCTCTCCCGCAACGGGATCTTCCGAAGCCGCGACCTGGTTCGGCCCGTCTCCCGCAAGCTGACGGTCATCGGTTACCGAAGAGCCGGCGGAGGTCGGCCCCGTCGAATCGCCACCCGGCCCGCCACGCCCGCCGATCCCCGCCTCGTTGGTGGCATTGGCTCCACACCCGACGACCAGCAGTGCTGCCACCGCTCGCTGGTAGTGAACGAACTCGACCAAATGCTCGAGGACACGCATGGCTCTAGCTTAGCTGAGCGAGCGCGATTCGCGAACGCTCATACGGTGCAACAGAGATTGGAGTCGGCAAAAGCGACTGCAACCGGGCAATTTCGACGACGTCTTCGTCGACGAGCGCCACTCCACAGGGGGCGGCGGCCCGTCGGCGAGTTCTGCGACGCCGGGCATTGCAGGAACTTCGCACGAGCCGACAGTTTTCCGGGGCGCGCGATTCGGCTATTGTCACCAGCATGCGAATTGAGTTGGTGTTGATAGTCTCCGTCATGATGTGCGCCTGTGGCGCCGGCACCCATGCGTTCAAAGATGGCGCGTACGAAAACCCCTTGTACGGCTACACGGTCACTTCGCCAGACGGAGCGCTGATGGGACCGAAGTGGAAGCTCGACAACTACCAACTCGACGAGCAGGGGCGACCTACCGAACCCAAACGCAATGAAACCACACCCGTGGTGATGGATCTCGACGGCGACGGAGTCTTCGACAAGGCGGGTGAACATCCGGACCCCGATCTTCGCTTCATCAATCTGAACGACGATGGACAAGTCTGGATCCGCTCGGTACCGGTGAGCTCGGACTGGGCAAAGAAGGACCTTCGCATCCTCATCAGCCACTGGGTGCGCTCACTTTCGGGAAGTGGGCAACTCGCGGTCTACGATCAAAGTAGCGGTGTTGCCGTTTCCGAAAGCAGAACGTTCAGCAGCCGCGTCACGAACGAAGCTTCCGGCTTGGTTTCGGGATATGAAGCACAGTTCGCCCGTGTCGATCTGAGCAACTTGGAGCAGCTCAAGCTCGACCCGAAGCATCGCACGGCCGTCTTCGAAATTGCGCTCGTCAGAACGGACTACGTGTGGTCCGCCCACCAGAAAGCAGCTTTCCCCGTCTACCTGCTGATCGGGTACCGCAACCACCCGGACTACTTCGACGCCGGACTCGACGACTTCCACGAGCTGCTCCAGAAGGTCGACCTGATACCACCTCCTGCTCTGCCAGAGCAGGTCGCCAAGACCTGTTCCCTCGACAACCACCCCCTGAACGCTGCGGTCGACTTCTCTTCGGGTACGGGGGAACTGAAACGCATTCGCTTGGTCCAGGGCAGCAACAGCACCGGCGAGTGCATGGCGAAGGAGCTCGCCAACGCCCAGTTCCCCCCGCGTCCGAACGGCAGGGAGGCCATGCTGGTATACGCATCTGCTCGGGGTGAGGCGAAAACCGTCATCCCGGACCTGTCGTCGACGAATAGCCACACGGAGGACGCAACGCCAAACGAGTCGCCCGCGGATGCCGACGCTGACATCTCCACGAGCGGGGAAGCAGAGACCCAACCCGCA
>JBNKZR010000679.1:0-3269 GCA_050301735.1 Polyangiaceae bacterium | reverse complement strand
AAGCTCTACATGCTCCAGACGCGCACCGGAAAGCGCACCGGGGTGGCTGCCGTGCAGATCGCGACGGACATGGTCGACGAGGGCCTGATCACACGAGAAGAGGCCGTGATCCGCGTCGAGCCGGTCCAGCTCCTCCAGCTGTTGCACCCGGTGTTTTCACCCGAAGCGCGACGCAAGCACAGCCCGGCCGCAAAGGGGTTAGCTGCCTCACCGGGCGCCGCTTGCGGCCGCACGGCGTTCAGCGCCGAAGCTGCCGTCAAGCTCGCCGAGAAAGGTGATCCCGCGATCCTGATTCGACAGGAGACGAGCCCCGACGACATTCGCGGCATGAGCGCGTCTGCGGGCTTGCTGACCGCGGCGGGCGGCATGACCAGTCACGCCGCCGTCGTCGGACGACAGATGGGCAAACCCGCCGTCGTCGGTTGCGACGCCTTGCGCATCGATCACGCCCACCAAGTGGCACACATCGGCGGCACCCGCGTGGGGCCCGGCGACTGGCTCTCCGTCGACGGCACGACGGGCGAGGTGATCATCGGTAAGCTACCGACGATTGCTTCGGAAGTGGTGCGCATCGCTCAGGGCAGAGCACGCCCCAAAGAGCACAGCGCGTACGCTGCCTTGTTGCGACTGCTCGAGTGGGCAGATCTCATCCGTCGCCTGCGGGTGCGAGCCAACGCCGATAGCCCGGCGGACGCCAAGATGGCCCTCGCGTTCGGAGCCGAGGGCATCGGCTTGTGCCGCACCGAGCACATGTTCTTCGGCGAAAAGCGCATCGAGCAGATGCGCGCCATGATTCTGGCGCACACCCCGAAAGAACGCGCCCGCGCGCTGGCACGGCTGCTCGTACATCAGCGAAAAGACTTCATCGGTCTGTTTCGCGCCATGAATGGCTTGCCGGTGACGATCCGCACGCTGGACCCACCGCTGCACGAGTTTCTGCCCGATCTGACCGAGCTGCGGGTGCAGATCGAGGTGATGAAGGCCACCGGCAAGACTCGGGGTCGCAACGCCGCGAAGCTGAAGGAACTGCAGCGCCTGCACGATCGGGTGAAGGAGCTGTCAGAGTTCAATCCCATGTTGGGCTGGCGCGGCTGCCGGCTGACCATCGTCGTACCGGAGATCATCGAGATGCAGACCCGCGCCATCGTCGAAGCCGCCGCCATCTGCGTTGGCGAGGGCTTCGAGGTGCATCCCGAGATCATGGTTCCGCTGGTGGGTCACGTCGAAGAGCTGCGCCGCCAACGAGAGCTGATCGAGAAGACGGCAGCCGAGGTGATGAAAGAGCGAGGCGTTCACCCGCCGCTCAGCATCGGCACGATGATCGAGGTACCGCGCGGTGCGCTGACCGCCGACGAGATCGCCGACTGTGCCGACTTCTTCAGCTTCGGCACCAACGACTTGACGCAGACAACCCTCGGCTTCAGCCGCGACGACACTGGGAAGTTCCTCGGACACTACGTCGAGACGGGCATCCTGCAGCGCAATCCGTTCGTGTCCATCGACCGAGAAGGCGTCGGGCAGCTGATGCAGATCGCCATCGAAAAGGGACGCTCGAAACGGCAGAATCTCAAGATCGGGATCTGCGGTGAACACGGCGGCGATCCTCAATCCGTCGGCTTCTGCCACGACCTCGGCTTGGACTACGTTTCGTGCTCGCCCTACCGCATCCCGGTGGCACGTTTGGCAGCCGCCCAAGCCGCGCTCCACGAGCGCGGCGTGGAAACCATCATCGCTCGCGCACGTGCCAACCGCCGCGCCAAGCAACCCCCCGTCTACCACGACGACCACCCGGTCTCGCAGGTCTTGACGGGGGACTGAGAGCTGACCGGCAGGGCCGAAGCGCTCGACCCCCGTACGACAAATGCTGCGATGCGTACAGATGGTGGTAGAGGAACGCCGTTGGCCCGGCAGTGCGTCTCTTGTATGCTCGACGCGATGCACGACGAAGCGGAGACGTTGCGCTGGCTGACGGAAGGGGATCCATCCGTTGCTTGGCAAGCCCAGCGCGATCTCCTGCGTCGTTCACCTTCGACCTGGCAGAAGACGCGACGGCGGGTCGCGCGTGAGGGGTGGGGCGAACAGCTATTGTCTCATCGCGCCGAGGACGGCACCTGGGGCAACGGTCTGTACACCCCGAAGTGGACCTCAACCTTCTACTCCTTGAGACTGCTGACCCAGTTGGGCATCCCGCCGAATCACGCAGCGTGCGTGCAAAGCTGCCAATTGCTCCTCGAGCGGGGGGTCACGGAGGCGGGCGGCGTCCGTCTCTGGTCGTCGTCGAGCACGGACACGTGCGTCACGGCGATGCTGCTCTCGATGGCCTGCTACTTCGGGCTCGCGGACGACGAACGCTGTCGACGCATGCTCGATTGGCTGCTCGATGAACAAATGCCCGACGGAGGCTGGAATTGTGAGCGCCACCGGGGGGCGACGCACTCGTCGTTCCACAGCACGCTGAGCACACTCGAAGCCCTGGCCGCTGTCGAAGCGACGCTGGGGCGACGAAGGACACTGCGCCTTGCCGGTGAGCGCGGACGTGAGTTCTTTCTGGAACATCAGCTCTACCGCTCGTCGACCACGGGCGAGCCGGTCAAGGCGTCGTTCACTCAGTTCTCGTTCCCTCCTCGGTGGTTCTTCGACGTGTTGCGTGGCCTCGAACATTTCGCGAGCGTGCGCGCGCCGTGGGACGAGCGCCTCTCGGACCCGGTGGAGGTGCTGAAAAAGCGACGCAAGAGCGACGGTCGTTGGCGCGTTCAGAACAAGCATACGGGACGCACCTACTTCGAACTCGAATCTGGCCGTGAGCCGAGCCGGATGAACACCTTGCGCGCCTTGCGTGTGATGCGCTGGTTGGAGACGGTGCGACCGAACGGCGCGAGGTAACGAAGGGACGGCGCTTCAACTACGTGAGTAGCGACAGCTGAGGGCCGTCACTGCCGTAGCGTTGCAGGTAGTCGCCCAGCCTCAGCTTGCGCCGCGTGCTGTCCGAGCTCATGTAGCGCACGGAGCCGAACACGGGACGCTTGGGCCCCCAAGGGCGGTCGTAGCGACCGAAGATCCAGAAGATACCGCTGTAGGAATTGGGATCGCGGCCATCGAGCGCGTACTTATCGTTGAGCTCCAACAGGATTTGCAGCGCCGCCTGGGGAGATTCGGACCAGTGGAGGACCTTCTTGCCCCAGAGCATGCGCAAGTAGTTGTGAATCACGCCCTCGCGGAGCAGCTGACGCTGGGCGGCGTTCCATATCTCGTCGTGGGTGGCGGCAGCC
>JBNKZR010000678.1:0-3271 GCA_050301735.1 Polyangiaceae bacterium | reverse complement strand
CGCGACCGCGAGTCTTGCTGATGGAAACCAGATCGGAGGCGGTGGCGGCCGGGGTGTGGGCCCAGCGAACGGAATTGGGGTCGGTCGCGAGCGGCCCGACGGGCAAGGGAAACCAGGTCAGGGTCGGTCGCGACCGCGTGTTTTGCCGCAGAAACCGAGCGCTGGCCGGTCGCGACCGGGTACTCCGGCGGTTCAGAGGGGTCCGGTGGCGGTCGGGACCGGCATTGCTGGTGAATTAGGTGCCCGGGGCGACGGGCCGTGGCGGGCAGCGGGCCCACGGATGGGGTGCTGTGGCGGGCGCATGGGAGACTCTGCGGGATTGACTCCCGCGGGCGTTGGGCAGGGCGGAAAGTTCGCTTCGGACGTGGCGAGGCAGTCGCGGTGATTCGGCTGGGGGGTGCAGTGGAGCACTGGAACGTGGATCGTACGGGTGCGCTGGTGCGCAGAAGAAACAACCAGAGGAGGGCATATGGCGCTCAAGAACCTGACAGTGGAAGAGATGGTGGCCGTATCGGCTGCGTGGACAGATGCGAGCAACAACGGGCACAAGGCACTGAAGGAGCAGCCGCGGCTCGCAGCGTTCGAGGGGGAACTGCAATCGGTAAATCAGGACATAGTGGCGGTTGCGCCGCAGCCAGACAAACCGAGGGAAGCGGAAATCATCGGGCTGGCGGCGCAGGAAGATGCGCTGCACGACACGCTGGCGCGTGGGATCCACGGGATGCTGACTCATCTGGCACTGCTGCAAGATAACGGGTCGGTGTACATCGAGTTGCGGGATGAGCTGATGCCGTCGGGACTGGGTAAGACAATCCAAGCGACGTATCGTGGACAGGCGGGCTGGGCGAGCTTGCTGCGAGAGCGACTGACGGGAGAGTCGCGCAAGGCCTTGGAAGGGATCCCCTTGCCGGATGGGCGCAACCTGTTTGCGACGGTGGACGCATGGTTGGACGCAGGAGAACGCCTCGGCAAGCTCGAGGAGGAGCGAGCGCGTCTAGTAGGGGGTAAGTCACTGGGCGCGCAAGTGGTGAATGCTCGGAACCAGTGGATCCGTTTAGTGAACACACTGCTGAGTCTGGCGGAATGGACGGAGTTGGACGGGGATGCGGAGCGACTGATCTTCGGTCCGCTACGTGACGCGGAAGCGACGGCCGATCAACGAGCAGCGCGCCGCTCGAGCGGAGGGGTAGCATCAGAACCGCAAGTCGACGAGTGAGACCAAGGCGTGGTCTGCCCAACTACCCATTCTCCCGCCCCGTCGTTCTCCTGTCACCCACAAATCGGCGTTGGTGATGCGCGTCGGGTTCGGTCGCTTGCCAACTCGCCCATGGGCGCAGCCTTGCGTAGCCTTGTGTCGGGATCGCCGTGGTTTCGCGTAGCGACTGCAGGTAGGCAAATACGAGCGGCCATCTCCCGTGGAGGCGTTCCCCCGGCCCGCGGACGAGATGAAGGTGAGCACAGACTTTGCGGCCGTCGTGCTAGGCCCTTTGCCGCGGGCCAGTGGAGGTGTTTGTGGTGAAGATGAGTTGGGGTGCGACGCGGTGCCGTTGGGTGTCCATCGTCGCGACGTTCAGCGTCGCGTGCCTGCCCACCCCAACCGCGGAAACGCAATGGGGCGAACAGCCCTCCGAGCCGCTGCGGGTCGTGCTCTTGCCGGCAGAATGCAGCTCCGTCGAGGGTGAGTGCGAAGACGAGTACGTGCGTGGTGTTTCCGGCATCACGGCGAGCGAGCTCGAGTTCGCGCGCTACGTTGTCATGGACGCGGAAGAGCTCGTGATGAGCGCGCCAGTCGGGAGGACGTGAACGTCGAATTGTCCCGCTTCGGAGAACAGATCGTCGCATTGAAGTCCCGGGTGCAGGTGGGTACGCGCCGGCCTCGGTGACGGCGGGGAGCTGGCGTGAGTGACGCGCTGTTCGGCAACCTCCACCTGGACGGGCAATCCTTCACTGCCGCGATTGATTCTAGCGGCCTGTCACTGCTTGCACTCTCCGCCGATGCTGACGCCGTCCATTTCGGCGTAGCAGGCGTTGCTGTAGTCGTTGTTGTTGCAGCCGCACACGGGCTCGAAGACGTCGAGGCAGGCGTCGGGCTTGATGGCGCACTCGCCCGCTGCGTCACAGCTGCCCGCCGGTGTCTTGCAGTACTCGTCGGCGCCGCAATCGGCATTGCTCGAGCAGCTGCCCGATGTACCGCCGCTCATGTCGTTACTATTGCACTCGATGGAGTCGAAGGTGCCCTCGGGGCACGGACAACAGCCCGACTGAACCACCTTACCGCCGCATTCGCTGACGCACTCGACCGCGCGCAAGCAGGCGATCTCCTCGCAGCTGACGTCACCACCGCCAGAGTCCGCCTTGCCACCGCAGCAAACGGCGCCCTCGATGAAGATCGGGCCGTCGTCTTCGGGGCGGATGCTGGCGATCGGTGGCTCGCCACTGTCGGCGCACACGTAGCCGGGGCGGTGAATGCTTCCGTCGCCGATGTCGCCGACCACGGTGCCGCCGGCCTCTTCACACTCTGCTGGGGTGAGCGACTCCGTCGGTTCACCTCCCGGATCCTGTCCGATCGGGTCCGGCACAGCCTCGACCGGATCTTCGTCCCCGGGATCCAGGGGCCCGTCCGTGGAGGCTTCGTCGCCGCTCGGCGCTGGTTCATCGACGGGAGTGCCGTCGCTTGGATCCTCTTCGTTCGCCTGCTCATCCGCTGTTTCGGTCGGACCTTCGGCGTTCGGATCGTCGTTGATGCCGCCGCTGTCACCAGTGGGTGAGGCGGGGGCGCTGTCGGCGTCGGAGCTGTTGGGCCCGGCGGACTCGTCTTGGCCGTCTGAGGTCCCTTCGCTGCTGTCGTCCGAAGAGCTATCGTTTTGCGCCACTTCGCCACTGGTGCTCTGCTCGGACGCCTTCGAAGCGTTGTCGGAGCTCTCACCGCCGCCGCACGCCGCCAATGCTGCGAGGGTGATCAGGCTGGTGAGGGTCAAAGAGTTGAATGGTCTCATGGGATTTGCTCCGTGCAACGTGCGGCCACGCGATTGGGAGGGCGTGGCTTTCAAAGGAAGAGTTCACTCCCCGACCGCGCCAGGGGATCGCGATCGAGGCGTGCAAAGTGGGCAAGCGGCGACTCGAGCCGCTACCCGCAAATGAAATCTAGTGAAGGGGTAGCGGGGCGCCAAACAAAGGCGCCACAGTGCCTCAAAAGCGTATTCTGGCAGTATACAGCGCGCCCCAGCGTCACGTCGGTCAGCACCCCTCGACGCTGTTCCTGAGGCATTGT
>JBNKZR010000677.1:0-3279 GCA_050301735.1 Polyangiaceae bacterium | reverse complement strand
CTCTTCCGATCTGAATCTCCTCCACCTGGAACGTCTTCCGAGTTTGACGTCGGGTCCACCGAACCGTAAAAGCTCGGGTCCCCGCGGGGCGCAGAAGAGTAGCAACTGGTCGCCAACTCGGCGCGAATGTGGATACGAGCGTGGTGCGTACCCCTGTTGGGGTAGTCTTCGCCTCGCTCGAACCACAGCAGAGCCCTCGCACGGTCACTGCGGGTACTCTGTATCATCCAGTAGCTCGCGAATGCGGCGCGCAAGTCCCTCGGGAGAAAAGGGTTTGGCGAGAAATGGAAAGCGCCCAGAGGACAGTTCGTTCTGGATTTGCGCGTCGGGCACGTAGCCCGAAACGAGAAGAACCCGCAACGTTCGGTGCACCTTCGTCAGCTCGTTGCACAGCGCCAGGCCGTCTTTTCCTGGCAGCCGCACGTCCGTCATCACCAGCGCCACACGTTTCAGGTCGTCAGCTGGCAGTGCCAGTGCTTCCTCGGCGGACCCGGCCGTGAGGACCGTGTACCCGCGTTGCGACAACGCGTTGGAGAGCGTCCGGCGTACGGCCTCCTGATCTTCCACGAGCAGCAGCCTTTCTCTGCCTCCTACTGAACTGCGAAAGCCCGACAGTGCCGCGGCCTCCTCCGGAAGCTTGGCTCTCGGAAGGTAGATCGAGAATGTGCTGCCTTTGCGAGGCTCGCTTTTGACTGCAACAGTTCCCTCCATCTGAAGCGCCATGCCATATACTGTGGCAAGCCCAAGCCCTGTCCCCATCCCTGGGGCCTTGGTCGTGAAGAACGGTTCGAAGACTTGTTGCCGAACCTCGTCGCTCATCCCCACACCATCATCCCGCACTTCGATGCAGCCCCAACTGCCCGGACTGAGCTCGGCGGGGCGCTTCGGATCTTCACGTAGCCACTCCACTTCACGCACCGAGATGACGATCTCGCCACCGTTGGGTAACGCATCGCGCGCATTCATGCACAAATTGAGTAGCATCAACTGAACCTGTGCCGCGTCCATTGCGACCACGACATCTTCCGCGGGAAGCTCGGTGCGAAGATGAACACCTTCACTAGCCACACGTGAAAGCAAGGGCAGAGAATCCCCTACCAATGCGTTCAAACCAACGGGGCGACGAACGGTCACCTGCTTGCGCCCGAAGGCGAGAAGAGCGCGTGTCAACCCTTCGGTTTGCTCGACGGAGACTCTGATCTCCTGCAGGGAGGAGGTTGCGATCTCCTGCAGGGAGGAGGTTGCCGGGGCGCGTTCGCTGGCGGCGTCGGCCTCCAACTCTTCCAATGTACCGTAACGCACCACCAACAAGTTGTTGAAGTCATGGGCAACGGCACCTGCCAAACGCGCCATCGCGTCCAATCGCTGCGCCCGAAGCAGTTTTTCCTCGAGCTGCTTGCGCTCGGTGATATCCGTCACTCCTCCCGTCAGGCGCTGCAGCTTTCCATCTTGGTCGAGCTGGGGGTGTATCCTATCGCGGAGCCACTTGACGTTGCCCGAACCGTCGATAATTCGATACTCGGTGATCACCGGGCTACCCCGACTGAGCTCATCAGTAAACTTCGAAGCCGCCGCGCGGTCGTCCGGATGAATGACGTTGACCCAGCCGCCTAGACCCTCCACCTCTTCGAGAGAGTATCCCACCGTCCGCTGCCTGATATGAACGGCATGGAAACATTCTACGCCCTGAAGGCTATCGACGCAGGGGTGAAGGTGTTGCTGATCTCCGGGTATAGCTTCACGGAAGAAGCCAGAGCACTCATCGAAGATGGCGCCGCAGGCTTCTTGGTGAAGCCCGTGACCGCCCAGGAATTTCTGCGGGCCATCGCGACCACGATTAGCGGAGCAGGCAAGAGGGCATCCCCGGTATCTCGAGCACAAACCACGCCGCTGTGAGTCACACATCGGGAGTCGATGGCGCTGCCTGGGCTGCGGGAATAGGATGCGTCGATGACGACGACGGAACCATCAGCGGACCAGGCCGAACTCTTTCGACGACTCGCGGCCGGCTACGACCAGGCCATCCGCCGGTACCAAGTTGCGTACGATGCGATGCTCGAGCTCTCGACGGATCTGGCCCGCGTCGCGGCCCCGGGAAAGTCACGCTGCCTCGACTTCGGGACGGGAACCGGTGCCGCCCTACCGTTGCTGTCAGCGGCGACGACGATATCCGACAGCACGGTGCGGACGACGAGTTCGTCACCTCGGCAACACGACAGGTCGATACCGCGATGCATCGGCGGACGGTAGACCAGCTGTTGTCGCTTCATGAGCAGGCCGGTTTTCGAGACATCGAGCAACCGTTCCGGGCGTTGCATACGGCGATCCTAGTCGGAAGGAAGTGACGCAACACATGCCAGGTTCACGAGCGCACCTGCTCACATCGTTCATTGTGGTTTTCGCAGCTCGCGATCCGCTTGGACGGAGCCCCGGACTGCGGGCATGGCGAACGAGCCACGATCATCTGCGCCGCCGGCGACATCCCTGGAGCCCTCGACCGGCTCTTCGAGGACGTCCTCGCCCTCGAGGAGTCGCTCGGCGTGCCCTTCGATGTCAGGGGTCCTCCTCCATGGATGCGCTGGCTGGACTGCGATCGGGAGCCGCCTCGGACGAGGAGTAATCCGTCGATGCCCGCCGCCGCCTTCGGCTCACGATCACACGACTGATTGCGCCTGCGACTCGGGCTACGAGCCGACCCAGTGGGTCGAGCAGCCATCTTCGCAGTCGTGAGCTCGTCTCCAAGGAGGTGATGGTACGCGAACGCTCCATGTGTTCTTGAATCCACGCTTCGGTCTGCTGGACGACGACGTGGTCGTTGACCTCCACCAGCGTCTCCAAGTTGGCGAGCGAAAAGGGATCCAGATTGAAGCTTCCCAAGAGGAGGTGGTGCCCATCTACAGTGGCGACCTTGGCGTGCAGCACCGATTCGTTCCACTCGTGGATGACGACCCCTGCCGCCAGCAAGCGCCGATAGAGGCTCCGCGCTGCTGCTCGCGCGAACGGGATGTCGCTGCGGCCAGCCAGTAGCAGACGGACTTGCACGCCACGCCGGGCGGCACTCGTGATGGCGCGGACGACACCACGATCAGGCAGAAAGTAGCCGTGGGCGATATGGATACGCGACCGCGCGTCGGCAAACATCTTGATATAGCGCCGACGCAGACGCCAGCCTCCTCCGAGACCGCAGAGATGGATGCGCAGCGAGCTGTTCACTGGACCGAGCGCCTCGCGTCGAATCATCGCACCGAGGCGTGCACATTGGGGGCCGCGAATCGCGAG
>JBNKZR010000676.1:0-3283 GCA_050301735.1 Polyangiaceae bacterium | reverse complement strand
GACCCGCGAGAGCTCTTGCGCGGAATTCGGCAATTGACCTGGCGTCTTGCGAGCCTTGGCGCGCGCGAGGGCGCGGGTTCGACGCACGGCCTCCGTGGCAATGCCCACCCAAAGACCGCCCCACAACAGGTGCGAGTACGGCACCATCGTGCGCGGTGCGATCTCGGCGAAGGGAACCGTCATCACTTGCCAGCTGGCGCCGCTGCACTTGACCAGCGCGCCGGGACTGCACGTGCCTCGCATTCCCATCGTGTCCCAGACCCCCACGTCCTGCAGTTGGAACTCCCCCTTCAGAGCAAGCACCAAAACCTGGTCGCTGCCCTTGGCGTCGGGATCCTTGCGAGCGGAGAGCAGGAGGTCGTCGGCGTGCTCCCCATAGGAGATGGTCGTCGCGTGCTTGGCCAACGAAAACGTGTCACCGGATCGCTCGACCGCCGCAACGCTTTGCCGTAGGTCGCCGCTCGGGCCTACTTCGCTCGTGGCAGAAGCGATCAAGCGCTGCTCCTCGACCAAACGCCGCAAGTAGTCGCCGAGTTCGGACACGCCCCCGAGGTGGTTGGCGATGCTAGCCACCTGAATGTGATGCATCGCAAGGATCATTCCGGACGCTGAACAGTACTGACCCAGCTCGCGGCACATCTGAGTCAGCTGCACGACGTCCAAGCCCATGCCACCGTACTCGGTAGGCACCGCCGCGGAGAGCAACTTCGCCTTCCGCAACGCATCGATCGTCTCACTTGGAAAACGCGCGCGAACGTCGACGTCGCTTGCGTGTTTCGCGGCCACCTCCCTCCCTATCTCAGCGACCGTCTCGAGTATTTCGTTTGTCGTGCTTTGGGTCGAGGTCACAATCTGCTCCTTGGCTCTCGTCGGGTCGACGGGACACAGCTGTATACCATCGGCCCGATTGAGCAGGAAGCGGAGCAACACGAGGCCGCCGCACTTGGAGAAGTCCCCGGTGTCTCGCACCGACCGCCCGCGCCATCGGGACGCATCTGGCCGTCGCAAAACGTGCGCACTGACCACTTTTGGGATGCAGCCCTGAGCAGTTTCCCACGATTGTGGGTCGCCTATCCCCGAGTCAGAGCCCGAGATTCCGTTCGTGTTTCATCGGGGCGGCCCCTTTGTCCCCCGTGCACTTCCCATGGACATGTCGCCGCAGGCGCCGTTGCGGTTGCCGAGAGCACCTCACAGACAACGTCCCAGCCCCTCCTGCGTTCCAAATCAAGGCAGCTCGAAACTGACCAGTTCCTCGACGGTCTGCGTCTCTGGGTCTTCTTCACGAACCTTGCCGACGCCCCGTGCGAACCAGAAGTGCGCCGTGGAACCATTGTCAGCACGAGCGCGCTCGACGAGCAGGCAATCGTCAAACGAGCCTGCCTCCACAGTCACCGAAGCAGCCGTATCCAACACCGTGAAGGTTTGCTCCCGAATGGCCGCGCTGCTGGTACCGTCCGGCTTGGTTTCTTCGCGCCGGTAGACGTTGTCGGTGACGACACCGACCGCGTTCCAGCTGCTGTCGAATCGGAGGAAGCCTGGGTCGTAGGTGACAGTCAGAACGACGTCGCCATCCAGTGTTTGTTCGCGATAAACGCGACTGACGGCACTGCCGATGCGCTGCCAGGTCTGCAGCGATATCTCCTGACTCAAGTCTGGCGTATCCGACACCAGGAACGCTGGCTCGCCGTCGAAGGTGGTCGCAGCCATGAACACCTCTTCGATCCACTGGCCGTCGACTTGATGAGTATGACGATAGACCCAAGATCCACCATCGACCAGCGGGAAGTAGTCCTCCACGTCTTGCGCCACGCCGCTCGATGCCTCCTGTGCCGGCTCTGGTTCTGCAACGGCTTCGGGTGCTTCCTCCTGGCTGACGTCCGGCTCGGCTGAAGTGCTCGCTCCAGATTCACTCCCACTCACTGCGCCGGGATCAGCATCCGTCGTTCCAGGACCCTCCACCCCTTCTGGGTTGGATGAGACCGCTGCTTGGGTCGCGGCAGCATTGGCGTCGCCCGGCGCGGAGGACGCCGGCCCGGGTGACGGCCCCGCGCCCGCCGGAGCGCCCGACTCGGAGGCCCCTTCGGGGTCCATCTCCGTCTCTGGATCTGCCTGGTTGCAACTGAGCATGAGCCCCACGGCCACGACCCAGCCACCGTGGCGATGGCCTCGCTTCGCGGACCTCGCCATCTCATGAGCACCTATTCGCATCTTCAAATCTGTCCTGCCAGCATCACGTAGAACGTCTCTTTCTTGACCCAAAGCGTGTTGGCCGCAACCTGCAACGGCCGCACGAACTCCACTTGAGGCATGACCCGCAACGTCGAGTCGCGCCACAAGGCGTTGAGCCCAGCGATGAAGCGAACGGCTTCGGAGCGGCTGAATTCCAAATCCGAATCAGCCCACTCCCCAAATAGTACAGGCTGCAGCGCCCAGACGTCGGTCAACGTGACGTCGTAGGTCGCATAGCCCGCAAAAACGCCGGCCCGGGGTCGGTTGTCGAAACGCAGATCCTCGGCGACCAACGCATCCAACAGGACGTACAAGCCGGCAACCCGCAAGCGTGCATCCAGGCCGTAGCCAGTACCAGCGATGAAGTCCTCCCGAAGAGTGCCGGCGTCGTCGACGATCTTGTGGGCGATGCCCGCGCCGAGTTCGAGCCAGCGCGCGACGTCGACGTCGACTCGGGCATGCAGATCGGCTCCCTCCTGATTGGGCGGTGGATTGCTCACGGACAGCGCGTAGTTCAGATCGAGTGCGGCGATTCGACCGTGCAACTGCCCCGTCAGCCCTCGCTCGCCGTAACCCATGTCTTCCACGAGCAGACCGTTGCCGAGCCCTCGACCCCGCACGGGCAGGCTGCTAGCACCTTTCAGTTCCAAACGGGAAAATGGGCGCTTGAAGCGTCCGACGCGCAACTGAAGCGCCTTGGCAAACCGCCAGTCGAGCCAGGCATCGCGCACGCCGGCGGGGGGATCGTCTGCCGACGAAAGCTCGAACTCGATCTGTAGTCGCAGCTTGTCGTGCACTTTGGCATCCAGCCCGACGCGCGCTTGGTCCAAGAACAATCCGAACTCGGTTTCGTCTTGGCCGAACTGCCCGCTCTCTGGGCGCTCTCGCTCGTAGGCCCAACCGGTCATCAGACGCGCTTTGAAGTCCCACTCGAGTCCAGACTCGACGTCGGCCGGGAGCGCCGCGGTCGAAGCGGGCGCAGGTGCGGGGGATTCGATCGAAACGGCACTCGCTTGCGAACTTGGAGCTGCAGTCGCAGCGACGGCAGCTTCGG
>JBNKZR010000675.1:0-3305 GCA_050301735.1 Polyangiaceae bacterium | reverse complement strand
CTACGGCGATGAGCACGGCGGCGACCGCCAGCGCTCCCACCACGATGCGGCCACGACCCGAGAACATCGCCCCAGCCTGGGCGGTGAGGCGGGCCGATGCAACGCTGGGCGTGTGCAGGCGTGAACCGAGGCTGCCGGCCGTTAGGGCTGTGCTTTCGGAGGCTTCGCTCGTTTTTGTCGTTTCTTCTTGTGGCGGAGCCGGTCGAGTGTGTTAGGAAGCTGCTCCCGTTTGCGGCGGTAGTTAAGTTGGTTATAACGCCGGCCTGTCACGCCGGAGGCCGCGGGTTCGAGTCCCGTCCGCCGCGCAGAAAAGCCCCCACCATTGTTGGGGGCTTTTCTCGTTGGTGAAGGGCCCTCTGTGCAGGAGGGACGTCGACTTGGCAATCTCGCGGGTCCTCGTGGCTCGGGCGGGATACACTGGGCGCACATGGACTTCAGTTGGACCGACGCCCTGCCCATCGGGATCTTGATGTTCCTCGGCACGCTCTTCGGCTTCGCACGTCGGCGCGCCGGAAGGGCCTTGGCCCAGCGTAGCTTTCCCGCTCTGGCCGAGAAGCTGGGGTTGCAGTTCGAAGCCCCACGTTATCGGGGTTGGGCGGGCCGGCTCAGGGGCGAGCTCCGCGGTCACGAAGTCTTGGTGCAGTCCGAAGAACGGGCACGCATCGTCGTCTACTTGGGACGACAGCCGCCCATCGAGCTCCGCTCTTACGCTCACTACAAGCGCACACCCGACGGCCTAGCGAGTTTCTCCTTGGGAGAGCGCAAACTCGACCGGTGGTTGCCGAACCGGTACTGCGGCGTGGGGGCAGAGGATGAGCTGGCCGGTAGTGAGATGCTGGCAACGACACTCTCCGAGCTCTCGACCCTGACGGATCATCTCAAGCAGCTGACGGTGGAGCCGCAGCGCATCGAGGCCGTGCTCGACTATGGCAGCCCACCTTACATTCCCACTGGTGATGCGGAGCGTCTGCTTCGGCTCCTCGTCGATCTGGCAACGGAGATCGAAGCGTGTTTCGAGAGGTCGATGTCGGCCGGACGTGGCGCGGTTACCAATTCAGAACGGACCTCCGAGGCCGCTTCCGACTCGCTGGCATGAAGTTGACGCCGTTCAATGCAGTCCTGCGGCCCACCTTGCTTGCCGTTGCGGTCGGGGCGGCGGTGGCAGCGTTGTCGGGCAACGTCGCAGCCGAGCTGAGCTTCGAAGTCAGCTACGCCGACTCGGCGGGCACGGGCTTCTTCGACGACACACCGGCGGCCGATGCACCAGGCAACCCCGGTTCCACCCTCGGCGAGCAGCGACGAACCGCGTTCGAATACGCGCTCGGGATTTGGGCGGAGGCGCTCGACAGCGCGGTCCCCATCGCGATTGAAGCGCGCTTTTCCCAAGTGCTGAGTTGTGACGACTCCTCGGCGGTGCTGGGGGGCGCTGCGCCGACGAGCCTCTTGCGCGGTTTTGCTGGAGCGCCGCGAGGGGATCGCTACTACGCCTCCGCTCTGGCCGACCGCCTTGCGAGCAGGGATCTGGACCCCGGCAACGCGGATATCGCGGCCAGCTTCAATCCCGCGCTGGACGCAGGTTCGTGTCTTGCGGGCACGGGCTGGGACTACTCGCTCGGGACGACCGCGGGTGCGACGAACTTCGTCAACACTGCCCTGCACGAGCTAGCACACGGCTTGGGGTTCACCAACGGCGTTGACCCACTCTCCGGCAGTGGAGATCCGGGATTCACTCCCTTCGACGGTCTGCTCTTCGACCGGCAATTGGGGCGCTACTGGGACCAGATGACTCCACAAGAGCGCATGGATTCCGCCCGCAAGCCACTGCAATTGGTGTGGGGGGGCTCGGAGGTCAATCGTCGAGCTGCGGAGGTTTTGGCACTGGGCGCGCCCTACGTCGACCTTTCCGTGTTCGCGTCCCCTGGGCAGTCCGAGGTCGAAGAGCGTGTTGTTCTGTCGCTGGTTGCGGAAGTCAATCGGGGTCCTCGAGTGAGTCTGCCACCGGTACAGGCACCGTTGTTGATGCTGCCGAGCGGTGCCGCTTGTGGCCCGTTGGGTGACGTCGGCGGTGCCGTGGTCTTGCTCACGGCCGACGCGCCGTGCGCGGTGGACGAGCAACTCTTGGCGTGTTCGGACGCGGGCGCCGCGGCTGTCCTGCTTCAGGCAGATGGGACGACGCTTCCGCCGTCGCCGCCGCGCTTGCTTGCTGCGGGCATCGCGATGCCGATCTTGGTGCTGGGCCAAGAGGACTTCGAGCGCGTCGCCGAGCTAGCGAACACACGACTCGTGGGTGTGCTGCTGGGCTTGGATGAAGCGCGTTTTGCTGGCGCGGACTCGAAGGGCAGGGTGTTGATGAACGCGTCCGATCCCGTCCGGGCGGGCTCGTCGTTGGCGCATTGGGATGGCTCCACTCGCCGTCCTGGTGCGGAAGGCGAAGCGACCGGACTCCTGATGGAGCCGGTCGTGCGTGAACTGGTCGACAACGACGTCTCCGAGCTCACGGTGCAGCTCTTACGAGACGTCGGTTGGGCGGATTCGGAGTGTGGCAACGGCGAGCTGGAACCAGGCGAGGGCTGCGACGACGGGGCCGACAACTCTGACAGCGTGGCCGATGCGTGCCGCGTCGACTGCCGCAGCGCACGCTGTGGGGACGGGGTTGTCGATAGCCCGGAGCAATGTGACGACGGGCCAGCGCTGGGCGATTGCCCGCGGGACTGTGGGCGGCAACCCGACTCGTTGCCGCTCGCAGCGACATGGGAAGGCGGGATCGAGCCTATCGAGTACCAGCCCGTGGTTCCAGACGCGGGAGGTTCGGTAAGTGGCCCAGGTGCACCCTCGAGTTCTGACGCTGGGGTCGGCGTCGTGCGCGATGCAGCGGTGGACGGGCGACCCGACGCTGCGGACTCGAGGTCTGAGGCAGGTGTCCCCGCGGCTGATGCAGGTTCGCCCGATGCGAGCACGGATGGGCCAGGGGACGCTGGCGCGAGTTCTGACGCGGGCGACGCGGGCTTCACTGCGCGCCGCACGAAGCGCGGCTGCGACTGCCGACTGGTCGGAGTCGGGTCCTCAGCCCCGCTCTCGCTGATGCCGTTGTTGGTCGGCGTTCTGGTAGCGCTTCGCCGTCGTCAGCGCCGCTAGGTACGCGGTCGGGGGCGTTTCTAGGGGTCTATTCCTCGCCCCCCGCGGCGCTGGCTCCGTCACCCCCGGTTTTTCCTTCCCAACCAGGAGGACCTTTGGGGCCATTGGCCTTGGTGCCGGTGCGAAGTTTCATCCCTCCATACGGCGCCACCACGTCGATCTGGCTCCAG
>JBNKZR010000674.1:0-3313 GCA_050301735.1 Polyangiaceae bacterium | reverse complement strand
CGGCTGACCCAAGCTGGCCCCATTCTTGACCTGCCAATCGATGTAGCGCTTGCCTTCGTCGAGGTAGCGCTCGTCCCCAACCCGGAACGCGTCCCCCAACTCCAACGGATGAGTCAGATGCAAAGTGACGCTGCGGTCGCGAAACGCAGGCAGCACGACCCGGTCCACCTGATGCCAGCTCGCTACTGGTGGCATGGCTTCCGGAAACCACTCCTCCTCTGGGTGGAAAAATCGAACCCCCAAGTCGTGGAGCCAGGAGTAGGCCGCGTATTGGCGACCCAGCAAACCGGCACCGGAGAGCTGCACCAACGCCCCCGAATCGCAACGTTCGACCTCGACGCGAAAGGCCTGCGCCATTCGGCGCGTGTCGTCCATTGCGTCACCGGGATGAGGCATGGTCAAGCCCCGGCTCCAATCGGTGGTTTTCACGTGCTCGTCAGCCAGACCATCACCCAGCAGCTGAACGCGCAGCAGTCCAGACTGACAACGGCGCGCGGTAGTCGTGGACGTCAACCCGACATCGACGCCCATCCTGTCCAAAGCGCGAGCGACGTCTTGCGCCGCTATTCGCACACCAAACGGTGCGTCCGGCGCCACCTCCACCTGCGCGCGCGAATGAAACCGGTATTCATCATCGCCGCACGCCAACGCCACAACTCCCACGAGCCAAAGTGGCCTGCGCGAAATCACGTTGGGCCTCATCCGCGCTCGAGCCATAGGACTTGCCCCTTCGTTGCGCAAGTGTTGCAGCCGGACGTTGCAGCGGTGGGGTTACAGGCCCAGTTGCCCCAACGCCACGCCAGAAGTGCGCGCGCAAGGACCGCAGGACAAGTTGGCGCATTGCTGCAGGACCTGCGGATCATTTGGCACCCTCGGGCGTGTTGGGAACGGACGAACGCAGCTTTCGTGCGGGATTGAGCGCAGAACAGCTTTTGGTCCGAGTGTTGCATTGGCGCGGGGCATGTTCGAGGAGTCCGCGTACAGCAATCCCACGTCCACACTTCCTACCCGCGCTCCCTTCCCTTTGAAGCAGCGCGTCGATCGGGCCGCCATCAACAAGTGCGTGGTCCTGGTCGAAGCCGGTGCCAGCGGCGCCAAAGCAAGCGAGCGGGCGCGTCGTGATTGCGGCGAGGTCCACCTCATCCAGCAGAAACCCGATGAGGGGCTGCGCGATGTCTTCGGCCGCGCCTGGCTGACATTGCAGCAAGGCGACGTGCGGGTCTTGAGCGTCGCTTGCGGGCGGCTCGGCTCGACCAAGCTGCGCAGCCTGCTCCTCCACTCCTTGACCCGCGCGAACGTGACTCGCAAACGACCACTGCTCGTACGTTTGCACTGTCAGCTCTCCGCGGACGAAGCACTGCCGATGTGGGTGCCGGAAGTGGCGGAACGACTCGTTCAGTCGGGGGTTCAAGTCGAACTTCGCTTCGATCGTTGACGAGCGGCGAACACCGGAGTTCGCCGCTCCGCCCACCTGTGCAGGCAGAGCCAAACCCAAGCGAACATCAGCACGCTGCTCGTTTTGGTCAGTCCGCGAAACGGACCGTTCGCGGACAACGCGCAGCCCCCGGCGTCGCTGCGCAGACTGCGCTCCAGAGCCGCCTCCAACACCGCTGCGCCGACGGCGATCTCCGCCGAAGCTGGCGGCTCCGAGACCACGCGACGGGTCAAACAGTTGCGCCGTTCGTCGAGTTCGTAGTCGGCACCTCCGCCGACCAGCATTCCGGCCAGCTTCTCGTCTGCGGTGAACACTGCCGAACCTGAGCCTCCGACGAAGGTATCACTCGTCAGTTCGAAGGCGCGTGTCCCCAAGTGACGTGTCACGACACCTCCCGCGTCGAGTTTCAACGGCAGGCCCTCACTCGTGCCCGCAACAACCAGAGGCTCTCCTGGCTCGGGAAGTCGTGAGGCCAATTCGAGAACGACGCCGTCATCTGGCACCGGCTCTCGCAGCGTCGCGACGGCGTAGTCCGACCCCGGATCTTCTTCGAGATCGCCATCCACGTGCACCAACACCTCGTCAATATGATGCACGTCAGACTCAGCCACCGTAGGAAAATCACTCCCCAACCAGTAACCTGTAACGAACACGACGTCCGTCAACCAGCCCCCGGTGAAGCAATGGCCGGCGGTGATGATGCGATCGGGCGAAATCCGTATCGCCGTACAGCCGGCAACGGCGAGCTGTTCAGCGTAGGTTTCCTCGGGGCAAACCCCGGTCTCAGCCAACGTCTGCCCCACGATCTCGTAGCCGTCGTCCGTCGGCAGCAACGAGTAGTCCGCGATCAAAGCACCCACCCGACGACGCGCCAGTGCCGCCAGACTGACGTCATCGAAGGCGAGCACCTCGACGCGATCGTCCCCACCGTAGATCACCGGCTGTTGGATGCGGTCGGCATCCGTCTCGACGCCTCCACCGCAACCAGCCAGCACGAGCAGCGCGATGTAGCAGGCCTTCTTCACTAGCAGAGTATCCTCGGAGGGTGGCGCCACGTCCAAAGCTGTCTTAGACTTTTGCCCATGGCGCCACGATTCACCGAGCGTATCTGATCTAGAGCCGCCCTCGCACTCGCCGCCCTCTCGCGTTTGCTTCGAGCGCCCGTGATGCTGGTGGGCGTCGTTGCTTTGGACGAGGCAGCTTCGGGTCTTCCCGTAGCGGGCACATTTGCGCTGCACGACGCGTTTGCGACCGACATGGCCTCGCTGACCACGGCAGTGTTCGCGGTGCCGCTGCTGATGCGTGCCCTGCCGACCGCGGTCGCGATCATCGAGCCTGAAGCTCCCGACGAGGATGAGCTCGGCATCGTGAGCAGCGTCAAGCTGCTGCTGCAACGGCGCCTGTTGTTCCCGTGGCTGGCAGGCGTCGCGTTGTGCTCGCTGCACGACGAGATCCTCTCGAGTTTCGCCAGTATCCGCATCTTCGCCGACACGCGAGAGACGGCGGCCGTCGCCTGGAACCTATCAGCGCTGACCGTCGGCGGGATTTGCGGCTTGGTGCTGCTCAAACTCTGGCTCTGACGTTCGGAGCCAGAGCGCATCTTGGCGTTCGCTTGTTGGGGCAGCGCCGTCGCTTACGTCGCGTGGCTAGTGAACACTGGCACCTGGAGCCGCGGGAGGTGACGATTGGGCAGGTGGTGCAACGGGAGTTGCGCTCGGGCGGACTCCCACGAGAACGTGGCAGCGCTTTCGACCAAACAGCCGGCAGTCAAGCCAACATCTTGAAATCACTCTATTCATGGGCAGCCCGTCGCCACGCGTGCGGCCGAGCTTACGCCGTAAGACCAGAGCTTACGCCCTCCGTTCGAAGCCCGGCGGC
>JBNKZR010000673.1:0-3314 GCA_050301735.1 Polyangiaceae bacterium | reverse complement strand
GTCGCCACCTGCCGCGCCCACGCCGCCGCCAAGCGCGAGGGACCGCTCGCCCGACGTTGAGCCGGACCTGGCGCCGCGCATGGAGCACCTGCAAACCCTCACCCAGAAGCTGTACCTGTCGGTAGCAGCGTCCAACGACGAGCTGGCCGAGTTCTACTTGCACGAATCCTTCGAGGCGGCGTCCGAGATCCAGGATGAAGTGCCGGAGTATCACGGACACCCCATCGCGTTGCTCATCGATCGCTATCTGAAACCTGCCTATTCGGAGCTGCAGAACGAACTGAAGCGGGGCCACGACGCGGTGCAACTGCGAGCACGTTTTTCGGGCATCGTCGCAGCCTGCAACAGCTGCCACGGAGCGACGCAACATCCGTTCATTCGCATCCCCGACGCCCGGTCGAGCAACAACCCCTTCCTCCAGAACTTTGCGCCAGGACGACCCGATGGCGCTGGTGATTCACCGTGAAGAGTGGCGCGCGAGAGCCACGCGAGCCGCCAAGCCCGAAGCATTGACGGCGTGCGCGTGGCATTCCAAACTCCCCAGCCATGCCAGGCACTCTTCGGGTGGAGGCCAATCCCCTATTCACTGAACTTCCCAATCGGGACTTGTTCGTGGAAGCTGCACTCCTGAAACTTCACGCCAGCGGTCCCGGCGAGACCAAGGCCACAGGCACTCCGGTAGCAGCCAAGTTGGAGTTCTCCATCGCCTTTCTGGAACGGGCCCGCAACCCGGAGAGGACTTTTGCACCGCTGGCTAGCCTGACGGGAAGCATTCAACTCTCGGGCAAGCAGGAGCAGCCGCTGTTTACCATTCCTGAGTCTGCCACATTCGAGTACGACAGTTCGGTCCAACTGACCGCAGAAGGCGTACGCGCTATCGCCATACATTTCGACGGCGACAGCTTCGCAGGCGCCCCGGCATCTCACGAGTCGTCAGCCCAACTCAAGCTACCAGCTCCTGAAAGCAAGAAGGCTCGGTTCGCAGAAATCGGTGTCGCACTTTCGATCAATGGTGAACCCGAAGCCAGCGTCGACCAAAACGATCGGCTCGACATCGTCTTGGGGCCGGTGCCCATCCGACTGCTGCTGAGGTTCCCTGAACGGCCTGATGCACCAGACTCGATCTTTCGACTCACCCGCGACGCTGACGGTATGGTTCAGAGCAGACGACACAACGAAGACCTGACACCCGGAGACGGAACCGTGGACTTGCTTTTCGAGTCGGTACTGGCGGATGAGAAGTACACACTGGCTGTCGTAACCAGCGAGGGGCGAGAACGAACCGTATTTCGTGGGTTGGTCTCTGCCCAAGCCCAATGAAGGGAGGAGTATCCGATGGGAGATCCACAGTGGCGCGTCAGTGAGTTGCAGTCGGAATCGGGGGGCATGAGCATCGACCTGAGCCCGGGGAATCTCTTCTGCGGCTATTTTCACGACGAGCGTTCAGGCGACTTCAGCGGACAGCTCGCGGTGGTAGATGCCGGTTCGGACGAAGCCCTGGAACTGAACGAGGGCAAGGACATCTGTGAAGCGGATGCCACTGGGGTAGCCCTGGCCTGTTACCCTCCTACCAGCAAAGAGGTCATCGTCGAAGCCAGCAGTAGTCTGGGCCTGTTTGACCTCCCACTGACGGTGGAGGAGGAGGAACAGGGCATGTGCTTGATCGGCAGCACTTCTCCGCAGACCTTCAGCGCCCCGCCCGACAGGACGGGCAACGTCGTGCCCGAACGAGAGAACGACTCTGCGGCGCTAGTGCTCCAGGCCGATTCAGATGCGGAAGACCCGGGCTCCGACGAGACCATATTCGAGACGACAGCTGACAATCTGTTGAAGTTCATCCTGCGACAACGGACGAATCTCCCCGGCGCGCTGAAGGACACCGGCGACGTCATCAAACAGCTACGAGAGTTTGGCTTCAATACGTTCAGGGTGGTCACCGCCAAGACGAAGCAGTTCCCTGGCGGACGGAAGTATCTCATCTTCAACGGCAATCCACGGGCGCCGGGCAGCTTCATCGCAAGGCGGGAATTGATCCGCAGCTTCGGGAAATACACCTTTCAGAACCCGAACATCATGGAACTGGGGTTTGGCACGCGCAACGCGCTGCGTTCTGGCGCACGTGCTACGGTGGTGTTCTTCATCGTCGTTGCCGCGGTCGACGTGATGGTCGAGTTGTTCGAGGACGAACCTAGCATGGCTGCCGCCGGTGTGAGCATCGCCGTCGATGGCGCCAAGCTAGCTGCCTCGATGCTGGCCGGAGCGCTCGCCTCCGGCGCCGTCATCGCGGCGGGGGCCCCTGTGATTCTGGTGGCTGGTGCTGCGCTGGTCGTGGGCCTGGTGGTGGGGATCGTGCTCGACAAACTCGACGACCATTTTGGCGTTACGCACTACCTGCGCGAACGAGCGAAAGAAGTGGAGAAGGATCTGGAGCGGTCGTTTTCCAACTTCTTGTATCAGTTGGAGTGGTGCATCCTGCATCAGCGCCAGTGCTTCGGAGGATTCTGATCGGTGCAGCTGGACGTTTCAGGACGCGATGTCTTCAATCTGCTGCTTGCGTTGCTGTTGCTCTTGCTGGCGGCGTACCTGCACTACGCTGGCGTGAAGGGGGCGCTGCGCGATGCACGGGAGTATGAATTGCCCAATTGGTCCGGAGCGGCCGTGTCCGTCAGCTTGGCGCTCGTCCTGCTCACGCTCGCTGCCTTCGTACCGGCCGTCAGGGACGAAGACCCCAACGAGCTCAAGTCGTTCCGCTCCATCGCTGGCGCGCACAATTGGTCACTGCGATTCCTGATCACCGCAACCCTGCCGTTGGCGTCGGGTTTCATCGTCGCGGGCGTGTTGCCGCCACTCCGCATCTGGTGGAAGCGGCGGCAACGAGGAGAAAAGTAGCAAGTGCCGCGGGCGGCCAATCTCGAGCGTGGCCTCTGGCCGCGCGTCACCGGGGGCTGTAACTGATGGCCACCATCCGGTGCACCCTGAAGGAGCTGAAACAGGGCGTAGCCGTGCCGCTCGACGAGCGCACGAAGCTCGTCGTCGTGCCTGACGCTGCTCTGGTGACGCTGCTTGGTCGCGCCTTCGACCCGCACAAGAGTTTCCCTTTGCCACGTGCCGTCAGCGCACTTGGGGACGTATTCGGCTTTGCACTCAGATTCCAGGGCGCCCAGGCAGCGCTCGTCGTCGGGCACGTCTCAGGCGACGCCGACGCAGCTGCAGAGCTGTCTGCGGAACGTGCCAAGATCCTGATGGCTTGGCTGAAGGGCGACCCTCAACCGTGGCTGGACAGCTACGGCGACGGCATCGACGAAGAACGACGC
>JBNKZR010000672.1:0-3319 GCA_050301735.1 Polyangiaceae bacterium | reverse complement strand
GCGAATCGCGAGCGCCAAGTCGGCCCAGCCCAGGTGAGCACCCTTGTCCACGTTTTCGTCACCGATGTTGATCCCACCGAGAAAGGCGATCTCGTCGTCGACGATCAGGACCTTACGATGGTTGCGGCCGAACCGACCAACCAGCAAGGCAAGCAAACGGTGATAGATTCGGACTACGCAGCCGGCGTCGCGCAGGGACTTCGCGACGGCGCGCCCACGACGCGCTGAGCCCCAGCCGTCGATCACCACACGAACCGCCACACCTCGGCGTGCCGCGTTTCCCAGTGCTTCGACGAAGCGCGCGCCAACGCCCAACAGGGCGAAGGCGTAGACCTCCAAGTCCACACTCGTTTGGGCGTGCGTGATGGCAGAGAGCATGGCTGGGTACGCCCGATCGCCACCGTCGAGGAGCTCCACGGACTCCTTCGCGGGGACCGTGGTGACCTCGACTTTGAGGACGACGCCCCCCGCAGGCGTGCCCTCAGGGTGATGGGTGCGTTCGTCCGTCACGCGGATTGCTTTTTGCGACTCAACCATCCAAGCCAGGACAGGCCGGCTGCCGCCGAAACGATCGACCCGCCGAGGATTCCAATCTTCGCAGCGTCCAGCATGGCAGGCGGATACGCCAGCCCAGCGATGAACAGTGACATCGTGAATCCGATTCCGGTGAGGACGGCACCGGCACACAGGAACGGCCAACTCAGTGCCTCCGGCCGTGCTGCGATGCCAAGACGCACCGCAAGCCAACTCATCGCAACCACACCGATCGGCTTGCCAAGTACCAGGCCGGCGACAATGGACACAATAACGGGATCGTGGAGTCCGGCGCTGGAGATCGGAACGCCTGCATTGGCGAGCGCGAAGATCGGCATGATCGCGAAGCCCACCCAGGGGTGCAGTGTCATCTCGAGTTGTTCCAGCGGAGAAATGACCTCACGCGCTGCGCGACCGGCTTGCCGGAGGTGGGCGCGATCGGCTGTGTCTCCGCTCCAGTGCTCGCCCTGCGGATAAGCCAGTACACGTCCGAAGATCGCACGCAGGCGGTCGTCGCTCACCCAGCCTCGTGCTGGTGTCATCAGGCCCAGCGCAACGCCGGCGATCGTGGCATGGATCCCCGAGGCGTCGAACGCCAGCCAGACGACCCCGCCAAGCAGAAAATAGACGGGAATGCTCCGGATCCCGGCGCGTGCTGTCCCGAACACAACGGTCAGGCCCAGGGCTGCAACGGCCAGCGCTGACCAAACCACCGGATCCCCGTAGCCGATCGCGACGATCAGGATTGCGCCTACGTCATCGAAAATGGCCAGCGACAGCAAGAACAGGCGAAGAATGGTCGGGATGCGAGACCCGAGCATTGCGAGACCACCAATGACGAACGCGGTGTCGGTCGCCACCACCGTCCCCCAGCCGTGCATCCCGGGTTTGTTCGCCATGAGTGCGAGGTAGATCGACGCGGGCACGAGCATGCCCCCGACCGCTCCCGCGAACGGTAGCGCAGCCTTGCGCCAGCCGCGTAGTTCGCCGAGAACGAGCTCGCGCTTGAGTTCCAGCGCAACCACGAAGAAGAAGAGCGTCATCAACCCGTCGTTGAGCCAATGCTGCAACGAACGGCTGAAATCGAACGAGCCGAACTTGAAGCCAACAGGGATCTCCCAAATGCTCAAGAACGCCGCGGACCACGCAGAGTTGGACAGCAGCAAGGCGGCGCAGGTAGCAACGAGCAATGCCGCACCAGCAGCAGCCTCGATCTTGAGAAACCGACCGAGCGGTTTCGTAAACCGGTCGGCCCTCTCGAATGGGAAAGCGGCTTCGACAGTGAGGGATTGCGGGGTGGAGGAGCCATTGTCGCTTCGCGTGCGAGGCGTCTTGATGAGGCTCCCACCCTCGTCCTCCCAGACCAGATGTGCCTCGTCGGCTGACGGTTGTCGTGCTTGCTTGCCCTTCGGGCCGGGCCGCGCCGTCCCCACGTCTCTTCTCATCTCGACCTCCCAGGGGGGGAGAGCTCGTGGACCACATGCTGCCCTCGATCGAGAATCGTCGAGAACAGGAGCGCAACGACCGTACAATCCAATGCGGGGCTCGATGTCTGAATGGCTCCGCTCAAGTCCACGGTGAAAGTCGCACTGCCTGGGGATGTGGTTCCCGAGGAACGCGACGGTGTGGGGCAGTGGTTGGTGACGACCTCACCCACGGCTGGTCTCCTTGGCTTGCAGCTGCTTGTAGCGAAGGTGAGATGCGGCGCCGCTTTCGGCATGGGAGTGCATTGTGTGCGTTCGCACCTGGATCTCGATGGGTAAGCCACAGGGACTGAGCACGGTGGTGTTGCCATATAGGTCGACGCCGGAGTCGATATCCTGCGACAGCGCCGCCATCCTTCCGAGCGAACTGAGCAGCACGCGTTCAGCTACCGCGGTGCCCTGGTGCGTGGTCACACCTGCGCTTTGCAAAATCTTGGTCAAAACCGGGATGAGCCTTTTTCGTCTGGTCAGACATCTTCTTCGCACCATCGAGTTGAAGTAGTCGATTGGCAATCATCCCCGCTTGCATGCTGGACTCGAAGGTCGACGCGACCGACGACTCGGTCCAGGAGCGGGATCGCGAGCTGGATACCGGGGCCAGCCTCCCGCATGAACTCACCCATGGGTTGAACGATGGCTGCCGTTCGCTGGTCGACGGTGAAAAGGCTCGCGCCGAGCAAGCCCATACCCGAGACAACGAGGGCGACGAGAAGAATGGGAATTTCAGGCAGCATGACACTGCGTTAAGCAAAAATGGTGCCACCAAATTCATTGAGTGATAGCGGCTTGCCAAGCGCACGGCGCTCGTCTGCAATGTCAATATGATGCGGGCGATGATCCGCTCACCGACGAGAGCTGCACTGCTTGTCGACCCCTACGAGGCTGAGCAGCATATCCTAGAGACGAGTCCATCAAAATGATGGGACCGCAGCATCGAAGGCGAAGCGGATGATGCGCGCAGAATAGCGCTACGTCGCCTGGCACGGTGCTTGGCTTGTGTACGCGGTCAGGATGCGCTGGTTCAGCTGCGGCCGCCTGTTCTCTGCCACGCGTGCCAGCCCCGCGCTGACGGTCTCCGATGGGCGTTTGCAGGGTGAAGTGTCGCTTCAGTCCGGGTTCAGCGCGATTCGAGAGCGCTCCGAGTTGGCAGCGCCGGGTGCGGTCGTCTCAGCCTTTCTCGACTGGCCAGGGGGAACTATCGAGCGCTACCGAGCATTACCGGTTCAAGAGCGCCGGGACTACTGGCGCATGTACTCGAGCGAAGCGATCTCCAACGGAGTGTTTCTGGCATTTCATCTTCA
>JBNKZR010000671.1:0-3328 GCA_050301735.1 Polyangiaceae bacterium | reverse complement strand
ACGCTGGCGCGGACGGCCTGGGGTGCGGCTGCACGCTCCCTGGCAACAGCACGACCGCACCCCACTGGAGCTGGAGTCTCGGCTTGTTGCTGCTGACTCGACGACGGCGCAAGAGCGCATGAAGCAGCGCGCGACGCTCGTTGCGCGCCGCACGCCGTTCCCCGCCGTCACCGCGGGTCAGCCACTCAGCGGTGAGCTTCAGGCAGCCACGTAGGGCACGCTACGCAAGCGCGGCCGTTGTTCATTCGATGCCGGCACCGTCACGCCATCCCAGGTGGGCTGCTTGCGTCCGTGCCGATTGACCGTCGCTGGCGGGCGAACACAGCCGAGCACGGCGAGCAGCGAGTGCATCGCCGTCATGTGCACGAGGGGCGCCGCCCGACGGATCGGCCCTGGCTCGAGTTGGGCGTCGGCACAGTGCTGCTGCGCCCTCGAGAACGTCGCCTCGTAGGCCTCGATGCAGCGGCCCGGATCCGAGCGATAGCGGGCCTTGGCCTCGGCACGCTCCGAAAACGCAGCTCGCATCTTCGGGTTGTTCAGCAGTTCGAGCACCCGCGCACCGAACGAAGCCTCCGCATCCACCGCTTCAGGGCGGATCAAGAAGCCATCCGAATCCTGCAGGATCTGGTCGGACACACCCTTGTCGTCGTCGAGCGCGACCGCAGGCAATCCACACCACAGCGCCTCGCTCACCACCTGACCGTAGGTCTCGGACAGCGAGGTGTAGACGAAGACGTCAGCGTGACGATACCAAGCCGGAATGTCGGGCAAGCTCACTTCGCCAGGGAAGTGGCACTTCTCGCGCACGCCCAGACGCTCGGCGAGACCGCAGAAATAGTCGTGATCGGGTCCGTCACCGACCAACGTCAGTGTGGCGTCCGGGCGACGCGGAGCGATGCGTTCGGCGAATATCTTCAGCAGCCGCTCGACGTTCTTCTCGCGGGTGTGACGACACACGACGAGCAGACGGCCTCCGCGCCTCGCAAAGTGCGGGAACGGATCGGCGTGGTGAACTTGGTCGAACACGCTCGGATCGACACTGCGCGGGATGACGGTGATGGGCGCCGTAACGCCTCGCTCACGCCAGTAGTCTTTCAAGCCGTTGGACAACACGACCAGTCCATCCGCGTTGTTGTAGACGCTGGCGGTCGTCGACTCCACCCAAGGCACGATGCGCTCTTGGAAGAGGTTGGTCAGCATGCGGTTCTTGTGCACCGCCTGGGGCAGGAGCACGTCGTAAACCGACGGCATGTGGATGGTGTTGACGCAGACGAGGGGCACGCGGTGATTGCGGCGCAGCCACACGCCGACGTCGAGCAGCGCCGAGCCAGTCTGCGCGACCAGCACGGACAGCTTCTCGTCGGCGAGGCGCTTGAGTGCGCCGCGGTCCGGCATGCTCAGCTGCACCCCCGGGTGATTACGGAAAGGCACCGATGAGATACAGATGCTGCGCGGCGGCAACTCCTCCGGACGCGCCTTCGGATCGTTGGGACCCACCACCGTCACGCGCGAGCCACGTCGGCGGAACTCCCGATACAGGAACTGGGAGGCGAACGAAGAGCCGTTCGCGTACGGGACCCGCACGTAGTCGTTCAGGATGCCCAATCGAGGAAAGAGGGGCTGGTCGAGGCCGGGAAGCTCCGAGGACTCCTCGAGGGAGGCCGCCGTGCCCCTGGGGCAGAGCATCGACTCGCGGGGAGGGTTCGCGTTTTCGCGCAGGCTATTCATTCGAGCTCACCTTGGGTGGGGCGGGTGTTCGCAATTCGGGAGCGCCGTGTAAACCCGCAAATTCGCGGGTCAACGGGGGTAGAGCGCGCTCGACCGTTCCGATCCCGGAACGGGCACGTAGGGCGTTGCAGCGAACCTGCAATCGCGGATGGGCTGGAGACGGCGGGTGACGCAACAAAGCAACACTCAATGGCAACGTGTGCCGAAAATTCACAGGTGTCCGCCCTTTCCCCACGTGGGCAAAAGGCCATGTTTTGCTGCACGAGCAGCGGATCCAGCACCTGATTCAGCAAGGAGCGTACCGGCGATCGGAAAAGCCGACCGACCACCAGCCCAAGCTTCCGAGAAAACGCCCCAGAAGGCCCAGTTTCCTAGGCCGGAGGAGCTTTGGCAGCGGGCTTGTTCGCGCCAAACGCGACGTGCAGCGCGGGCAACCAGAGCAAGTTGGCGACCAACGACACGCCGAGCATGATCACCGCGAGCCACCCGATCGACGCCAAGCCGGGGTTGGTGGAGATCATCAGGCTGCCAAAGCCCGCCATGCTCGTCAGTGTGGAGCCCAACACCGCTCGCGCGGCCACGCTCAAGCGCTCTTCATCGGCGCCGGAGGCCAGCGCCCAAGTGACGTACACCGCGCCGTCGACACCGATGCCGAACGCCAGCGGAAACACGAGCATGTTGTACAGGTTCGTGCGCAAGCCCAGCAGCGCCATCAGCCCCAAGGAGACGGCCGTCATGATCGCCAGAGGCAGGAGCACCAACGCCAGACGTCGCAGCGAACGCCCCACGATCAACGTCCCCACACACACGCCCAACAGCGCGAGCCCGAGCATGGTTGGAGCTTCACTCCGCAGCCTGGGCGTCACCTCGCCGAGTTGGGCCACGGTGGAGGCAAAGCGCACGTCGGGATAGCGCTCGCGCCATTGCCGCATGTAGCGAACGAGCACCTCCATGTGCTTGGCGTTGGAGCCCGAGAGGTTGGCATACACGACTCCGAGGGTGCCGAAGGAACCGTCCCGCTCGACGAGCCATTCGGACACCCAGCGCGGCAGACGTTCGAGCGTGATCGGCTCGGTGACGTTCGCCAGTGGTTCGAAACGCTCGATCTTCGCACGCAGCTGATCACTCGCGTTGCGCTTTGCGTTTCGCAGCGTCTGGGCCAGGCTTCGCAGGGCATCGATGCGCTTCGGCTGATCGGGCGGGATGAACGCCGCGGGTATCACGATGAACGAATCATCGCCCTGCACCAGTTCAGGCGGCCGCTGCTGTCGGATCCCGGCCGCGGCCCGTCGCAATGCTTCGGGGTCGTCCGCCAGCATGTAGACCTCCGTGCGAGAGGTCCCGTGCAGGGTTCCGCCCCAAGGGATGCCGTGGGCGACGTCGGTGGGACGAAGCTTCTTGAAGTTGTATTCGAACTCCACACCCCGACCCAGCCAACCCATCACCAGCGCGACGCCAATCGTGCCGACCGCAAAGACGGTTGCGAGCTTGCGATTCAAGCGCGGAAGCCTTGCCGAATAGCGACGCAAGCTGAAGCGCCTGACGCCGCCCTTCTCGATGCGCAGCACCAGAGCGGGAAACACCAAGAGAAAAGCAAACA
>JBNKZR010000670.1:0-3328 GCA_050301735.1 Polyangiaceae bacterium | reverse complement strand
ACCGAGGCTCAGCGCATGATGCCGAACCCGCTGGACGCCGCCTTTGCCGCCCTCGCCAACGACGCCGCGGCCCCGCTCTTGAAAAACGACCTGGAGGCGTACCGATACGCCGGAAACCTGGAGAGCGTGCGAACCGTCGCAGATGCTCACGGCGACGAGTTTTGGGAGGAGAACCTCTACAACCTGTGGCTGGGAGCCTTGCGAGCCATGTCGCCCAACGAAGCCGACAACGACGGGAGCCCGACGGTGGCTCAGACCGAGCCCTGGTCGCGCCGCGTGCTCAACACGCAGCTCGCGTCGTGGGCCGAACTCCGCCACGACACGATTCTCTACGCCAAACAGTCCTACACGACGAGTGACGCCTGTGAGTTCCCCGACGCTTACGTCGATCCGTACCCCGAAGTCTTCGCGGCGCTGATGCGCTTCGCCGAACGCGGCGAACGCGTCGCAGAGCTTCTGCCCGAGACGGATGCGACGTACTACGACGGACAGGAGTCGGTACCGCTCGGCCAAGGCATCACGAGCTACTTCCAAACCCTGCGCACCACGCTGGAGATGCTGCACGAGATGGCGACGCTGCAACAGGACGGCTTGCCCTACGAACAGAAGCATCTCGACTTCATCAATCGCACGGTGGACTGGCACCCCGAGCAAGTGTGCGGGTCGCCGCCGATGGTGCAGGGCTGGTATGCGGACTTGTTCTTCAACCCTTGGGTCGCTGGCGAGTACGATCCCACGATTGCCGATGTTCACACTCAACCCACCGAACCTGGCGGAGCGCCCGTTGGGAAGGTACTGCACGTCGGCACCGGAAACGCGGAGCTACTGGTCGTCACGGTCGATACTTGTGAAGGGCCGAAGGCCTACGTCGGCCTTGCCTCGTCGTACTACGAGCACACGACGCGCGACTATTTGCGTCTCACGGACGAAGAGTGGAAGGAGGTTCTTTCTCGAGAGCCACCGCCACGACCCAGCTGGATGCAGGATTTGCTCACCGAGTAATCCACTATGACATCGCCGTCGCGACTGTCGTTCGGGCAACGCACGTGCTCGGCGCTAGCTGCGGAAAGACGAGCCAGCGGGCGTCATCGGGTCGTGGCACGGTGGTTGCTGGTGGGCTAGCATGAGCCAACCCATTGACACTCGCCGCCAGGAGCCTGAAACGGATCCCGTGTCCTCCTCCAAACCCAAGCTTCCACTCTCCCACCTCGCCGGCATACTCAAGGCGCAGCGCGATGAAGCACGTCGCCGCCTCGCCGAGCGGGACCAGGCGCTGGTCGCGCTGCACCAGAGCTGTCAACGCTACAAAGCCGAGCTGTCGGTGTTGAGAAGACTCAAAGAGGAAATCGACGACGACAGCGAGGCACGAACGGAGCAACTCGCGGCCTTGCAGCTGGCACTGAGTCAAGCACAAGAGATGGCCGCCCAAAGCGAGGCTCGCGCGGCTCGCTACGCAGCGGAACTCGAGCGCACCCGGCAGGAGCTCTTGCATTGCCAAGACGAAAGCGCCGAACTCGCTCCCACGAGCTCCAACCCGAATCCCTGACGCGAGCCGGCCGCGCCCATCGTGCGGGTGATGTGACAGCGAGCACGCTCCCCGCTATGCTCTCGAACCATGCTGCACGGGCACTATTGGACGCTTCGAGGTCACCTCGCGAGTCGTCTCCGCCCGACGAAGATGGCGCCGTCACAAGCCTGGTTCTGCCAAGTCGACGATCCCGACGTGGGGCGCATTCGCCTAACCGGGCGCTTGCAAGAGCAGCCGGCGGCACGCGCGCTGCTGGTAGTCGTGCACGGCCTGGGGGGGTCGAGTCAGAGCCCCTACACCTATCGAGCCGCGGCGGCGGCCGAACAGGCAGGGCTCTCCTGTTTGCGCTTGAACCTGCGAGGTGCGGACATGCGCGGTGAAGACCTCTTTCACGCCGGTCTGACCAGCGACCTGCGGGCAGCACTCGCCGCCCCCGAGTTGGCGCGCTACGAGCGAATCCACATTCTCGGCTACTCGCTCGGCGGCAGTGTGAGCCTGTGCTACGCGGCGAGTGAACCCGACTCGCGGCTGCGCTCCGTAGCCGCAGTGTGTTCACCCCTCGACCTGGACGCCGGCGCGGCAGCGTTCGACTCGGCTCGTTTCTCCGTGTATCGCCGTCACGTGCTGAGCGGTCTGAAGCAAATGTATTCTGCACTGTGGGCGAAGAACCCAGAGCGCGCGCCAGCACCGCTGTCGGAAGTTCGCAAAATCGACCGCATCCGAGACTGGGATGAGGCAGTCGTGGCACCTCGCCACCACTTCGACAGCGCAGCCCACTACTACCGACGCGCCAGCGCCGGACCAGCCCTTGGCAAGATCCAAATCCCGACCTTGGTGCTGCACACGCGCAGAGACCCGATGGTACCCCTCGACACCGTCGTTCAATACAGCCGGAGCGCCTGCGCCCCCGTTTGCGTCGTAGAAGAGGAAGCGGGCGGTCACGTCGGATTTTCTGCCGACTTCAGCTTGCAGGGCTCTGCGCCGCGCGGCTTGGAGCCACAAGTCCTCGCTTGGTTGATGGAGTCCGCCTCATGAACGCACGGGATCGCTTCACGACGACGGAGAGTGCGCAATTGGGAGCGCGGGGGGTGCTGGTTGCAGGCGCCACGGTGCCCCTTTGGGCGGCCAGCATCGACTACTTCGTGACCCCGAGGCAGCAATGGGCCGAGTCCCTTTCGGCCATCCGAGCTCTCGGCTTTCGCGCCATCGATGTGCGAGTCCCTTGGAACGTGCATGAAGTGCAGGAAGACGAATACGACTTCGGCACTCAGAACCCCCAACTGGCGCTGCGTGAGTTCCTGGAGTTGGTCCACGAACACAGGCTGTTCGCGAGCGTTCGGCCCGGCCCACGTCAGCTTCAAGCGCCGGATCTGCGCACCTCGGGCCTCCCCGCGCGCGTGTTGTGGGATGAGCGCTTCGTCGCGCACACGCCGAAGGGCAATCCATTGGTCTTGCCCAAGCTGCTCGGGTCGCACCCGGAGCCGAGTTTGCACAGTGCTGCCTATCTCGAAGCCTGCTCGCACTGGCTGTCCACCGCGACCGTTCAGCTAGCACCGTTACTCTACCCGAAGGGTCCGGTCGTGTTGTTGGAGCTCGGTTCCGAACGGGTCTCACGGCTCACCGAACGCACCTGGGGCGATTTTCGTCCTGAAGCGCTCGCCGCCTACCGAGTGTTCTTGAAAAACAAGTATGAGCGACCGAGCGCGCTCAGGGAGCAACACGGTGATCTGAGCCTCGACTTTGCGAATGTGCTGCCCCCTAAGACGCCGTGGGCGCTGGATGATACGCCCGAAGCCGCCT
>JBNKZR010000669.1:0-3336 GCA_050301735.1 Polyangiaceae bacterium | reverse complement strand
CAGCTGTGGCAGCTGCGAACGGTGTTCGCGTAACTCCGAGCCTCGGCAACCGAGGCTCGGAGCGCCGCGTTGTGTGCGAGCCGGACTATTCCGGTGTCACGACGTTGATGTCGTCAAGCAACAGGACCACCGTGCCTGGCCTGATGTCGCGGTTAGCGGCATCCCCGCCACAGTCACCGGTATGAATCGTCACGCCGATACTGCCGACTGCACTCGGGTCGAAGTCCACACCTGCAGGAGATTCCGCCAGGTCCACAGGGAAGCGGATCTCCGTCCAACCGCCGGGTTCGGGCAGATTCGTCCACCCCACCTCACCCCAAGCATAGCTCGGGCCTGCCTTGACGTAGAACTGCATGCCCTTGGGACATTCGGGGTCGCCTTCGTCGCTGATCACCTTGACAGGCAAGATGAGGACCTTGCCGGACAAGTCTTCTGCCACTGCCCACTCCAGTTCGACGACTTCGTTGTAGTTGTCGAACGGAGCCTCGATGCGCAGCGCTGGTGCGTCCGGGTAGCCGTCTTCGTCAGTGCTCTCGATCGTAGCGTATTCGTTGAACTGCAAGGTCGCTGTGGGCACGCCACCATCCGGCACCTCGGGCACGTCGCGGGTCGGTACGTCCGGAGTCGTGTCCACGACTTCGACCAACACGTCGCCCTCGGGACCATCGGAGGTCGACGAAGAACCGCCGGGCAGGATGACGTTGCTCTGGTCGACATCCTCACCGATGATGTCGTCGAGCAAGATGACGGCGGTGCCGGGCTTGGTCTCACGGTTTGCAGCATCCCCACCACAGTCGCCCGTGTGAATCGCCACACCGATTGAATTGACCGCGCTCGGATCATACTGATCGGCCACGTCCGCCGGCGACTGAGCTGCATCGACGGGGAAGCGGATCTCCTTCCAACCACCGGGCTCGGGCAGATTCTGCCAACCCACTTCGCCCCAGACATAGGCGCCGCCCGTCTTGACGAAGAACTGCAGGCCCTTGGGGCATTCGGGATCACCCTCGTTGGTCACGACCTTCATCGGCAAGACGAGCGTTCCCCCAGAGAGGTCTGCGGTTATCGGCCACTCCAGGTCGACCACCTGGTTGTACTCGTCGAACGGCGCTTCGATGCGCAACGCCGGTGGATCCGGATAGCCATCATCGTCCACGACCTCGATGGTCGACGAGTCGTTGAACTGCAGAGGAGTGCTGGGCACACCGCCGTCTGGCACCTCAGGCTCAGGACGCATGGGCAGCTCCACCTCCGCGGTGGTCACGGGCACGACGATGGTCGGCCCTTCGGGTTCCTCCACCATCTCCGTCTCTGCCACCTCCGTCACCATCTCCGTAGCGTCTTCAGTCGCCTCGACTTCCGTCTCGGCGGGCTCTTCGGTTTCTTCGACCTCGGTCTCCGTGGCTTCCGCGCCCGAACCTTCCGAGCAGGCGACGGCCGCGGACAGCGCCGTGACGAGTGAAATGATGATGGACGTTCGCAACATGAGGACCTCGATGATTCTTGGGGAAGAAAAGCGCAGCGCGCTGACGCTGTGTCCGCAGCCCGTGTCGGACACGGGACCACAGCCGTTGTCGAAGGCACGCAATTAATCCCAACTGAAACGCTTTAGCAAGTGCGTGGCCCAGGCCAGGAGACTCCGCTCGAAGAGTTGTGATCCCGCTGTCCGACGCTCCAGGCCGGCATGCCGCCCCGAAGAAACAAACAGAAATGATTTCAGATAGTTTGAGAAGAGTCGGCGCCTCCTCCGGCACGTGCGCACGGCCGGATCCCTCTTTTCCCCTGAACTGAAACGTTTAAGTCTGACATCTCGTAGGCTCGACGCGCTCCGGAGCCCCCTTCAGAACGCGTCCCGCCTCTGCGCGGTACCGACAGGCATCGAGTGTCTCGCCAGTGGCTCCGACCCACCAACATGAAACTGATCTCATCCGCCACATCCGCCCCTCTACTCCGTGCCGCCTTCTGGGTGCTTGCCCTAGGCGGCTACTCGGGCTGCGGTGCAGGCTCTGCCGATCCCCAGAGCGCCTTCGCCGAGACCGCCGATGCGGAAGTGAATGACGGCAGGATTCGCCCCCAAAACGACGAACTCGACATGCTCCGAGAAGGTGTCCCTGCGCCTCCCTCGCTGCGTGATCCAGCAGAGGTCGCAACCGGCGATGTCGAGAAACCCGACTACGTGAACTCGAGCGGCTTCTTCACCTACGAGGGGCGGCTCTACGACCGCTACGGCAACGACTTCGTGATTCGGGGTGTGAACAACGCGCACGCCTGGTTCGACACCAACTCGACGCCAGTGGCCACGTTGGCACTCGACTCGATCGCGGGCTTCGGGTTCAACACGATCCGGATCGTGTGGGAGGCCGACAACGCTGCTCTCTCTCCCGAGCTGTTGCGTACCGTCATCGCACGAACCGTCCAGCTCCAGATGGTGCCGATGCTCGAGCTTCACGACGCGACGGGCTCGAGAGATCCACAGGACGTGCTCACGCTGGCAGAATACTTCACGGAGCCGGACGTCAAGGACGTCCTGGTGGAGTTCGAAGACTACCTGCTCCTGAACATCGCCAACGAGTGGTCTGGCTCGGACGACGTCTACTTCGATGCCTACGAGGCTGCCGTCAATCTGATCCGCGGAGCCGACCTGCCCCACACGCTGGTCGTCGACGCCAACGGTTGGGGCCAGAACGCTCGCGTCGTGTTCGACGAGGGCCCCGCCCTGCTGGAAGCCGACCCCGAGCACAATTTGCTATTGTCGGTTCACATGTACGAAGCGTTCACCAACCCGGACAAGATCACGAGTACGTTCGAGCGGACCGTCGAAGACCAGATCCCCCTCATCATCGGTGAGTTCGGCTACCAGCACGGAACGCCACCAGTGCCGATCGACGTCGAGCACTTGATGGAAGAGGCCTCGCGACTCGGGATCGGACACATCGGGTGGTCCTGGAAGGGCAACGGTGCGAAGGTCTCGTACCTGGACATGGCCAGCGACTGGGAGGGCGAAGAACTGACCGACTGGGGACTCCGACTGATTGACGGCGACTTCGGAATCGGCGCCACTTCGCAGAGGGCCAGCCTCTTCCTCCTGGGAACGGACTGAGTTCAGATCGCCGTGCGCAGGTGAAAAGACTTCGGACGAGTCAGTGCCTCGTAGCCGACACTCGATAGCGTGCACCCACGACCGGAGTCCTTGACCCCCGTCCAAGCAAGCGCCGGGTCGAGGTAGTCGCAACGGTTCATGAAGAAAGTACCCGTGTGCACGCGCTCGCCAATCGCGAGCGCCGCCTCCTCGTCCGTCGTCCACACTGATGCGGTCAGACCGTAGTCGCTGTCGTT
>JBNKZR010000668.1:0-3352 GCA_050301735.1 Polyangiaceae bacterium | reverse complement strand
GCATCGGAGCAAACATCTACCATCGTCGGAAAGGTGGCCCCGAGGGTGGCGGTTCCACTGATTGCGCCATATGAAGGTGGCGTGGCTCGATGCTGCCGACATCTGATACCAAGACGATTACCGAACGCGGACGAGGCGGAAGAGCCCCTCGAGCTCTTACCGCGCTGCCGGTTGTTGCAGACGGTGGGTGGCGGCTCGGTGCGGCATCGGGTAGCTGAAACCATGGCAGTTGCTGCCGGGGACAATCCGATCACCTCTGCCCCACAATCGCTTCGGAATCGATGCGTCTTCGATGGACGTCCTCACTGCCCATTCTGGGATGTCGAAGATTCGACCTGATGTGGTGTCCATGAACAGCGCCGTGCGCCGGGTCGAAGACCGCTGCAGTTGCGATTGGGAGGTCTCGATGGCTCGTCGGCGGCGAGTTCGGCGTGATGCCCAGCGCCGAGTTCCTGCCCGTGCGCAAACGCATCAGGCCGACGAGGCTACTCCTTGAGCCGATAACCGGTTCGGAACATCCAGAAGATGATAGCCAAGCAGGTGCACAAAAACCCCGTCACTGCCACGAGACTGATCTCGATGCTGACGTCACCTCGGTCGAAGAACGTCCAGCGAAAGCCACTGATGAGGTAGACGACGGGATTGAACAGCGTCAACTGGCGCCAGAACGGCGGCAGCATCTCGATGGCGTAGAACGCGCCGCCCAGAAACGTGAGGGGATAGACCACCAAGAGCGGGATCACCTGCAGCTGCTCGAAGGTCTTGGCCCAGATCCCGATGATGAAACCAAACAAACAGAAGGTGGCCGCCATCGCCACCAAGAAGACGAGCATCCACAGCGGGTGCGCAACTTGAACGTCGACGAAGAAGTGCGCGGTTCCGAAGATGACGAGTCCGATGATGACCGACTTGGTGGCTGCCGCGCCGACGTAACCCATGACGGTCTCCAGTGGCGAAACCGGCGCTGACAAGAGCTCGTAGATGGTCCCGGTCCACTTGGGCATGAAGATGCCAAAACTCGCGTTGGAGATGCTCTCGGTGAACATCGACAACATCATCAAGCCCGGCACGATGAAGACGCCGTAGGACACCTCACCGATGGACTGCATGCGGGAACCGATGGCCGAGCCAAAGACCACGAAGTACAGTGCCGTGGTGATCACCGGCATGATCAGGCTGGTCAACAGGGTACGACTGAAGCGAGCCATCTCGAAGTGATAGATGGCCCAGACGCCTCGCAGATTGACGCTCACGCGCTGACCTCCCGAGAAGGGTCGTTCACCAAGCTAACGAATATCTCCTCCAACGAGCTCTGCTTGGTCTGCAGGTCTTCGAAGGCAACGCCTGCCTCGTCCAGGGCACGCAGTAGTCCAGGAAGGCCCGTGGTGTCTGCCTTCGTGTCGAACTGGTAACGCAAGGCGTGTCCTCCCGCGCACAGCTCGAGGCTCCAGGGCTTCAGCCGCTCCGGGATCTCCGTCAGCGCGTGCGTGAGCTCGAGCGTCAACGTCTTCTTGCCCATCTTCTGCATCAGCGTGCTCGTCTCTTCGGTGACGATGAGCTCGCCTTTGCGGATCACCCCCACCCGATTGGAAAGCTCTTCCGCCTCCTGGATGTAGTGGGTCGTCAAGATGATGGTGACCCCCCGATCCCGCAGCGACCGCACGAGCTCCCACATGTCTCGACGAAGCTCGACGTCCACCCCCGCCGAAGGCTCGTCCAAGAACAGGATCTCCGGTTCGTGGCTCAAGGCTTTGGCGATCATCACGCGACGCTTCATGCCACCCGACAACGTCATGATCGTCTGGTCGCGCTTGTCCCACAGCGACAGATCTTGGAGCAGGCGCTCGAGGTAGGCGTCGTCGCGAGCCTTGCCAAACAAGCCACGGCTGAATCGCACCGTCGCCATCACCGCCTCGAAGGCGTCGGTGTGCAGCTCCTGAGGCACCAGTCCGATCTGTCGGCGCGCGGCGCGGAAATTGGCGCGGTGGTCGTAGCCCCCTACCTCGACCGTACCCGACGTCGGAGTGACGATGCCGCAGATGACGTTGATGAGCGTCGTCTTGCCCGCACCGTTGGGACCGAGCAGGGCGAAAATCTCCCCCTTGTGAACCTCGAGATGGACGTTGCGAAGCGCGGTGAGGCCGCCAGCGTACACCTTGTTCAAATTGGAAACCCGCAACACCGGCGTCATGGCCTCGCCGCAATAGCGGTAGAACGAGCGCGGTGCAAGCGACGCAGCGGACCGTGCTGGCCACCCGCTTCGCAGCCGCACTCGAGGCCCGGGCAGCACGTGCCGATGACGGCTCCAATTGGCCCCGCGCAAAGCTCTCCCTCGGCCAGACAATCCTCAGTCGGGTATCCGCGAAGAACCGTATTCTCCGAGTATGCGCCAACGAACTCGCTCAGCCGATTGGCCACGACATCGCACGGCTTCGCCGAAGTCTATGCGGAGCTCTCTCCGATGACACAGAAGCCGTTGCCGAACGGGTCCGCACAGAAGGCGGCAGGCTTCGGTCCTTGCTTTCGGAACTCGAGCTCGATGCTGCCGCCTTCGGCCCGCACCTTGTCCAGCACGGTGTCGAAATCGTGTACGTGAAAGTCCAGGTGCACGGGCGTCCAATGTCGTTCGTAGCGGCGTACGTCAGCGCCGCCCGGAGAGCTCTTCGAGCCGGTTGGCTTCTGGTGCAGACACACCGTGACGTTGTTTCCGTCGATGATGGCCATCTCGGGGAAAGGCCTGGCGGTTTCCACGAAGCCGAAAACGCTACCGTAGAAACGCAGGCCGTCTTCGAGCCGGGCAACGTCGATACTGACGTTCACTTTCGGCCGCATCACTGCCACAGGCGCTCCAGCCGCTGGTAGGAAGCCTCCATCCCGTGCTCCATGCCGGTCGCCAGCATGGCTTTGCGAGTCTCCGCATCTGGCAGTGTCATGCGAGCGATCATCAGCGTGCCACTGCCGTCGGCTTCGAAGGTGGTGACGATGTGATTGTCCGGAGTCGCCTCCGGCAAGTGCATGCGCTCGACGTGGACCACGCGGTGCGGCGGGTCCAGCTCGATGATTTCACCCGTCAGGTAGAAGTCACCGCCTTTGCCGTCGGACCAATCGTAGCGGATCTTGCCTCCGGGCACGTTGTCGTTGACGCACACGGGCATGGTCCAACCCTCGGGGCCGAGCATCCACTGCTGAATGAGCTCTGGCTCCGTGAACGCCCGGTACACTTCCTCCGGCGAGGCATCGAAGCGCCTTTCGAAGACGACGTGACGTTCTCCTTCAGTCCTCGAACTCAACTGATTCATGGCTTCCTCGTTTCTCGTTGTTTGGCTAGCAGGCGATCGAGTCGCCGGTAGTT
>JBNKZR010000667.1:0-3356 GCA_050301735.1 Polyangiaceae bacterium | reverse complement strand
GCTGAGGTACTACTACCCAGACGCGGCGTAGGGGGTGGCTCGAGTTTTGGGACACAACGCGGAAGCTCGTTCGGTTGCCTGCGGTTTGCCGATGTCGTGTGCCTTCCACCAAGAAATTGCGTCGGCTTCTTCCCAAGGAGGCAGTGAACAGGCCTGCAGTCGAGATCCGAACTCCTTGGCGGACTGAGGCCTGGCGCCAGGAGCCTTGCTCAGGCAATCGAGCAGCAGTTGTTCCAGTGCGTCGGGCAATGGCTGCCCGAGCAGCCTGGACGGCGGCTCGGGTTCCCTGTGCAAGTGTTGACTCAAGACCTCGGTCATGCTGCTTCCGTCGAATACGTGTCGTCCCGCAAGTAGGTAGTAACCCACGGCGCCAAGCGCATAGAGATCACTTCGAGCGTCGACCGATTCTGGTGCTGATACAGCCTCGGGAGGCATGTATAGCGGCGTGCCGACAATGGTTTCCGGACGGGTGAGATCTGGAGCGGCGTCAGCCGGGTGCATTTCCTTGACCAATCCGAAGTCCAAGACCTTCACCACGTCCGTCTGCCCGCCTTGGCGGCACAGCATGACATTGGCCGGCTTGATATCCCGATGAATCAGCTGAAGGTCGTGCGCTTCCGCCAGCGCCGCCGCCATGCAAGAAAGGATGTGCCCCACACGCGCCGGGCTCTGAGGTCCTCCGGCTTGAACGACTTGTTCGAGCGTTGCGCCGTCCAGCAGCTCCATGGCGTAGTAGAAGATGCCATCTGGAGTTCGACCGTAGTCATAGACGGTGACGGTGTTGGGGTGACTGAGCTTGGCAGTCAACTTTACCTCGCGTTCGAAGCGAGCAATCGCACGATCGCCCACTCGATCACGTGACAACAACTTGACTGCCGTCGGACGGCGAAGCATCGCGTGGTGAGCCTCGTACACGATGCCCATGCCGCCCTCACCCAGCTTGCGACCCAAATGATACTGACCGAGCTGCCTCACTAGGTTGACCTCTTTGCGTAGGCCGTAGATCACTCGCGATGTGGCGTAGGCAAGTGCCGATGAGAGCCCCCACCAGCCAGCCGTGCTCAGAGTGATGCGCGTGGCCATGGTCGCGCTGTCGACACGAGGTAGCTCGGGGTAGTAGTCGAAGTAGACGCTCATGTCCGAGTCGCGATAGGTGAGGTACACGGCCGTGAGTAGGACTACACCAACCAGCGCCGATAGCAACGCCGTCAAGAACCCTGCGCTGGGCACGTACACGGCGCGGGCGAGGGCCACACAAGTCAGCCCCATGACCATGATGTGTTCTGGTCTGTCGAAGACGTTCGGGATAGTCGAGCAAACCGCTACGAGCATCGCTGAGCTGCCAAGCAGAGCGATCATCTCCATGGTGCGCACCAGGCGCCGGGACCAGTCGTGAGCACGCAGTGCGGGCCAAAGGGAGAGCAGCATCAGCGCCGCGAGCAGGTGCCCGATGCTATCGAACACGAGCGCGTCATGCCCGAGTAACAATCGAAAGGCCCACAGCGCCAAGAGCGACCCGCCGCTGAACAAGCCAAAACTCGCGACGCGGCTGCGGAGAAATGGCAGCCCCTGCTCGTCCGAGTTTGCCTCCAGCGCCATGCGGCGGAGTATATGAGCAGAAACCGTTCGGGTGAACCTTTGGCAGTCGTTTACTCGTCGGCTCGCAACTCGTCGGCTCCCTCGACGACACGCGGGAGGTCGAAGAGTGTAGCGGTCAATCGCGTGTGTGCGCATTCAGCGCTGGCGGACGGGAGCTCAGGGCTAGTGCTTGATTCACATCAGTTGATGGGAATCAAGCCAGACGATACCTGCGGCAGAAGTAGCGTGGGGCCCCAGAGCCTTCAACTCTTCTGGATACCGCACTAGAGTCCGAAGGCTTCGTCGCGAGCTGGCCAACCTGTCGATGGGCACCGCTTGTGCAAGCTACTTTTGACCGACCGACACACGCGGACGGCGGCGGGGGCGGCTCCATCGCCGTTGCCGACGCGGCAGTGACGTGGGCTGCTGAGGCACAGCGTGGCGTCGTCCTCCTGGCAGCGGCGATCGGGTCGCGGGAGTCGGGTCGCGGGGATCGATTGGGGTGGAGTCTGCCGATATCACGTTGTCGGCACCGCGTTGTCGAGTGGCTTCTTTTTTGTCTCGGATTCTGCAGCGTGAAGCAGATTCTTTCGCCTCGTGCCCCATACTGTCTGAGTTCAGGAACTCTCCTTTGCCTTGAGCAGCATGATGAAGTCCGGCTGAAGCAAGCCGGGGCTGGTGTTCTGTTCTGGTGTGGCCGACCGAGAGTCAGCGTTGTGGTTTTTTGTTGGGCCATATCAACGTTGTTCACGTCCTGATAAGTTCGCAGCCTCGGGTTTGCGTAGCGCTATAGAGGTGGCAGGCGATGATTGGGCGAATTGAAAGGAATGGCGCCGTCTGGTTGTGGGTCACCGGTACCGGGCTCGCGTTGTCGTCACCATGGGCGGCCGTGGGCTGTGTGAGCACCCTCGAGGAAGACTTCAAGCAGTCTGAGGGGTTCGCCAAGCAACCCGATTCGGAACTCGACGCTGAAAATTCAGGGGGCGACGCCTCGGCGCCCAAAGGTGACGCCTCAGCGCCCGAAGATGAGAAGTGTCCGGATGGAACGTATGGGCCGAGCTGTACGCCTGTCCGAATTTGCGCTCCCGGGACCTACGTCGTCCGGGAGGGCACCAAACAAGTGGACGTCGATTGCGCTGGTTGTCCATCGGGGACCTTCTCGGAAGAGGACAACGCCGCACGCTGCCAGGAATGGACGGAGTGCGAAGTCGGTGAATACGTCGCTCATGCCGGCACCGTCAGTACTGATCAAGTGTGTGAGCCGTGCCCGGACGGGCAAATGAGTAGCGTCACGAATGCGGGGGCATGCTTCAAAGAGGGGACGTGTCCAAACGGAAGCGTTGAGGTGACCGCTGCGGACGCTGACGATGCGCCCCAATGTGAAGAGTGTGCGCCTGGGTCCTTCTGTGCTGGCGGCAGTTCTGGGGCGAATGCTTGTGCCGAAGGGACTTGGGACCACGACGCCAACGCGGCGACGCCGTGTGTCGAGCGGACGACGTGTGTCGTGGGCGAGTACGTCGTGCAGGCGGGTGATGCGCTGACGGATAGAATCTGCGAGAATTGTACTGCCGGGACATTCGTGTTGGGGGTGAATGAAGACGAGTGCCGTGCGTTCACACCCTGTGAGCCTGGCACCTTCGTCGCGGTCCCGGGGGACACGACGCGGGATCGCGTTTGTAGCGCCTGTGTCGGCGGTACCTACACGAGCAAGGCGAACCAGTCTTCGTGCCAGCCGTGGACGGAGTGCGACCCGGGAGAGCGGGTCGTCGAAGAGGGCA
>JBNKZR010000666.1:0-3369 GCA_050301735.1 Polyangiaceae bacterium | reverse complement strand
ACCGCGCCCTTCGCGGGCGGCAGCGCCTACGTCATCTTCGAAGCCTGCCCGCCTCCAGCGATCTGGTCCGACGAACCCGCGTGCGAGCAACGCGCCGAACGCGTGACCGTGGCGAGCATCGACACCGCAGATGGTGACGACTGAGGCCCTCCCGCCCCGCTACGAACTCGGCTCCGCCACACGCACGTCGTAGACCTGCACCTTCTCCCAACTGGCAGAGAACTCTTGCAGGAACTCGTGATGGATCGTGTGGTCCTGATAGCGGTCGTGCGCAGCGAGATCCTCGAAGGTGGCGATCAGCGCCCATGAGTAGCTGTCGTCGAGCACCGCGCGCTTGGGGGTCGCCTCAGGCTTGCCGAAGTGAGCCGCTTGCACGTCGGGGATCGTCGCGAGACGAGCCAGGCCCTGTTCGAAGCGGGCGACCAACGCCGGATCCGCGTCCGACTTGAACCAAAAATAGACGGAGTGCACAAGCATGACGCTCTCATAGCGAGCCCTAGCCCGTCACTCAACGTCGCAGAGCGCTTTCTGGCGCCCGCTTGCAGTCGCCCCACGCCGAGCGCTTTGCGCGCAATCACGTCGAGCTCTTCGCCGCCACGCCGAAATCACCGCAGCCGGCGGCTCGGCGCTCGCGACCCTAGCGCCTACCAAACGCTGAGCTCGAACTCACTTCGTTCCGTGGCCGTCAGGATGACGACGCTTTCGCTGCCCCGTTCGTAGTCGCTCCCGAGTTCGACGTCCACCAGTTCCGCTTCTTGCGTCAGCGCGCTAGCGAGCACCGCATCGGTCCCGTCGAGGCGCAGGTTCGTCACACTATCGTCCAGCTCCAAGTAGACGAGTCCATAGGGTTGAAGCACGCCGCTTTCGCTCTGCCCAGCGCTCAGTGTCTTCACCGAGCCGACTTCGACGTCCAGTGCCTCGAAGCCGAAACCCGTTTCGGGGTCGTCCAGATACAGCGCGGCCGCCATGCGTTGAAACATCTGCAGGGCAGTCGCATCCGTGCCGCTCGCTTCGAGCGCCAAGTCCAAACCGAGCCAGCCGTCTTCCGTCTCCAACGTGGCGGCGCGCATCAACTCTGAACCGCCCTGCTCCCAGAGGTAGGTGCCAAACGCCAGCCCCGCCCCGTAATCGAACGCCGTCAGCTCAGCGTTGCCTGGTCCCCAGTTCACGTTGGGGTTGGAGAGATAGCGCGCCAACCAATCCTGATCGTTCGTTGAGAAACCGGCGGCCACCATGGCTGCCTGCGCCAGCGTCTCGTCGACCCAGGGCAGCTCATCCGGATCGTAACCCCGATGCACGATGTGAAATAGCTCGTGCGCCGCGATGCCCAAGGCACGGTCGCCATCCAGCGGCGAAAGGATCTTGCCGTCGAGGTGCAGCTCCCAATTCTCACACCAGCCGCAAACATAGCCTTCGCCCGCGCGGCCCGTATCGATGACGAAGATGGGGATCTTGCCACCGGGTAGCTCTTCCAGCTTCACGGGGGCGAAGTTCTGCTCCAAAGTCGACAAGATGCCGCCATTCTCTTCGAGGCGCACCAAGAGCGCGTCCACTTCCGGCTGCGTGACGGGGTTGTCGTACAGATCGTCTTGCACGAAGAGCATGACCCGTTCGCCCGTCGCACGACACGCGGCTTGATGGTCAGATATCAGGTGCGTCTCGCCGTCGTAGGTCTGGGTCGTCGCTTGCTGCCCGTACTGTGCTGCGTCCGAACACGTCAGGGCAGATCCGGCCGAGTCCGAACCAGCCGCCCCATCGCTCTGCGCTCCATCGCTTTGTGCATTGTCGTTCCCGGGCTGGTCATCACTCGCGGCGTCCGTCACGTCATCGCTTTCGCTCCCGTCCGTCACATCGCCTGCCGTCGCGTCGTCGGCTTCGTCCGTTTGCCCCTCCTCGTCACCAGCCCCAAGCGGGGGCTCACTGGCACAAGCGACAGCCAACCCGAACAACAAGCACGATGCGATACGTTTCACGGTAGTGGTGACCAGATGAGCGAGCGCGATTCGCGAACGCTCATTCGATGTAGCAGAAAATGGAGTCGAGAAAACGAGTTCAGCGTCCGCTGCGCCGATAGCGTGATTTGACGAGCAGCGCGAACGCATGCACTCGCGCCAACTCAGCTCGCCCCGGCCGCTTTTTTGCGGCGCTCCTGCCCGCTGTCCGCGGAGCTCCCGCCTGCCCCAGGGCTTCCGGCTCACAACAGAGCCAGCGCGTCGTTGCGCCGGCTCAATTTGCCCCGGCGCAGGAGCGTGCGGAACGCCTCCGCCGGTAGCCAGCTTCGACCCCGCTCACCACTCCGTCTGCAGGTAGTCGTAGAGCATGTCGCCCCAGTCCGTGCGCGGAAAATCGTAGCCACTGTCCGCGCTCAGTCCGCAGCCATCGTCGGCGGTATCGTCGAGCAGATTCGGCGGGCAGCGGTGGTGAAAGATCCACGCCAGATGCGGGATCTCGAGCTCCTGCGTCAGGGCCCACAGCGCACGGATGTCGTCTTCATCTGAATACGCCGTGGGACCGTACTCGCCAACGATAAGCGGCAAGCTGGCGCTGGGCTGCGTCAACAGGGCGTCGAAGTCTTCCTGGGGATTGTACGGGTGCACCTCGTACGCGACGTTACTTCGGTCGATGGGGTTATCCACGAACCACGACAAGTCGCGGGCCCATTGTTGCGGTGCCTGAACGACCACGACGTGCTCGTCCACTCCGATCGAGGTCTCGACCGCGCGAATGGCATCGATCGCTGCGACGTAGCGCTCGGCCAACTCGGGGTTGTTCTCCACTGGTCCGTGGGGTTCGTTGGTCAGACCGAAGAGCACCTTGCGGTTGCCGGCAAAGAGCTCGGCGAGCAGCTCGTAGATGGGCAGAGCCTCTTCTGTCGGCCACTCGCTATCGTATGCGTCGTTGTCGTCCACCAACGCCGGATCGGTGAACAGCGTCACCAACACGTACACCCCCTCTTTCGACGTCATGTGCGTCACGGTGTTGACGACGTCTTCGGCGTAGCCCGGGTCGTCCACCAATGAGGCCCATTGGCGGCGGTAGTCATCGTCCCCGTCGAAGGCCGTCAACGTCAAACGCACGAAGTTCGCTCCCCAAACGTCGAGCAGCTCATCCGCCCAGCGATTGAGCCCCTCGACGTCGGGGTCCAAGTATGTGCAGGCGTTGCAAGAGCGCGTGTCCGTGAAGTTGGCGCCGCGACCGTGGAAGCGATTCTCGAAAGGCAGTTCCAGAATGGCGTTGCCGCGCACGACGAGGCCTTCCTCCGCGGGCAGATCGCCAAACTCGTCGGGTCCTGGATCGGTGGACGCTTCGTCCGGGTCGTTACCGGGATCGGCGGTGTCCGTACCCACCGCATCCGTACCCACCGCATCC
>JBNKZR010000665.1:0-3374 GCA_050301735.1 Polyangiaceae bacterium | reverse complement strand
TGGGGTTTGTGGTTTCTGCTTGGTCGCACACGGCAGAGGAAGAACACGAGCTGCTGGGCGCGATCTACGAAGCTCTATCGCGGCTCCAGATCGAGCAGGTATGCGACCGCGTGTGTCAGAGTCGAATCCAAGAGAGCTTCGACTTCGATCTGCTGCACCGCTTCTGGAGCAGCCATGGCCATCCCGTTCGCGCGTCCGTCGTGCTGGAAGCGGAGATACACTGAAGTCGTTCGCGCGATTGAACCACCAAGACGGCTCCAATGCTGGAGAAGGGCTCGCCTCAGAAAGCTGATTCGAATGAAGCGTTACTCCGATGCCGTAAGTCGCTCATCGCTACTTTCCGTGGCCCAAAGGCAGTCGTGCCCTGTCCGCACCTGGGTTGACGACGACGCCGAGGACCTGGGGCTAGCCCTCGAGCGAGCTGCCGGTCGAGGGCGAACGTGGTCGGAGGGTGGTGATATCGTCTCCGTCGTTGCGACCGTGGTGCGGAGGGCTCCCAGGGGATAGTCATGCGCCGGTACCTGCAGCCAGTGCCGGAGGCGAGCATAACGCCGGTCCGCGCCAAGATTGCAGAGGGTGGGATCTCGACCGATCCTTCGTTTGCCGCCAGGACAATGGCGGCACACCTCGGCAATCGGGCCGATGATCCGGCTCTGCCTGCCCGCGCTGCCGTGCAGTTCGACGGGCGGACGTCAGATGCCTCAAAGCCAACCGCTGCGGAAGTGGCTGGGCAACTCGGGGCCGGCGTTCCGATCCCCGGCGCCGTCGCAGAGCGCTTCGGAGACGCATACGGCGCGTCCCTCGACCACGTGCAGTTCCATCCCGAGAGTCTGGTGCCGGTGCGCCATGGGGCGAACGCCCTGACCGTGGGTCACCACGTGGCATTCGCGCCTGGCAAGTTCACCCCTGGCACTGCACAGGGGCAGGAGCTGATCGGCCACGAGCTCGCCCACGTCGTGCAGCAGACGGATGGCGTACAGGCTTCGGGTTGGGACGAGGGGACTCTGGAGCAGGAGGCCGACGCGGCCTCGCTGGCGGTGGCCGCTGGACACTCCTTTGCGATCGGCGGTGAGCGCACCGGAAAGGTTGGGCGGCGGGTCCAGCTCCAGGACGGCAAGCGCAAGCCGGTGGCGTACGACCCACGACTATCGCTCGACATGGTGTACGTCACGGACTGGGAGGGCGACATCTCCTACGAGCAGGAGCGCGTCGCCCAGCAGATCCTGGCGTCCGCAGACGACGCGCACACGCTGACGCACGTACATACGAATGACAGGCACGCGTTCCGGTTCGACCCGAAGTTTCTCAATCCGACGTACCGATCGATGTACGAGGAAGCACGGGGCCAGTCCATCATTCGACCGATCCCGCTCGACTTCAGTCTGTTGAAGGGCTTCAGCGGCTCGAACCTCAACGCGCTCGCCATGCCCACGGTCGTGTACCTGCCCACCGGTGGTGGAGGTGGGATCTTCCCCGGCGAGCCAACGCTCGATCCGCTGTGGCAGGAGCCGCCAAAGGTCGAGCCGCTCACGCTCGAGGGGTACACGCCCGGGCCTTCGCCACACTCCGGGCACGACCCAACCGTCCAATACGGCGACCCCATCGGCAAGCTCGCTGATGTTCTGCGTCATCCGGAGACGTACGACAACGTTCTGTCTCAGCCCGACGAGACGCGGTTCGTCGTCATTCTCGATCCCAAGTCGTCGTCGGAGCGACACTTGGTCGCCGCCCGCACCACGCGTTGGGTGAGCGTCACCGAGCCGCTGAGTCTGACTCTGATCACGCGTCGTGGCATCGTGCAGCAACCGCTATTCGGCGGCCACAAGAAGAAACCCGACATCGAAGTCTTCGGCCTGCCGAGCCTCAGCGCCCAGACGATGCCGCTGCTTCAGCCCCAGGGCAGGGGGCTGCCGGATCTCCAGAAGCTGAGGCAGGCGCTCACGCGCAGCATCGGCAAGAGTACGATCTCGTCGCCCCCGCCGTTGATCCAGGGGACGTCGGTGGTGGTGACCATGGGCTACGAGGGGCCGATCGTAGTGATCCATCCCACAGGCGCCGATGGGGTCCAGATCGTGGGCACGGCGCCGAACCAGGTGACGGTGATCGGTGGCGAGGACGCCAAACGCGCCATGGCCCAGGGCGCGGCGGGCTACCTGTGGACGGGTGGTGCCCAGGTTACCGCGTTTACCGGTCTCGTCCGCCAGAACAGTGAGCCGGACCAGCTCGTCAATCTGGATTGGATGACCAAGTTGCCCTCGCCGGTGATCGATCAGCAGTCCGATCCGCTCACTGCTGCGTTGCTCGGATTGGATTGGCCCGCTCCGACCGCACTGCGCTACGAAGAGCAAGCGCTCCGTGTTTTCACGGTGGGTGAGCTACGCGACATGGTGCGCCGATCTCAGACTCACCGCTTGCTCGACGTCGCCAACAAGGCGCGGTTCAGCAAGCTCACGGACCTTGCCGCCACCGACACTCACGTGCTCGGACTCGGGTTCGATCAGGTCCCCATCGTCGACACCGGCACGAAATCCCCGGCCTTGGATGTCGAGAAGGACTTCAAACCCCCGACGGGCAAGCTCGACGACGACGCAGTCGCGCGCGTGCTCGATCTGTTCGACCTCGCTCGTGCGTTGCTCCAGGGCAACGTGATCCCACTGCATCCCGAGTACGCGCACCTGCTCACGTCGCTCGACACACGACTGGGCACCCTGATGACCAGCCTGAAGGCGGAGGGCGCGAAGAAGAGCCCCGACCCCGTGACTGTGGCCAAGTACGAGCGTCTGGTCACAGTGCAGCTGGAGATCATGGGCAGTGCGTCGCGCTCGATCCAGCAGATCCCTGCGCTGCGTTCCAAGTTTGGTGACTTCTGGGAGCTCAGGCGGGAGCTGGAAGAGATCGAGGCGCTGTACGTTCTGGCCCTTGCGTTTTCCGACCGCACCGCGACTGCCGGGGGCCTCTTCGAGGAAGCCCGGGATCGGCTGCGAGCCTTTCCGATCATGGTCATCACGGTGGTGGCCAAGTACCAGAACCGCGACATCGAAGACACACTGCAACACACCGGTGACGACAGCTGGTGGATGGGCGAACTCGTCGTGCCGACACGCAGCAAGATGCGGCAGCTGTCAGCTAAGTCGCAGAGCCAAGAGTTCGTCGAGCTGCAGAGCCTGCTGAAGAGAGCGGGCGAGCTACAAAAGGAGGGCAAGAACAAGGAGGCACAAGAGCTCATTCAGAAGGCCGCGAAGATCCAGGAGGGCATGCAGTACCGCTTCGCAGTCTTGGCGCAGCTGCACCAAGCGCTCCTTGCCTTCCAGGCCATGGGCAACTCGGGCATCAAGTATTGGCAATTCACCACCAACACGGACGAGCGCCTCGAG
>JBNKZR010000664.1:0-3376 GCA_050301735.1 Polyangiaceae bacterium | reverse complement strand
GTTCTCAACGAAGACCACAGCGCCCCCACGGTCGCCGTGTGCGTGACCTACGACGTCGGCTCGCGCAACGAGCAACAAGGGCGAAGCGGCTTCGCGCATCTGTTCGAACACATGATGTTCCAAGGCAGCCGCAACGTCGCCAAGGGGCAGCACTTCGAATTGATCACCGAGCGCGGTGGAACCCTCAACGGAACGACGTCCGTGGATCGCACGAACTACTTCGAGCTGATGCCGGCCAACGCCCTGGCCACGGTTCTGTGGTTGGAGGCGGACCGCATGCAGAGTCTGGCGATCACGAAAGAGAACTTCGAAAACCAACGCCAGGTGGTTCAAGAAGAGTACCGTATGCGGGTCTCGAACGCCGCCTACGCCGAGGGCCTGATGCGCCTTCGGGAGCTGGTATTTCAGGGCTATTGGGCGCAGGCACACGACCCCATCGGCTCGATGCAGGACCTCGACGCGGCCAAGCTCTCCTGGCTACGGGAATTTCACGACACCTACTACGCACCCAACAACGCCGTGCTGACGATCGCAGGGGACTTCGAACCGAAGCAAGCGCTCGAGCTCGTCAATCAATACTTCGGCGACATCAAGCCCTCCACCCTGCCGGTCTATGCTCCCGGGCAGGTGCCGGAGCAGTCCCAACCCAGGGCGGTGGAGCTGACGGATTCCAACGCCAAGACCCCGGGCCTGATCTACGGCTGGGTCATTCCCGCCACGCGCGCGCCTGAACACTACGCGTTGGAGCTCGCCACGGTCGTGCTCACTTTTGGCGACAGCTCCGTGCTGGAAGACAAGCTCGTCCGCAACGAAAGCCTACTGAGATCGGTCGCCTCTTGGACCTACGATCACCGCGGCCCAGACATGCTCGCGCTACGCGCACTACTGACGGAGCGCGCCGACATGAAAACGGTGGAGCAGCGCATCGACGAAGAGATCGCCTTGCTGGCCAAGAACGGACCGACAGAAGAACAACTGAGCAAAGCCAAACAGCGCATTCAGTCCTACCTGCTGTTCGGAATGGAGGGCAACCTGACGCGAGCCACACAACTTTCGAACTACGAGTTGTTCTGGGGCGACGCAGGCTTGCTCAACACCGAGCTCGGCAACTACTTCGGGGTCACGAGTGCCGACGTGCAGCGCGCCGTTGCCAAGTACCTGACCCATGCACGCCGCAGTACCGTGTACGTTTACCCAGAAGCAGCCCAACCCACGGCTGCCGCCCCCGCAGCCTCCAACGCCGCAGCCCCCGCGAACGCTGGCACCAACCCAGCCCCGAGGAAGAACTGAGATGACGAACACAAGCACCCAGAGCCGACTCTCCAAGTGGGCACGCGCAGCTCTTTGCGTGGCTGGCCTCCTCGCCTGCCAGCCGCAGGAGCCCGCCCAGAACCCAGAATCGACAGCGACTGGCGCGAGCACGGAGGTGGGCGCCGAGCGCACGGCCGAGCCCACATTCGAACGCTACACGACCCTTCCGCCAGAACAACGCGAGGCCCCTCCCCCCGCCTCACCATCACCCGAATGGTCGTTTCCCAAGATCAGCGACCAGCAGCTCGCCAACGGCCTCGGGATCAAACTCGTGCAACGGCACACGCTGCCTTTGGTGCAACTCACGCTGCTCGTCCGCTCCGGACAAGCGACGGACGGCGACAAGCCCGGACTCGCCGTGCTGAGCGGCGAGATGCTCAAGGTGGGCGGCAGCGGCACCTATACGGGACCCAAACTCCTCGATCGGATCGAGTCTTTGGGCTCGAGCCTGGATGTTCTGACCTCCCGAGATTCGACGACGATCTCGATGGCCGTCACCAGTGATCGCTTCGAAGAGGCCGTCGAGCTGCTGGGCTTGGTCGCACAACAGCCCCAATTCAACGACGCGGAGTTTCGCAAGCTGCAGCGCCGCGAGATGGACCGCGTCAGCAGCCAAGCTCGTACCAGTGCTGGCTGGGCAGCGAACATGGTCCTGTACCGTGAGCTCTACCGACTGCCGCAAGGTCGGCATCCCTACGCAACGTTCGATGCCACCGCCAAGCAGATTGAGAAAATCGGCTTGTGGGAGGTCAAAGCCTGGCACCGGAGCCACTTCTCGCCCCGCAACGCCACGGTGGTGGTTTCGGGGGACGTATCCAGCGAGCAAGCCCAGTCTGCAGTGCAGAAGGCGTTCGGCGCATGGCACGGAGGGGATGTCAAGCAGCCGACGTATCCTCAACCGGCGCTCGAAGAAGGCTTGAGGATCTTCCTCGTCGACCGCCCCAAGAGTTCCCAGGCTGAGGTTCAGCTTGCGTTGTTCGGGCCCATCTATCGCAGCGACGACTACCCGACGCTCAAGGTAGCCAATCAGGTTCTGGGCGGCGGCGTCGCGGGTCGGCTCTTCGGTGACGTCCGCGAGAAGCGCTCCTTGGCGTATTCGACGAACTCGTCGGTCGAACGCATGGCGCAAGGGCCGCTACCCGTCATCCTGCGCGGAGGCACGCAGACGGCGAAAGCCGGCCTGACGCTGCAAGCGCTCTTGGAGCACGCCAAGGGCATGACCACCAACCCTCCTTCAGCCGAAGAGACCGCCGTGGCTGCTCGGTACCTCTCGGACACTTTCTTGTTGCGCATGGAGTCGGTGGACTCGTTGGGGTCGATGGTGACGAGCTTGGCGAGCTTCGGCCTGCCCAACGACTATTACGACAAGTACCGCGCGGCGGTCGCCTCGACTACCGCAGCTACCGCTGACGCCGTGTCGAAGAAGTACTTCGATACGACGCGCCAGCTTGCGGTCGTCGCCGGAGACGCCGAACGACTCGCAGCACCACTGAGTCACTTCGCTCCGGTCTCGGTGATCGACCCTGAGAAGGGCTTCGCGGTGGTGAAGGAAGTCCCCCACGACCCAAACGCCAAGATCGAGCTCGAACGCCTCGACGGCACCTGAGTGAACGCGCGCGGTCGCAGCGCGCAGTCCGCTACGGCACTCGTGGCGGCCCAAACGCTTTCGACACGACGATAATCGCCAGTCGCTTCTGGCACAGCGACGACCCGCTTCGGCGGTCTCGAGGCTGCGCCGCACGTGGTCGCCGCGTGGCGTCATCCGAGCCGTGCTTCGGCGAATACGGCTTCAACACCCGCAAACCTTTCGCACAGTGCGACGCGCTTCCGACCGAAAGAGGGCGGCGCGGTCCCCACCCGACGACACTTCGCCGTTCAGGGATGACTCAACATAGCTATGTGAGCGCTCAATTCAACGACACTTCGCGAGCGCCCACCAAACAACGACACTTCGCAGCATCGACGTGAAGAATCGACGACGTGCGGGGCGTCCTTGCCAACGACACTTCGCGTTCGCCGCAAAACGCGAACACCCGCGTTTCTGCGAGGCACGGCCGAGGTGGCC
>JBNKZR010000663.1:0-3385 GCA_050301735.1 Polyangiaceae bacterium | reverse complement strand
GGGGGCTCGTCCGTGGGGTGGGTGACGAAGCGGACGAACAACTGGCGTTGGGTGATGCCGCCAGCGCACGCGACGACTACGAACGTGCGCTGCAGCATTATCGCGTGGCGCGGCGGCTGATACCCAAGCACCCGGCACCGTTGGTCGGTCTCGTGTCGGCTCGTTTCGGCAGTCTCGGCTTGCCGTTCGAGTACGCAGTCGCGAAGGGAGACAAGCGCGTCACCCAACTCCTGAAACAGCTCGAAGCTGGCATTCGGTTGGACCCGAATTACGCTCGCGGGCACGTGTTACAGGCGCAGTTGCTGCTCGTCTTGGGGCGCGACGCGGAGGCCATCACAGCCCTGGAGCGCGCGTATCAACTCTCGCCTGACGACGCGGAAGTGCACTCGGCCATGGCTGTCGCCAGGTTGGCGCAGGGTGACGTCGATGCGGCCATCGCCGGGTTCCACCGCGCGTGGCAGTTGGAACCGAACGACGCGCAGCGAGTCACCAATCTCGGAACCGCGATGATGATGAAGGGTGACGTCGATACGGCCATCGAGATGTTCTCGCGTGCGCTCGCTCTGGCTCCGAACGATGCCCGGGCCGTCGGCGATCTCGGAACGGCGTTGCTCGGGGCCGGCGAGTTCGACGTGGCGCTCGAGCATCTGATGAAGGCGCACGTGCTGGCTCCCGAAAAGGCGACCTTCATGAGCAACATCTGTTTCGCCCACTTGCGCTTGAAGCAGGTCGAGGAGGCGTTGAACTGGTGTCGGAAGGCGACGAAGCGTGATCCGAAGCTCGGATCAGCGTGGATCAATCTGGCTTTGGTCGAGGTCGCCCAAGGTAACTTGAGTGGCGCCGAACGGGCGCTGCGGCGCGCGGAGCGCCTGGATCCTAGTGACCCTCGGGTGCTGGAGAATCTGAAGGAGTTGCAGCAGCTGCGGGCGCAAAGCCGATGAACTTCTGCGGGGCCCAGTGTACGAAAGGTTCCTCGCCGCGTTGGACGCGCACGAGGGCGGGCCTTCGAGTCGACAGCTCTGGTCGCTCGTCGTCGCTCTGTTCGTCGCCCGAGGACAACTCGGCCTGGGTCAACGGACGCGGTAAAACAGCTTGCACGTAGTAGAAGCCTGCACGTGTGAAGATGGGATCGGCGCAGAACTCCCGCAGTCGCACCGTGAGGTCCTTGTGCTTACCGGGACCCAGGATGCTCAGGTTCTGAGAGTCGGGTGCCCTACGCCAGGCGTCGGCGTCGCAACGCACCGTCCCGTCGGGCCCCCTGATGATGAAGCTCAGATGGTCTTCCTTGAAGTACACCCGTTGCGTGACTTGGGTCAGGTTCTCGAGACGCACGCGTACGCTGACGGATGAGGCGCCGCTAGCGTCGGCCCCTTGGGTCATAGACAGACGAAACGCCTTGTCCGGGTCGACGTCGCCCCGAGTCTTGCCGGGTTCGGGTTGCCAGACAGCGTAGCGCTCGTCCAACTCGAAGCTTGGGGCGCTCACTTCACGCAGACCGAGATCGCCCTCCGGCGAGGGTTTGAAAGCAAAGGGCGCCTCTTGTCCTAGGCGGACGCGTGTCAGCTTGCCGCCGCGCCAGACCTTGCGCGCCTTTTCGGGCCAACCGTAGTGCGGTTCGACGCGCGTGCCGGGCTGCAGTACCCGAGGACGCTCGCGATCGAAACAGTAGAAGCGTGGGTCGACCTCGAAGCTCAGGGTGCCTCCCGAAGCTAGCGTGACGCGGTGTCTGTCGGGGGCGAACGTCGGCACCATGCTGGTTGGGAGACGACACTCGACGTCTTTCGTCTTTCCTCCTTGGGTCGGGGTAACTGCCGTCAGCCACAGGAGCCGCATGTCTTCGTACACGCGCACTGGGTTCGCCCCGACGTTGGTTACGGTAATCTTCCACGGTAAGCTCGGGCCTCGGTCTTCCACTCGCATTTGCAGTGCTCGACTCAGTGCCTCTTCCGTCGGGTTGAGTGGTACGGGTTTGATGGGTGCTCGCAGTTTGCGGGGTTGGGTGGCCGCACTGGGCTGGTCGGGCCTGGAGCTGGGACGAGCTGTCCCAGGCTTCCCCGTTCTGTTCTTCTCCGCCCGCTGGCTCTGGTTCGCGCCGACGGGCTTCTCGTTGGGTTTGGTCTTGCTGCGCGTCGATTGGCGACTCTTGCGACGTTGCCGGTCCAGTTTTCGGAGCTTGGACTTGCCCTTGGCGGACCTGCCGACGTCCTGCAGACGTCTCTCGCGCAGCTTCTGGGCGACCGTTTCTTTGGGCTCAGCCGAGCTGGGAAGGCAAAAGAACCAGCAGAATTGTCCGATCAGTGCGGCATGGATCCACCAACGCATCGTTCGCCTATGGACGCACGCCGCAGGGCGGGCAGCAAGCACCGACTGCAAACGTGGCCAGGCTTTGTCCCTAAGTGCAGACCCCGGTGTATTCTGCGCCGGGTGAAAGGTCTGTACCCGATCGTCGATCTCGACGCGTGCCGAGCGCGCCAGCTGGACCCGCGCTTCGTCACTGAGGCGTTGCTCGCCGTGGAGCCGCCTTTGCTGCAGCTTCGGGCCAAGAACGAAGCCAGCGGCGCGACCTTGAAGCTTCTGCGCGAGATGCAGACCATGGTCGCCTCCACGCCCACGGTGCTCGTCGCCAACGACCGACCCGATTTGGCGTTGTTGGCGCATTGCGGGGGCGTCCACTTGGGACAGGAAGACATCCCCGTACGCGACGTGCGGAAGCTGGGCCGACCGCTGCTCATCGGCGTTTCGACTCACGACGCTCGGCAGGTGCGAGACGCGCTCTTCGATGAGCCGGACTACGTGGCCTTCGGTCCCGTGTATACGACGCGTTCCAAACGGAACCCCGATGCCACGGTGTCGTTGGATGAACTCGCTGATGCCCACGTCGCTTGCCGAGGCGCGGGGGTTCCGCTGGTGGCCATCGGCGGTATCACCGACGACAACTTGGAGCCCCTGTTCGGCAAGGTCGAGCTCGTGGCGGTGATTTCGGCTCTGCTCCACGAACGTCGAGACGTCATCGTCGAGCGAGCCAAGCGCCTACACGACCGCGTTGGCGCCGCTTGACAGCGTTGCCCGACGTCGCAGTGCGACCAGCATCGCCTCCACGGCGAGGGTGGGGGACGCGTTGCGCTCCAGCGCCATCATCGCTTGCTGCACCACGGCGTACTGCTCTGCTCGGAGTTCCGCCAGGGCTGGGTCGTTCCGCGCGGCGTCGCGCCCCTCGATGGCCAGCAGTTGCGAAAAGGCCGCCAGCCTCAGACGCAGCACATGGCGGTCACTGGGAAGTTTGGAGGCTGCCTCCAGCGCAGCGACGATGTCGCGCGCGCTCACGGCGGCTCGCAGCTCGTCGGCGAAATCCTGAAGTTGCTGTCGCTTGTCGGGATCGGAGAGC
>JBNKZR010000662.1:0-3393 GCA_050301735.1 Polyangiaceae bacterium | reverse complement strand
CGTGCTCGAGGTGACACGCTTCGCGGCCACCTCGGAGCTACGGGCAGACTCGGAGGGCTTCTACATCTACGTGCGTCAGCACCTGGACGATGCGCCCCAGGTCGCCTACCGGGCGCTCTTGGTCGCCGGTGAGGTGTTGCCGACGTGGGCGACGGTCGGCGCCACCTCTCTCGCTCACATCTTGATCACGCTCAACGATGACGCGCCCGCGCCCGCGAGTTTTTCGAGTGCCGTCTATCTCGTTGGGCCAGTCGACGATTGCCCGCTGGCTCTCGTGCCGTTTGAGGTTTACATTACCGACTGAGCCCGAGCGCGAGTCGCGCTTTCAGCTCTGTCTGGCAATCGAGATGTTGAACATCGGAGTGCCGATCACGCCCCACATGCGGACCCAGAGCGGCAGGTACATCTCGGTGCCGCGCGCGGTGGTGATGTCTCCGAGGTCGAGCACATGACGCCAGCCGAACCACTCCTTGAGAACGGTGCCTTCGACGGTCCGCTTGGCCTCTTCGTCGTTGCCGCACATGAAGAGCGTGTGATCGCCAGGAACCGTTGCTGGTTCGATCATGACGGGTGCGCTGACCGTATTGAGCGTCTTGACGACCTTGGTGTCGGGGAAGGCCGCTTGGATCTGTTCGCCGAGCGAGGTGTCGTTGCAGGTGCTCAACCGCGGCGGCATGCCTTTGGAGAAGTCCAGCGGATTGGAGATGTCGATCAGGATCTTGTTCGCCAGGTTCTCCTTTCCAGCAGCCTCGAGCGCTTCCAACGAAGCGACCCCTGCGGTGCAATTGAACACCAATTCGGCCGCCGCGGCGGCGTCGGCGAAAGTCGCAACGTGTGCCCTTTCTTTCGCGGGCAACCCCTCGCGCCAGGTCTTGCCCTTGGCGTTGTCGGCGGAGCGTGAGCCTAGCCAAACCTCATGTCCCAAGGACACGAGCTTCGTGCCGAGCGTCGTTCCGACCATGCCTGTACCCAAGATTGCTATTTTCATGATTTCCCACCTTCCTCGGGAAAGCTCTGGCCTTCCCTCGATGTGACGTGACCAGCGCAGTCTATTGCTGACGCGCGATTTGTGTAGCCGAGAGCTGGTTGTTATTTTGATGAAATTTTGTCATCAATACTCTGGCATGTCGGATCCGTTTTCGGGAGTGGAGGCCTTCGTGGCCGCGGCGACTCAGCGCAGTTTTCGTGGTGCCGCGGAGGAACTGGGGGTGACGAGCCCCGCCGTGAGCAAGGCGGTTTCGCGCTTGGAAGACGAGCTCGGCGTACGTCTGTTGGACCGCACCACGCGGCGAGTGGAGCTGACGGCAGCAGGTCGTCTATTCGTTTCGCACTGCGAGGAGGCCCTGATGCAGATGCGTGTCGCTCGGCATCGCATCGAGCAAGCGCGCGTCGGGGCAACCGGCGATTTGGTCGTGGCGCTGCCGTTCATTCTCGGGCCGTCGTTCTTGAAGCACCTCCCACAGTTCGTGCAGCGCTACCCGGGGTTGCAGGTTCGACTGACGTTCAGCGATCGAATGACTCGTATGGTCGACGAGCAAATTGACGTGGCGCTGCGCATCGGCCCTCTTGGCAACACGACCGCCATCAGCCGCAAACTGATGAGCACCCGTTGGTTGACGGTGGCTTCCCCGGGTTACCTTGCGCGGCGCGGCGCGCCGAGGACCATCGAAGAACTCGCGGTGCACGATTGCGCAGCTTACCGCTCGCCACGCGGCGTGGTGGTGGATTGGGAGTTCGCTAGCCCGTCGGGGGGTGGGAGCAAGCGACGCGTCAGCGTCGAGCCGCGTATCGTTCTCGATCAAGGCCAGCTCTTGGTCGACGCTGCCGTCGCGGGGGCTGGGCTCGTCCACGTGATGGACTTCATGGTGCGCGAGGAACTCGAGATGGGGAGCTTGGTTTGCGTGTTGTCGGATCTGGAGTGTGCTGGGCCGGCGCTGCATGCGCTGTGCAAGCCAGGACACCAGAGGCTCCCCAAGGTGCGGGCGATGTTCGATTTCGTGCGCGACGAATACGCGATCTCGACGCGTTCCCGCCGCTAGTCGGCGATGCGGGCGCCTTCGTGCTGCTCACTCCGTGGGGAAGCCGTACACGCGGAGTTGGGTGGGGGGTGGTATATCCGCGCGAGGCATGTCTCGGTTGGAGTCCAACGATTCCCAGCGCAGCAAGTAGCGATGAGTCGCGTCTGCGTCCTCGGACCAGTCTTCGACCCAGCGAGCGTGCATGCCGGGAGTGCTCGACTCCACCTCGTCCAGTTCCTGTGGGTAAGGTAGGGGCGGGTCGATGGTTTCAACGGCCTCCAAGGTATCGGGATCGAGACGGAACGCGCCCCAACCGCCGTACTGGGCGTGATACCAAGTCTGCGTCAGCGTGCCGTCGGGGCTGACCTCGGGGGCCTCGAGTTCGATCTCGAACACCAGCGTGCCGTTGCCGCCGAAGTCCCAACGGTAGTCCCAGTTGGACGTCTGGTGCACGACCCAGTTGCCGCCTTCCAAGCGGGCGTTGTAGAGCTGCGTGTTACCTGCTCCATCGAACTTGTGGTACGCGACGATGGGACGGTCTTCCTGGTCGAAACCCACCTTGGTGTTGTTGTTGATCATGCCGCCCCCGGAAGGCACTGGGTCGACGACGTCGCCGGTGCTGAGGCGGATCGGTAGCTGCAGCGGCGAGCCCGCGCCCGTTTCCCACTGAGTGAGATTGCGCGTGCGAGCGTAAGAGATGTCGTGGTTGGTGGACGCGTCCGGCGTGTCTCGCCAAACCCAGACCAAGTGCCAGTATCCTTCCGGACCTTGGATCGGGCCAACGGGGTAGGCGTTGCGTTGCCCTTCTCCGTCGGTCAAGGGCGTGTCGAGTAGGCGACTCCAGCGGCTGGAGCCGACGTCGTAGGCATTGAAGATGTGGTCGCCGTTGCCGCTGCCACCATCGCGATAGGCGAACACCAAGTTGCCTTCGGGGCCGCGGAAGAACTCCGGATAGGTGCAGCTCCCCTCGTTGCTGCCCACCATCGAGCCCACTTGTTCGAAGGTCGACACGTCGTAGGGCTCAGTCGTGCGGAAGTAGATCAGCGGCACGTTATGCATGTTGCCGGAGACGTGCACGTGTCCCTCCTCGTCCGTCGCCATGGCGATGTAGTTGTGGCTGTCCCACCCCACGCTGGTTGGTAGGGTCTGCATGTTCCACGTCTCTTCGTCCAAGCGTCGGGAAGCGACGACCATGCGCTGATTCGCGTCGTAGTAGGCAACGAATTGCCAATCGCCGTCCGTGACGAGCGCGAAGGGCACCGGGTGTCCCGACCACGCCGGCGCGACGTCGAGCACGACGGGTTCGGCGTTCATCACGGGGTCGTCAATCGGGGCAGGTTCGGCGGGCGCCGGCTCTTCTGGAGCGGGCTCGACG
>JBNKZR010000661.1:0-3394 GCA_050301735.1 Polyangiaceae bacterium | reverse complement strand
CGCGCCGTCGGACATCAGCTCCGGGCGCGCACCGGCGCAGCGCGCATGACCCCCCGAGCCGAGGTGGTTCAAATCGATTGGTGCACGCGCGCACCAGACAATGCCGGATTGTCACGTTGCGCACATTTGGCAAGTGCAACACCTTCATCGCATATCCACGTCGACAGTGAGTGGACGGCAGCGAACCGCGATGTACCCAACAACGCCCGCAGCCGACCCCGAGACGCTGCACGCTCAAAACTCCAAATGAAAAAGCCGCACCATGCCCACACCATCTGTCGTCTCACGGTTATCGCCTTGGCGTCGCTGCCACAACTGGGATGCGTCAGTGAGCTAGAACACGACCTTCATCGGTACGACGGCCATGCCGAAGCCGTCCAGACCGAGTCGGAGGTTCCATCGACAGAATTCGACGCGGACACGCGTCAGGTTTCGACCCCGCCGATCGCAACCCTCGGAGAGCCTGAGAGCGACACAGTGACAGAGCAGGACGATCCGTCCATGGCCGATGCCTCGACGACGAGCTCTACGCCGGCCTCTCCTGCGCCCGCCCAAAGCTTGCGGGGCGATGCCGCCGCCCCTTCGAAAGCGCGGCCTGACGCGCCGACCACCTTCTCAAAACCACCCACCGATGCCGCGTCACCTGCTTCCAGCAAGGGCTCGGAGAACGGCGAATGTGACGCAGGCACCTGCGGCAGCAATGGGGAGTCGGACTCAGCCACTGCCCCGGAAGGAGAGTGCTCGTCGCAACCTTGCGCAAGCGAGCTAGGTGGCATCGGAGCCACATGCGCAGACTCTGACGAGTGTGCGAGTAGCCGCTGCCTCGACGGCACGTGCGCCGAGCTCGACCTGGCCATCAGTTCCGAGGGCGTGGAGGAGCAGGACTTCTTGTTGGTTCACTTCGTCATCGAACGAGGCACGGCGGCCGTCAACTGGGAGGACCTCGCCTTCCTCTACTTCTTCACCCCTGAGGTTCACTACGATTTTCGCACGGCGTACGACAACGACTCCGAGTCAACGCGGCTATGCGTCGAAGTGGACACTGACCTCTGGGCGTACGTTTGGAGAAGTTCCAAAGTCGGGCCTGTTCAATGGCTCGAGACGAGTTTCTCGGCTCAGGTGCACGACGAAACGTGGACCCCGATGATCAACGCCAACGACTACTCCTACGCGGCAGCGGCGGGCCCCAACCCGAACGTCATCGTATGCCGACAGACAGGTACCCAATGGGTTCATGTTCAGGGGAATGTTCCGCCGGATGTCGGCGATCCATGCTGGGTTGTCGAACCCGATTGCTCGCACGTGTCTTGCGATGATCCGACCCAATGAGTCGTGGCCGCTTGCTTTGCGTACCCGAGGCCGCAGACGAGATCGAGCAGGCGCTCGATCTCACCATCGACGGCTGCTAGAGCGTTCGCTCCTGAAAGAGTTCGACGAGCAAGTCTCGAAATGCCCGAGACTTTGCGGGCAGATGCTTGCGGCTCGGCTGGACGATGTAAACCGTTCCGGTAGGTGCCGCCCAACGTGGCAGGACTTGAACGAGTTCCCCCGCGGCAATCTCAGCAGCGGCCAGGAAGGGCGGCAGGGCTCCGATGCCCGTACCGGCGCGCAACAACTCTCTGCAGAAGAAGAAGTCACTAGAATCGACTCGTGACTCTATGCCGGCAAGCTTGAGCTGGTTCGGGTCCAGCCCAACGAAGGAGTGATTACCTAGGTCCGAAATCGTGCGGGGCTCACCCCGACGCGCGAGATAGACCGGGGATGCGTACAAGCGAAGCGCGTACGAACCCACCCGTTGAACGAGCAACGAGCTGTCGCGAAACCGTTTCGTCGTGACCCTCAACGCCAGGTCGAACCCTTCACCAACCAAGTCTACGATGTCCGTTCTTAGATCGACTTCCACTCGAGCAGAGGGATAGCGCTTGACGTAGCGCGCCGTCACCTCGGCGACCACGGTGGCGCCAAGGTCAGCGGTAGTGGTAACTCGTAACGTTCCAGTCGGGACCTCAGCGTGGCGCGGCAACTCGGCTAGGGATGCCTGCAAGGCGCTCAACGGCGCAGCAACACTGTCATAGAGTGCCAAGCCCGCGGTGGTGGTGGAAACCTTACGTGTCGTGCGATGAAACAGACGCGCGCCGATGACGGACTCCAGACCCGATACCGAGCGGCTTACCGTGGAACGCGGGATCCCGAGCTTGGCGGCCGCCGCCGCAAAACTACCAGTCTCATGCACCGCGACGAACACTCGGAGCTGGTTCAAGTCGATTGATGCATTCACGCCCTAGACAATGCCGGAATGCCGCATTGATCACAACGAGCACCAGGAACATCCCGGACTCACTAGGGCGTCACGTCACTTCGCGGTGCCCACGGAGTCACACTGGTTGGGCGTGGAGAGGCCGCACGCCATGCCCACGGCGCACGCACCGCAGTCGACCAGACCGCCGCAGCCGTCGCTGATGGCGCCGCACTCCGCTCCCGCCGATTCACATGTGGAGGGAGCACAGGCAGGTGGTGCGTCGCATTGGAAGGCTTCCGAGATGCCGCAGATTTCCCCGGCGGGGCAAAGGCCACATTCCACGGTGCCGCCGCAACCGTCGCCAACGAGACCGCACTCGGCGCCCGCTTGCCCGCACGTTCGCGGCGTGCATTGGGCGGGCGGTCCGCACACGTTGGGTCCACCGGCACCACAAGCTTCACCCTGCGGACATGTACCGCACTGCACGATGCCGCCACAGCCGTCACCGATGGCGCCACACTCCGCTCCGGCGTCGGCACACGTCAGTGGTGCACACCCGACGCATCGGTTCTTGCCTGCGACAGCGGTGCACACCTGACCTTGGGCGCACGACCCGCAATCGACGGCGGCCCCGCAGCCATCGCCGATCCAACCGCAATTGGCATCCAAGTCTTCGCAGCTCAGCGCAGGGCACTCGGGGTGCCCGCACTCGTTGGCCACACCGGCACCGCCGCAGACGTCTGGCAACGAGCACTCGCCGCAGTTGAGGGACGCGCTGCAGCCGTCGCTGATGATGCCGCATTCAGCCGTGGTGGGGCACTCTGACGGGATGCATTCGTCCGTCGTGCATTGGTTGTTACGGCATGTGAGCCCACCGTCGCAGGCCGGGCACTCGTGCACGTCGCCACAACCATCCGAGACGAAGCCGCACTTGTCAGCGCACGCCGTCGCGGCGTCGCTCGGCGTGCAGGTGTTCGTGCATTGGTTGGCCGCGACGAGGCCGCACTCTTGGCCAGCCTGGCAATCCCCGCAGTCGAGCAGACCACCGCAGCCGTCGGCGATGAAGCCACAGGTCGCGCCTTCTCCGGCACACGTGGTAGCTACGCAAGGCGGTAGTCCGCATACGCCGCCGGAGAGGCAGACGTTACCGCCACT
>JBNKZR010000660.1:0-3404 GCA_050301735.1 Polyangiaceae bacterium | reverse complement strand
GTCGTCCGGCAGCGATCGCGGCGAGCGCAGCGGCGTCACGACTCGCCTTCGGCAGATCGGCGAGCGCGGGCTCGAGCGCTTCGGGATCGGCGATGACGTCCTCGTAGCGGACTTCGAGGATTTCGCCCGGAAAGACCTGCTGCCAGTGATGCATGAGAAGGTTGTGGTCGGCCAGTTGTTCGCCGATCCAGTCGAGGTCGTAGGCGAAGCCCATGCCGCCGTGCTTGGCGGCGTAGTCGGTGAAGTAGTTGGATACGGCGATGTCGCGCGGGTCGCGGCGTACGGAGATGATCTTCGCCTTCGGAAAGAGAAACTTGATCAGGCCGATGTTCTCGAAGTTGTGGGGGAGCTTGTCGACGACGTGGGCGGCATCGGGGGCGTATTCGCGAAGTTCTTCGAGCGCGTTTTGAGCGATGCCGCGACTGACCTGCGCATCCAGGTCATCGATACAGTCTGGGTAGCTGCGTCCGGAACCGGCTTGCCGTTCCCATCTCTTGAGGCCAGCGATGACGCGTGGGATGAGGCCCAGCTCGCCGGCGCCGTGGATGCGGCTGTGGCTGCCGATGATTTGCTCGACGAGTGTGGTGCCGGAGCGCGGCATGCCGAGAACGAAGACGGGGACGTTGCTGTCGATACCGCGACTTGGGCGATGATCGTAGAGGGCTCGGCTGAAGGCGTGGCGGATGCGGGCACAGCATTGGCGGTGTACCTTCGCGTCGTATCGGAGGAGTTTACGGCTGGCTGCGTTGGCTTCGTCGGCGAGCGTGAATGCCTTGTTGTAGTCCTTTCGTTTCTCCCATGCGACGGCGAGTTGGAATAGCAGGCTGGAGCGAACGGGGCCTTCTTGCCCGGGCTGCCGGGCGACTCGCTCCAGTTTTTCGAGAGTGGCGTCGTCTTCGGGAAACCGGCGGGCGTTGATGAGGGCGGCGTATCCACGCGCTGGATCGATGGCTTTGACCTGTTCGAAGAGCTCGATGGCTTCGTCGATGCGTCCCAGCTGCATGCAGAGTTGGCCTAGGCCTTGCTGGGCGGGGAGGAAGTTCGGGTGATTGGCGAGCACCTCGCGGTAGCGTTTTTCCGCGGCAGAGGTCGCTTGCTCATGCGCTTCGATGCTGGCAAGGGCTGTATGCGCTTGAGCCTGCCACTGGTGGATCTGGGCGGCGGTGAGTTGACCGTCGCGGGGCGTAAGCTTGTTCGCTTCCTCCAGGGCTCGCTCGGCCGCTTTGCGAGCCCATTTCGGCTGGGACTGTTGAGCGACCTTGGCCAAGCCGAGCAGGATGGGTAGGGTTGGCTTTTCTTGCTGCTCGGCTAGGCGTAAAGCACGACGCAGCAGGGAGATGGCTTGTCCGGAGCGGCCTTGCGTTTCGGCTAGGTCGGCGCTGTGTCGGACTACCGCTAGATTGTTTGGGCAATGGCGGAGCGCGTCGCGGAGGCGTTCTTCGGCGTGGGCGTGGCGGTCATGTTCGGCTAGGCGTTGGGCGTATTCGATCAACAGTCCGATCCATGGTTCCTCGTCGAGCTGCTCGCGCTGGGCGTCGATCCAGGCATCAGCTTCGGCGAGGTTTCCGTTGGCGAGCCAGAGTTCGAGCTGGCGCAGGGCTAGCTCGCGTTCGTGGTAAGAGCGTTGGTTCTCTGGCCACGACGATTGTTCAGCGTTCCAGTGCGCGCGGGCAGCGGCAAGGCAGTGGGCAGCTTGCTCGTTTTGGCCCTTCTGCAGGTAGAGGCGAAGCAAGTTTTGGTACACGGCGATACGCGGCTGCGCTGCGAGGCTGCGTTCGTAGAGCTCGATCGCTACGCTGACTTGGTCTCTTTGAAGGCGGCACCCCGCCAATCGGGCGAGAAGCAAGGCGTGGTCGGGCTCTTGCGTTTGAACGTCCTCGAGAATCGAGATTGCGGTCTGTAGCTCGCCCAAGGCCATGCGTACTGCCGCGAGATCGACGCGGGCATCGACGCTGAGGCTGTCGATATCTACCGTCTCGAGCATTTGGCGGGCGCTATCCGTGTCATTCAAGTATCCGTACGCTAGCGACAGAAGTACCTGCAGCTCGGGATCGCTGGAATCGCTGTCGTGGCCTGCTTCCAGAAGCGCGGTGAAGTTGCGCTGCTCGGCGAGGCGGCGAAGGAGCGGGAGTGAGTGGTCGGTCATGCTGAACTATCCCAACCCCTGAGTCGTCATAATGTTGACCGGGTTCGTTGGCATCGCGGTGAGATACACTTGGCCGAGTGTGCTGTTGGCATTTGGGTTGGCTCCCCAGGTGCCTGACCAAAGACCAACTGTGACCGTCGAACCGCTGTGGTGACGAATGAGCGTTCCTGAGCCTGCTAGGGTGGCGGCGGTGCTCTTCCAATGGTAGGCAGATGTACCAGAGGAGACGTTCGTGATCGACGCGCCCCCGCCGCCTTGGACAGGTTCGCCGTCGCCCACTAGAATAATCCGATCATCGGAGCCTAGGTTGTCGGCGCCCAACCATTTGCCCCATGTTCCCGGTCCGTTGCCGGCGGTGCTGAGGCTATGGCTATTGCTATCGACGCGGATGTAGATGTCGTAAGCTACGCCGCTTTGGAACGTTCGACCGCTGTGGTCCGAGCTCGATCCTTGAACAAGGTCGAAGACGACGATGCTCGTATCGGTGGTGTCGAAGTTTAGTGTCGTCGAGTCGCTGATACCGGTGAAGACATTGCCCGTTACGTCTGTGAGGGCTCCGCTGTCGATCTCCACGTGATAGGACGTGCCGGAAGTCAGGTCGTTCGTGGGGTTGATGGTGACTTGGTTGTCGTTGATCGAGATCTGCGCATCGTTGATGTCGATGACGCGGATGTCACCATTTCCGTCGGTGATGGTGATGTTGCCAGAGCCGGCTTGGACGTTTTCGTCGAAGGTGAGGACGATGTTGTTGCCGACCGCGACTCCGGTAGCATCGTCAGCGGGCGTGGCCAAATCAAAGGTGGGGGCGGTCGAGTCTATGGTGATGGTTTGCTCGGAGGCGGCGGAGAGGTTTCCGGCCTCGTCGGCGCTGTAGATTTTGTAGCTGCCGTCGGCCAAGCCGGTCGCGGCGAGCGCTACGGCGCTATTGGCGGCGCCAGCGGCAACGCTGTTCCAGAGGTTGTCTGCGGCAGCGGTGATGTGGCCGAGTTCGGTGACGAGGACCGACTCGTGGACCATGTAGATGTCGCCCACTTCGCTGCTTTGGACCGAAATCGATTCGGTGTTGGTGATGAGGCTTGGGGCCGTGGTGGTTCCGTCCGCGTTGAACTTCTGGGCGAAAACGCTGTTGTCGCCTTCGCTTTCGCGGCCGTACCAGGTGACGACATAGGCTCCCTCGCTGCCCACGGCGGTGACTTGGGGCTTGTAATCGGCACCGTCGGTCTTGCCGGTGGCCTCGAGCTGTACGGGGGCGTTGCCC
>JBNKZR010000659.1:0-3411 GCA_050301735.1 Polyangiaceae bacterium | reverse complement strand
CGAGCCACCGGGACCCGCGGACGATGGATCTACGCCATTGTCTACGTTGATCGCGACGCACTGCTAGTTCAGTCGCAGTCGACAATCACGCTGCAGCCCGTGCGCCGTCCCATCACGGAGGCTGCTCTGACTTAGATGGCGCGTGCGCGTGGTGGAACATCGCAGTCGGGGTCTCCCCCGGCCTGGGCACCCTGAAGGCAAGAATCGGATGGGTTCCCCTGCACCCGGGTCGACAGGAGGCCCCGCTCAGCGCATCCTGGGGTTGCTGCTGTACGTGGCTCGCTCTACTACTCTGACGCCTGTTGAGAGTTGTGGCACCCTTACAGAAGATCCCTGGCTGACCTTGAACTGGAGCGCCCGATGTCCACCTACTGCGCGAGACTACTTGCTTCCACCGCGATTGTTGCCCTCTCTGCCTGCGGCAGCAATGGCACGGCCACGCAGACCGAACGCGGATCCGGCTCCGCCGGACCTGACGATATACCCGTGTCGGAGCGGCCGCCGGCAACTCAGCAGGAAGGCATGACTTCACTGGCACCAGTCTATTGGACCCTGTTTGCTTTTAGCGAATCGGCTGACAGCGAACCCACAACGATTTCCGTTGAATCTTCGGCGTCATCCAGGGAGTGCCAGGTAGCTCTGCCAGGCAACCAGCCAATGACAATGAGCCAGAACTCCGATGAAGTCGTGTGTTCGACGGAGCCACTAGGGCCAGATCTGCTGAACCTTTCGGTATCCTACCCCATGAGAGAGCTCCCTCCGAGAACGGACGAGTCGCGCATAGGGCCTGGTCCAAGACCTCCAACTCCCGAAACGGTTTGCAACGGTACCGTTTGCCGAACGACCGTTACCTCGGAAGCCTCAGCCTTCGACCCCTCTCCGGACTTCCCGCACGTGCAAATTGACATCCTCTCAGCACATCCGTCGGATGAGGTCGCGCTTCATTTCACAGGAAATGGCCGGGACCTTTCGATCCCAGTCGCGTTGGGCAGCTTTGACGTCTGGGACGCACCATACATCAACGTCGACGCCCCGGCGAATTGAGTGCATGGGGAAACTGTGCCGAGTATTTCGGACGCTTGTCTCTTGACTCTGTCTACAGCGCTGAAACTCCGCAGCAGCACCGAAACCTCAGGTTCCCCCTTGCGCGGGCTAACAGGCCAATGAACGCCGACGGGCAGGTTGAAGCGCCTCGCCTTGCTGTCACGCCCCGGCAAGTGCCGGCTGGTCGCCGGCACGGTTTGTTGGTAGCCTTGCCGACTGAACTGCTTTCCGGTACCTGCCCGCGGGTTATTGGCGAGTCGTTAGACCGACAACGCGTTGCACGCCATGAGCGATCTACTCACCCAACTCGAACGCATCGTCATCAGCACGCCCTGGCTGGTCGAGATGCTTCGCGCTGTTCGTCGCGCAGGCCCACCCGACGCGTATCTCGGCGCTGGTGTCATTCGTAACCTCGTCTGGGATTCCCTTGACGGCACCCGTCCCACGAATCTTGCGAGCGACGCCGACGTCGTCTTCTTCGCGCCAAACGCAGAACCCGTCGACTGGAACCAACGCCTCGATGCCCTTCTCCCTGGCTACCGCTGGGATGTGACGAATCAGGCCCATGTTCACATCTGGCAGAGTCGCGAGCTGGGCAAACCCATACCACCCTACTGTTCGCTGGAAGCCGCCGTCGCGAGCTGGCCCGAGACTGCAACTGCGGTCGCCGTCAGGCTCTGCCAGGGCGACGCCTTCAAGGTGGTCGCGCCGTACGGACTGCACGACCTCTTCGGCCTGCACGTTCGCGTTAGTCCTGGTCTGAGACACCCCAACACCTACATCTCCAGGCTTCGAGCCAAGCAGTGGCGCTCGCGCTGGCCGACTCTAACCATAGACGATGCAGCCTCCTGATCTCCTGCCCCCGAATGACCCCTCAACCCATGCCTGAGCCTCAATCGCCGTCACTCGCACACCTTTTCCATCTGCTTGATCAATGGCGGCACCTACCAGCCTACAGACTGGAGCCACGCGCCGATCCGTTCTTCGCGCTCTTCCTGCCCCACGTCTTGTCAGAACACCTCGGCCATGGTCTTCATCCCGTGCTCATTCCAGAGTTCCCGCTCCGCAATGCATCGTTGCCACACGTCAACGCGGATGCGTCCAACCGCTCCGTCAAAGTGGACTACGTAGTCTTCTCCAGCGACCACCGGTACGTGTATCTCGTCGAGCTCAAGACCGATCAAGGCTCCCGACGTGATGAGCAGGACGCCTACCTCGCCGCCGCGTCCACCGTCGACTTCAGCGTCCTCGTCGATGGCGTTCTTGCTCTGTGCGCCGCCACGTCTCCGCGATCCTTCCCGAAGTACCTTCACCTGCTCGATCGCCTGGCTCAGCTCGAGTTCGTCGACGTGCCCGCCGCCGTCTACCAGCTGGCTCTGCCCAAACCTCGTCGCGGACTCAAAGAGGCGATTCGATCGATTCGCTCCACAGCTCCCGCGAACGGTCTCCAGACTCGCGTCGTCTACATCCAGCCGGAGCCTGACGAAACGCACCGATGCATTTCCTTCGCACAGTTTGCCGATGCCATTGAACATCAGGGTGAGATCGGTCAACTCTTCGCTCTGCATCTCCGTCGTTGGACCCAAGCTGCCGGAAGCGTCGATCCGCGTGAGGCGGTCTAACAGGCCATTGCACTCCGACGAGCAGACTGCTGCGCCTCGCCTTGCTGAAAGGCCCCGTGAAGTGCCGGCTGGTCGCCGGCACGGTTCGTTGGTAGTATTGCTTGCTGAACTGCCTTCCGGTACCTGCTCGCGGGTGAATGGCAGGTCGTTGGGCAGACCCACACTGGGTGGCTACCCGGGACCGCTACCGCTATACATCCCGCGCGCGCACCGGACCGCTACCTGAACGGTGGTCGCACCCACTCTCTTTGCTTGCAGCCCGGCGGGCTTTGCCGCCTCGGGTCGTGATCGTAGTAGCAGCATTCGTTCTCCCGCGCGCTCACAGCGTGGTTCGCACCTACCATCAGCCACAGCCTCCAACCGCCTGCTCGTTCACGAGCGTCAGCTACGAGCGCCGGCCCGTCTGTCGCAACCCGAAAACTGATTCCGCTCAAGACCACCCGACGCGCTTCGCAGTGTGGACAGTCGACCCCCACGATTCCACCCATGCACGGGTATCTCAACGCCCTGACCTCGCTCTCGCGCCATACCCACCAGACGACTTCCGCGCTGACCCGAGCGCCTAGCGCTCCCCCCTGCCAGCTTCCCTCAACATTGCTGATGCTTCCAAGCTCGACACCTAGGGCTGGCGCGATGGCCACCTCTTGTCCAAGCCGCACGGGCCTCATTACCCCAGCATGGGCTCCGACTTCGACGCGCTCGTCTCCCGCGGTGGCTTGCGCTCCAGCCATAGCGTGTGCCGAGT
>JBNKZR010000658.1:0-3412 GCA_050301735.1 Polyangiaceae bacterium | reverse complement strand
ATTCCCGCTCGGTTGCGCAGGCGCCTCATCAAGGGCGAGTTCCGGTCCGGCGACGACATCGCCGCACTCAGACGATTCGTCCGTCTCACGCAGGAGCAGTTCGCCCAGGCCATGGGCATCAGCGTCCACACGCTCCGCAACTGGGAGCAAGGCCGACGCACGCCAGAAGGGCCCGCCATCGCCCTGCTACGCATCGCAGCCAAGCACCCACGCATCATTCGCGAGAATCTCGTTTCCGCGGCCTGAAACTCAATCCGAGTCAGGGCGGTCTAACAGGCCATTGCACACCGGCGAGCAGGCTGATGCGCCTCTCCTTGCCGTCAGGCCCCGTGAGGTGCCGGCTAGCCGCCGGCACGGTTCCTTGGTAGTATTTTTTCTGATCCGCCTTCCAGTACCTGCTCGCGGGTGAATGGCAGGTCGTTGATATGGAACGACACGTCAACAGCCTCGGCCTCACTTTGTCTCGTTGCTCTGATCTCTTGTCGTCGTGCCGATGTCCTCGCTCATCGATGAGCGAGAGAGTGAACGACCGAAGCCGGGCTCTTCGACGTTCGGGTCAAGCTGATATGCGAGGATTCACCCAGTGGCTTACCTCAGAGTCTTTCATACGTCAGGAGTTGGCCTCGCACTAGGCAACGCGGGTTGGATACCGCAAAACGACTCTACGAGGGTTTCTCCCTTCCGTGCCTGACCTCGATCGCTCACTCTCTCGCTCTTCTCACATCATTCGATTACCTACTGCACTACACCGAGCCTGCCAGTGCCTTTCGCTCCGCTTCATACCCGATGGCCCAGATGAAACCCACCAGCTCACGTGCTACCGCCGTCGCGACCTTCCCCGCTGGCTTCTTCTGGTACAACAACTTCGTGAACTTACGGTGCAGGCGCTCTTGCGCCTTCCATGCGATGTCCGCCACCTCCGATGGCAAACGCCCTAGCTGCTCCTTCAAACGCGCACTCAGCCACGGTCGATGACGCGCATGCCACGCGCTCTCACCGAGCACGCGGCGCAGGTGAGCGCTCCCGTTGCGCGTGATGCGACCTCGCGACTCACGGCTCCCGCTCGAGTACTCCGACGGCACCAACCCGGCGTACCCCATCAGTTGGCTCGCACGCTCGAAACGCTGGAACGTACCAACCTCTGCCACGACCGTCACCGCCGTCAGCTTCGCTACCCCTCTCAGCGCCTGCAGGGCTTCGATCACCGCTCGTTGCTCTGCTGGCGCCTTCTCGATCGCACGGTCGATCGCCAACTCCAGACGGCTCACTCGCTCGCCCAACCGTTGCACCTCCGCAACGCAGTCCTCAAACGTTACCCGCTGTCCCTCATACTCGAATTCCAGACCATGAACCCACGCCCACCAACGATGGCTCCACGCCTTCCGACCATCGGGATGACGTAGCCCATTCCGCAACAGGTACTTCACCACCCGGTGCTTCGCCCGCGTCTCATCCTTCTTCGCTGCTGCTCTCGCCCGCACCAGGTCCCTTAGCGCTTCATGTTCCGCCGTCGGCACCCACACTCGCGTCAGCAATCCAGCTCGGTAGTACTCCGCCAATTTCTCCGCGTCACGACGGTCCGTCTTGATCCGCTCGCCTGACTTCTGCGGCGTCATCGACGGCGCTATCACCTCACATTCCACCCCCAGCTTCGTCAACTCCCAGTACAGCGCGTAGCCTGTTGGACCCGCTTCGTAACAGACCTTCAAGTCCTTCGTACCCACACGCTCCAGTAGCTTCCGCAAGCCCTCCGGGCGATTCCGAAACTCTCCAACACTGCGAACTTTCGAACGCCCCTCCGCCATCGCCGCTACGATCGTTTCCGCGTGCACATCCAGTCCCAAATATCGTGTACTCTTCGCCATGACCGACCTCTTCCTTTGTGGCTCTGCGCCGTTGTCTTTGTCGGCTGCGAACGTAACCCACGTCTCCAGGTTGGGGTCGGTCGTTCCATCATGACTAGGCGCACGCACATCTTCACGCAGTCGCGTGCTTGGTCAGCCAATCGATAATCGCCGCGAACCGCGCGTCGTCCAAAGCGTGACCGCCTCGCTCTCTGACGTGCGTCGTCGCTTCCGAAAGCCCCGCTGCGAGAAGCACCTCGTTCGCATCCGCCGCGTAGTCGTCCTCTGTCGATGAAACGACAAGCAGCGGTCGCGGCTGAATCGCTGCGATCGCGTCCTGTACCTCGAAGCGCTTCGCGATACCCGGCACCACTTCCATCATGCCTATCCCCGTTCCGCTCGCCTGCCTCTTTTCGTAACTGCAAACCGCACCGCTCACGCACGCGAACTGGCAACGCTCGTCCACCGCTGCGTGGTACATCGCCAGCGCTCCGCCGAAAGAATGACCTGCTACTCCCACTTTCGCGGTTTCCGCTCCAAGCACGGCCTGCATCACACCCAGCGCCCGCTGCGCATCGTCCAGGCACTTCCGCATCAACGTGTCGCCGTTCTGTAGGCGGTAGGCCATAGCGTTGTAGTGCTGCATCCAATCGCCCTCCGCCTCTTCGATTCCCTTTGCTTGGCTGCGACGATCCTCAAACGACACCGCGTCCGGCGCCAACACCGTCACGCCCCGCCTCGCCAGTGCCGGCCCCCATGCCTGCCGCGGATCGCCAACAAGCCCCGCCACCTCGCTCTTCCCGAGATGAAACTCGCTGTTGTGCTGATGGTACACGAGCACGCCCCCGCCGTTCTCCCGCCGGGTCGGTTTGAAAAGGAGCGCTGGTATCGCCGCGCCTTCGTCTCCAACGTACTCAAGTCGCTCTCTCACGTAGTCACCGGCGTCGACCGAGTCGGCGACCCTGAACTCCACGCTCTCAGCTGGCGCCAACCCGAGTAGCACTCGCAGATCCAAACCTACACCGCCCATCAAGCGCGCCTATCCTACCTTGCCTGGCAGCCGCGCGGCCCGCAAATCTGATACCGTCGGCCGCGTGAGACTGCGCCCTGCGTCCTGGTTCTGGAACGCCACGTGCCCCTGTTGCGAGCAGGGTGACGCCCTCCTCCTCGTCGCCTGCCCTTCCTGCGGCGCCATCGCTCTTCGCTGTGAGGAGACCGCCCTCACCGCCTTTCCAGCACCACATGACCTCGAACGCAGGCGTCCCTCCGATGCGTGTTGCGACAATTGTGGCCAGATCGCGTTCAGCAAGTTCGCACCGGCTACCAGCGACGCCGTACTTGTCGCTGGATTTCTCCCAACCGAGTACCACTAGCCTTCGACGGCCTCCTGCAAAGTCCCACAACGACGGGACGCGGCGCCTAACAGGCCATTGCACACCGACGAGCAGGCTGTAGCGCCTCGCCTTGCTGCCACGCCCCGTGATGTGCCGGCTGGTCGCCGGCACGGTTCGTTGGTAGTATTCCTTTCTGATGAGGCCTTCCGGTACCTGCTCGCGGGTGAATGGCAG
>JBNKZR010000657.1:0-3415 GCA_050301735.1 Polyangiaceae bacterium | reverse complement strand
AGATGCGGGTGCTGCGCGGGATGGCGGCCTCGATGCTGACTCTGCCGATGCCGCCGTCTCCCCAACCGAGGGCGGCGCCGGAGGAACGGCGAGCTAGCCCTCCTGCGGCGGCAGTGCACCCGACCCCACGCGGCGACGGCTGCTGCTCGCCACCGCCAGGGCGAACTCCTCGGCTCGAAAGGGCTTGTGTACGAGCGTTGCACCCAGCTGCTCGATCGCCCGTTCGTCAGCGCGGTCCGCAAAGCCGGTCACCACGACCAATCCTGGTGGCGCCGGCACCCGACGTGCCTCCTCGATTACGTCGAACCCCGTGACTTCCGACATCTTCAAGTCCGTGATGACGACGTCGTAGGTCCGTTCGCGCAGGCGGGACAGTGCATCGCGCCCGCTACACACCGCGTCGACCTGTGCCCCGAGCTCCTCTGCTGCCAGCATGACCAGCTCCCGAACCATGTCGTCGTCTTCGACCAGCAGCAGGCTCAGCCCGGCGATGTCGTCCACTCGTTGCTGCATGACCGCCCTCAATCCACCGCCGAATTTGGAAGCTCCACCACGAAGCGCGCCCCACCGCCGTCAACTGCCTCGTAGCGCATCGTTCCCCCGTGTTCGAGCACGATAGCATGCGACAGGGCAAGCCCCAAGCCCGTGCCTCGCCCCACCTGCTTGGTGGTGAAGAAGGGATCAAAAATGCGAGGCACGATTTCCGCCGGCACGCCTGGCCCCGTATCTTCCACTCTGTAGACGGCGCAGTCCTCGCTGGCCTCGACTTCGACGACAATGCGCCGGGGTGCCGCCGAATCGATGTCGCGCAGCGCATCGCGGGCATTCGTCAGCAGGTTTACGAACACCTGGTGAAGTCGGTCCGCATCGGCGTGTAACGTGGGCAAGGAGCTCGCGTAGCGTTGCTCGACCTCGATGCCACGCAGAGACTCCGTCATCAGGGCGAGCGCGTTCTTCATGGGCTCGTCGGCAAGCACCGCCACGCGCCGCGTGGCGCCCACCCTGCCAAACAGGCGCACGCTATCGACGGTACGTCCCATTCTCCGTACCGCTTCCGCCATCAGCTCGAGGTCCCGTGCTCGTTGCTTCGCAGAGCCCACGCGGCGCAACCGTAACAGGTCGACGAGCATACTCATCGCCGTCAATGGTTGGTTCAGTTCGTGCGCCACGCCAGTCGCGAGTTCGCCCAACGCAGCGAGCTTCGCCGCCTGCACGAGTCGATCGCGAGTGACCTGCAACTCCTGCCGTTCGGCCTCCAGTTGGGCAACCAGAGCCCCCACCTCTTCGGCGGTGGAGTTGACGAGGTAGGCCAACACGTCCAGGGGCGCCCCGCTGAAGTCCCGCGCCGCACGCTGACTGAAATCTCCACGAGCGACCGCGAGTAGCACCGTCGTGAGTTCTTCCACTGCACTCTCGAGGCTCTGGCTGCCCTGCCCTCGAGTGTCGTCCGCGTCCGGGCGCGTGCTGTCAGACAGATCCGCCATGCCGCTCTGCCATTGCTTCGGCCCAACTCACGGCCGAATCCAAGTCCGTAAACATGCGGGTGGGCACCGTCGCCTTGTTCAGACCTAGAAAAAACGAGCCGATCGCGCGCGCCAACAGGGTACTGCAGATGAGGCCCTGGCAACATCGAGTCTCGTCGGCTCGCGGGGTGGACCACACTCGACGAGCCGCAGCATCCTGGGACACCACGCGGTCGACGAGCACGAGCACACTCTGCTTTCGGCCGACCCCACGCGCGATCGCGTCGAAGGCCGCGAGCGAAGCGCGCGCGGCCTCGAGGCTCTGCTTGGTCTCTGGGTTCGGCACCGCGACGATGACGTTGGGTGCGACGCGGTAGTAGGCGCCCGCCGAGGTGCTCGACAGCCGTTCCCAGTCTGGCTGAATCCGGGAATCATCCATACTCGGGCCATCCTACCTGCTCCGGAGATCGTGTGGGGGGCTTCTGCCGTCTGGCGTACCGATGCGAGCCGTCGAGCAAGTTGCCGCCGAGCTCCGGGCAGCTACTCGTGTCCCTCGGCCTGCGACGTCGATGCTCCTCGAAACTCGAACCGAACGAGGGGCGACTTGTCGTCCCCGAGTGAACTCGCCACGGTCACATCCTGTGGTTCTGTTTTGCAGAAACGCACCAGAAACTCGGCCAGAGCGATCGACAACTCGCTGGCCTTGGTGTGCGCCTCCCCCACGTCCGAAGACCAGGCATCGTGCGAGGCGAACGTACGCACGACCACCTTCGACAAACCGAGCTGCTTCGCGCGTGAGACGGAAGGACACAGAAGCGACTGCCCCAGACGCGTGGCAGCGGTGCGCTTCCAATTCAACAATGCTGGATTCATCCAGGAGACGGCCACCCCATCGACCAGTGGAGACGCCTGAACCCGGTCCTTTTCGAACGCCTCACGCAATCGCGGGTTGCATTCTTCGTCGAAGCGCTCGGCGAGTTTCGGAAAGCGCTGCCGATCGCCATCGATCTGCGCCTTGAACTCTTCCAACTGCTTTCGCTCGGCGCTCACGCTCTGCAGCGACCCTTCCGTGTTTTGCAGCGAATCGGAGAGTGCAGCCGTTCTGTTTTGAGCCGCAGCCAGCTCCGCCTTCAATAACGCGTGACTCTTTTGCAGCGGCAGATAGAAGGCGAGCCCGAGGGTCGTGGCGAAAACGAAGAGAATACCGGCCACTAGACGCCACCACGTGCGCGCCGTGCGTTCGGTTCGAAGTTTTGAAACATCCATGAGCAAACCTCAGACAGCGCATGTTTTCAGGAAGCGCGGAAGCCTGGTCTGAGGACTGTCACGATGCGGAGTGGGTTTCGTCCACTCCATTCTGACGCGTCGCTCTTTTTTGTACCCCCATCCAGCACTCGCGGCTCATAATCGCCAGACGCGCGACGGAGTGGCCCCGTGCGTTCGACGAAAGCGTGTTCATGCACACCATGCCCGTTTCAGCCCACACTCGAGCGGAGACCGCGGGAGTGGAGGTCTATCACGTCATTTTCGCTCCTGACGATATCCGTGAAATCACGCTGGATCAGTTGGATGATTGCTTCCGGCTCGGCCTGATCGACGAAAGCACGCGAGTCTGGACCGCGGGCATGAACGGTTGGCAGACGTTGGGTGACGCCGCCGGCATCGACGAGACGGAGCAAGCAGCTCCGCCACCGCCAGCGCGGCGACCACCCCCCGAACAACTCCCGCGACAAGGCTCGTCCATGCCGCCTCCGCCGTCGCGCCGCGCCATCAGCGCGTTGCCACCACCAGCTTCCGCACCGCCCTCGCGTCAGGCGATCAGCGCTGCGCCTCCACCACCATCGCGGCGCACCAGCAGCGGCGCACCACCCCCGCGTTCGCATCACGCGGCTAACGCTGGGCCGCCGCAGCAGCATCACGCGGTCAGCGCTGCGCCGCCGCGTCGCTCGGTC
>JBNKZR010000656.1:0-3420 GCA_050301735.1 Polyangiaceae bacterium | reverse complement strand
CGGCTGCCGCCCACTGTATCTGGGGGCCGCACGGGCGTTCGATGGCGCCTCCCTCGGTCACTCGCACTTGCCGGCGCATCACCTGGTAACCCACGGCGTGGTGGTCGGTATGACCGGCTCCGGGAAATCAGGACTGCTGACCGTGATGCTCGAAGAGGCTTTGCGTTCCGAGGTTCCGTGCCTGATCATCGACGTCAAAGGAGATATGCCGAATCTCCTGCTCAACTTCCCCAGCTTCGAACCCGCTCACTTCGAACCCTGGGTGGGCCCCTACTCTTCTCCCGCAGATACGCGTCCCGCAAACGAGATCGCGCACGCTCTTGCCGCGGAACGTGAGCGGGGCCTCCTCGCTTGGGACATCGATGAGTCCAACCTGCGGAGCCTCGCGCGGCGAGCGGACATTCGCCTCATCACGCCAGGCTCCACCGCGGGAGAGCCACTTCACGTGCTGTCCTCGTTGCAGCGGCATGACAACACTTGGGAGGACGATCCAGAAACCGCGCTCTCTTCCCTGTCCGCATCGGTTTCCCTGCTCTTGCGCTTGATCGACAAGGACCCCGATCCTGCCAAGAGCAAAGAGCACGTGCTCCTATCCATCTTGGCGGAGCGACGCCTGCGCGCCGGCAGAGACGCCGATCTGCCGGCGCTGCTCGCGGATTTGGAAGAGCCGCCCATCGAGCGGGTGGGAGCGCTGCACTTGGATGCCTTCTACTCGGCACGACAGCGCGCTCAGCTGGCCGCTTCCCTCAACACGCTGCTCGCCTCGCCCACCTTTGGTGCCTGGCGCACCGGCGCGCCGTTGGACATCAAGAGCTGGCTCACGCCCAAAGATGGCAAGACCCCCGCAGTGATCGTCAGCGTGGCGCACCTCGATGATGATGAGCGTGCGCTGGTGCTCGGCGTACTGTTCGAAGAGGTGCTGTCTTGGGTGCGCAGCTTACCGGGTTCGCGGCGCTTGCGAGCACTGATCGCGTTTGACGAGGTGTACGGCTTCATGCCACCGCATCCGGCAAACCCTCCCACCAAGGGCCCGTTGGTGGCGCTCCTGAAGCAGGCCCGCGCCTTCGGCGTCGGCGTGTTGCTCGCCACACAAAACCCGATGGACCTGGACTACCGCGCCCTGAGCAACGCTGGCTTGTGGTGCATCGGTCGCTTGCAGACCGACGCCGATCGCGCCCGCGTGGTCGAGGGGATCACGTCGGCCTCCCATGGCGGAACGCCAGCCCCCAACCTCGATGCCATCATCAAACACCTGCCGCCGCGCTACTTCCTGATGCGCGACGCTCATGCGGGCCGAGGCCCCCACCTGCTGCAACCGCGCTGGGCCATGTCTTTTCTCCGAGGCCCCATGACGCGCACCGAGCTGCAGTTGGCTCGCGCAGGGCGCCAGTCCGCGACGTCGGCCCTCGTCGACCCAACTGTTCACCCAATCCCAGTATCAAGCCTGGGCCCCAGCGAGACCGCATGAAACCGCAGTCTCCCGGTTTATAGTTCGATTGTCGTTGCCTCGGGCTTGGCCTGCCCGAACCGTCAAAATGCCTGGCAAACGGGATCGCCCAGGACCGTGCGTTCTTCGGGGGGCAGGTCACGTTCTTCCAACAGCACGCAACTCATCTCAAACATGTCGCAGTGGGGGATCGCCCCATCTTCGGTGCAGGCGGGCAGGGCGGAGACGCTGGCATGGTTGGCCGGGTCGACACAGGTTTGGCCGTACGTGATGCTGCGGTCACCGTCGAAGGTATACGATACGATACTCGCAACGCACACCGCTTGGCCGCTCTCTGGGCTTATGTCGGAAGCGGGCACTTCGAGGCAGTCAGGGACACCCAGTACGAGGAGGTCGTCGTCCGGAGCGGTGCATGAGGGCTTGAGGTTCGCGTCTTGGCAGACGAAGCAGAGCGGACAGCTGCCGTCTATGTTGTCGCAACGCGGGCTGCCCTGGCCACACGACATGGTGCCGCCGTTGCAGACCGGCTCGTCATCGGCTGGGAGCAGGTCCTCCAGGTCGTCCGTATCTTGCTCGGGCGGGCAGCTCGCCACCTCCACACCGTTTGCGAAAGCCGCCTTGTCGGCACAATCCGCCGTGTAGTCGCACACGCACTCGCCCGTCAGAGGCTCCGCGACGCAGCAGGGGTAGGCGGTGTGCTCGCAGCGCTCCATCGTCAAGTCCGCGGCATGAGTGCCCGGCGCCCTCTCCTCGCACGCGCAAAACCAATCCGGTGCGCCGTCGAACTCGACGCAACGCCACTCGAGTTCAGTGGCTTCCTGCTCCTCTAGCTCGGGGTCGGGCTCGGGCTCGGGCTCGGGGTCGGGCTCGGGAAGGCTGTCGGTCGCAGCTTCATCAGTGTCATCGACGTCGCCGGGATCACCGACGTTGCTGGACTCTGCCGGATCGTTACCAGCGGAGTCGGTTGCCGTTGCCTCGCCGCCGGGGTTCGGAACGACCGGGCCGTCATCGGAATCGGCAGCACCGGGTGAGGACATCGTGCCAGCTACATCGTTGGCGCTCTCGCCGTCAGACACGGCGGGCATCGATCCCCCTGGCATCGAGTTCGTGGCGTCACCGTTCGCGCCGACCTCTTCTTCGCTCGCGGCTGCGCCTTCCACGGCCTCTCCGCACGATACCACCCCACATATCAACGCCATCGCACCCGTCAACTTCGCGCCCCGGTCCAACCAACTCTTCACATCGCCTCCCGTGTCTAATTTCTAACTCGGCGTCGCCAAACCTGCGGCATTCGCAAGTTGGCGCCCGTGGTCCCGAGTTCGGCTCTAGTGTGTGGGGTGGGGGCAGTCAACACCACGCTTCACTCCGCAGGCAGCGATGCGCCTTTTTCCGGTTCCCAGTTCCACGTCGAGGTCGACGACTCGTCCGTCGAGACGGATCGCTCCGGTGGTGATGAGCTCGTCGAAGTCAGTGCCGGGCGGTAAGGTAGCCGCCCTTCGCCTTCCAGTTCTCCTTCAGACGGATCACGCAACGGACGTCGAACACCTCACAGGCGCGAAGCAGGTCGTGACTAGAGCTTGTGAGTCAACTCGGCTGGCCCCGTAGGGGCCGAGTAGTCTATGTTGTGTAGCCATGTTTGGTCATCAATCCAGAGCACTAGGAACAACGAAGCGAGCGCTTCGCATCTTATTTCACAGCGCGCCTCTGGTTTGTACAGCGACACTCTCCTGTTCAAAGGGAGACGCCGAAACTTGACCCAGTTTGATGGACAGCCAACGAGGAGGTTATCCTCGGGAGGCGTTCATGGAAACCAAGAAAAAGAAATCCCGAAGGAAGTACTCTGAGGAGTTCAAACGGGAGGCTGTCAAGCTGCTGGAGACGCCCGGAGAACGTACCGTCGCGGACGTGGCAGCCGGCATCGGCGTCGCGGAGAATCTTCTTCACAGCTGGCGTCACCGTTACGGCGACACTGC
>JBNKZR010000655.1:0-3424 GCA_050301735.1 Polyangiaceae bacterium | reverse complement strand
ACCCGTCCGGGCAATGTCCGGCAGCTTCTGGAACAAGGCGGTGGAGAGGGCGGTCCGACGCGGTACCGGCGCAAGCGCCATCGACGAGGTGGAAGAGCTCCAATCGGTGTGGGGCGGAAACGGCATGGTGTTTCGGGTCGAGCTCGCGGGCGCGGAAGTCGCCTCAGTCGTCGTCAAATACGTGGCTCTCCCGAGCGGCACGAGGCGCAAGAAGAAGAGCAAGGATGCTTCTCTCGCACGGACTCTCGCGTCGTACGACAATGAGCTCACCTTCTACGAACACTACTCGCGCGAGGTGAGCGCACAGGTGCGCCTCCCCCACTTCCATGCGGGCCAACGTCTGGAAGAAGGTTGGCTCTTCGTGCTGGAAGATCTCGCCGACAGCGGGTTTGCACTGGCGAAGAAGTCCTACTCGGCGAGCGATGTGCGCGGGGCGTTGCACTGGCTGGCGCACTTTCACGCGACGTTCCTCGGCAATGCTGGCGAGGGTTTGTGGAAGTCCGGCTCCTACTGGAACTTGTCCGTTCGGCAAGACGAGCTGCTCAGAATGCAGCACCCCAAGCTGCGCGCCGTTGCCGGGCCCCTCGACGCTGCACTCAATCGCTGCCGCTACAAGACCCTGATCCACGGTGATGCCAAGACAGACAACTTCTGCTTTCGGCTGGCGAGCGGGGAGTCGACGTCAACGCCCAGCGCCGTCGCGGGCTTGGACTTTCAGTACGTCGGCCTCGGCTGCGGCATGAAGGACGTGATGTGCTTGCTCGACAGTTGTCTCGGCCCCAGTGAGGCGGCCACTGACGCGCCCGATCACCTCGAACACTACTTCGCCGAGCTCCGCACGGCTCTGTGCCAACGCGATACGTCCTTGGACGCCGCAGCCGTCGAAACGGAGTGGCGCGCGCTCTACCCTGTGGCGTGGGCGGACTACTATCGCTTCTTGGATGGCTGGGCCCCGGGCAGGTACCCGCCACAAGGTCATGCGGACGAAATGTTTACCCTCGCCCTGCAGTTCCTGGCGCAACTTCGCTAGCGCGCCAAGCCGAACCTGCCCTGCCCACCGGGCCCACGCGGCCTCCCAACCCCAGGAGATGGGAGGCTGAGGGCCCCGAGGTCGAGTCAGTAGCAGGCTTGCGTGATGAGAGCGCCTCGCACGCCTTGGCAGCCCTCCGTGTCGCTGACCCAGCCGCAGAGGCTGAAACTACCATCTTGCCCGCAGACCGGGACAGTACCGAGGTAGTGCCCGTACGGGCACGTCGCGGAAGTCGTGTACGAGGTGCACGGAGTATCGTCGTAGAACTCCGTCTGCACTCCGTCGCAATCGTAGTCGTACGGGCGCGGGCACCCGCTGGCCGCATCGGTTCGTGGCCCGCCGGAGTAGTCTGGGTTCACTTCCCAGGCGATGGAGGTGTATTCGGCCACATCGCAGCAGTCCAGATTGTTGTCGACCCAGCCCGATCCTGGACTGACGTTACCGCAGACGCTCCACGTTTCACCGTCCTCGGCGCCGAAACCGTCAGTGTCTTCGTCTGCGTACCACGTCTTGCACGTACCGGAGATGCAGTCGCTGTTGCTGGTGCAGTCCTCACCGTTCGGAAGTTTACAGCTACCGCCCGAACATTGCTCCGCTCCCACGCACACGTCACCAGAATCGTTGCCTTCACAATACCCGGAAGCGCCGCAGTAGTCGTCATCGTCGCTGGGGTCGATGCAGGCCCCGCCGCACCCCACTTGGCCGCCAGGACACTGCAGCCGGCACACGCCCGCCTCGCAAGAGTAGCCGGACATGTTGTTGCAGTTCTGACCGCGATTGCCTCCAGTGCACGACGAACTCGCGCCGCAGAACTCATCGTCCGTGTTGGGATCGATGCAAGTGTCGTCGCAATTGATCTGTCCGCCGGAGCACACGACCTGGCAACTTCCCGAGACGCAAGTGAACGGCGACGTGCAGACATCCCCGTCGTTGCTCCCCATACAGTCGCCGGAGGCGCCGCAGTAGTTGGCATTGGTCTGGGGGTTGATGCAGGACCCACCACAGGCAACCTGACCTGCGTTGCAGTCGAGCACACACTCGCCATCGCTACACAGCAAGCCCGACCCGCAACTGTTCCCGCACGAACCGCAGTTGGAATTGTTGTTGTTGGGGTCGATGCAGCTGCCGTTGCACCAGAGCTCGGAAGCCGAGCAGACTGAAGCGCATTCACCCGCGCCGTCACAAGCCAAGCCCGCTCCGCAACTGGTGCCTTGAGCTTCGTACTCCTCCTGACAGTAGGTCGCCTCGTTGAAGCAGCGTCCGACGGCGGCACAGCGATTGTCCGTCAACGGCTCGGGGTACGACGTGCACATCGTGTCGGACGAACAGGTGATCGCCTCGCAGCGTGAGTCGTCGGCTGCCGCCTGATCACACTGACCAGCGGCGGAGCAGGCTTCACACAGACCGTCGCAGGCTTGGTCGCAGCAGCGCATGGCTCCGTCGGCAGCCGAGACGCAATAGCCGGATCCGCAGTCGTCATTCTCAACGCACTCCTCACCCAACAACAGCTTGTCCGGCACGACACATTGCCCGTCGCCGCTGCACATACCGGCACCGCTTTGGCAAGGGGTGCCCTCGTCGACGAATACCTCGGTGCAGGGCGCGTCGAGCGCGCACTCGCCGGCCGCACTGCAGTTCGACTCGTCTTCGAGCACGAATTGCTTGCACTCCGTCTCACCAGGGCATGTCAACTCACCACAAGCCGCATCCGATTCTGCCGCGGAGCACGTGCCCTCCATGCCAGGCGCATCACAGCGTGAACACGTCTCGTCGCAGCTCGTCTCGCAGCAGACGCCGTCGGCGCAGAAACCGGAGGCGCACTGGTCCGCGTCACCGCAGGCCTCGCCGATGCTCAGGTTGTCACCGGCACTCGAGCTCGCGCCATCTGCTTCATCAGAGCCCGATCCGCCGGAGGAGTTGTCGGTCGCCCCTGCGCCGTCGCCCTCAGCAGCAGCCCCGGGAACGTCAGCCATGCCTGATTCCGTCGTGGCGCCAGCCGCATCCGTTGCGTCAACACCACCAGCAGCGGCAGACTCCCCCGCAGCGCCGGAGAACATGCCGCCCGTGCCGCCAAAGGACGACGTGCCGCCCGCGCCGTCGCCGCTGCCAGATGACTCCGCCTCATCGCCAGGCTGGACGAAGGCCTCGTCTTTTTCGAAGTCGGGTCGGTCCGAGCTGCAGGCGTAGCAGGTCACAGCAAGTAACGCGCCAACGAGTCGTCTCATGCCAATCTTCCGCGTCATATGGTGGAAATGATGCATCTCTTGGTCCCCTTGGGGTTGTAGTCATCCGCTCGCCCCATGCCGAGCGTTGCGAAACACTCCGGTCGAGCCCCGCGCCACCAGACCCGGCGCGGCCGCCCGAGAATACACAAAGACCCGCACAGGTGTGGTG
>JBNKZR010000654.1:0-3430 GCA_050301735.1 Polyangiaceae bacterium | reverse complement strand
GAGTAGCCCCTATCCCCGTGGCGGTTCGCAGAGGCGTGGGATGTCTGTCGTGGAAGATGGAACGTTGCCAGTCGTGCTGTCCGCCTAACGCCCTGCCATTCACCCGAGGCCGCACTGGGGATAAGGCAACAGGTGGGGAAGGAGGAAGAAGCAGTCGGCTGAAAGCCGAGTGCTTTGCGAGGCGCGGAAGCAAGGGAGAACGTAGCGGTGCGGGCGTCGGCGTGCAATGGCTTGTTGGCCAGCTGCGCTTGAGCACGGCACTTGTAGTGCCTTGGCGAAGACCTGTCGCATGAGCAGCGAAGCGGCGCACGGGACGGCCTGGAGGTGGCCGGTCTTCAGAAGCAGCGGCCGCTCCGAAAGGTGGGCGCGGGTCAGTGCGGAAAGGAAGCGCAGGGCCCCGAGGCGTTTCAGAACACCCGACAAGGCGAAGGGTCTCAGGTCTCGACCGAGGTTTGGAACGACGGTTCGAGAACGACGTTGGTTGTCGAAGCACGCGCGGCCTTCAGGTCAGGAAGCAGCGCAGTCCCCCAGCCGGCGTGTTTGAGCTTGGAACGAGGCAGAGGCGACGGAGGCAGAAGCAAGGACCATCGTTGAAGCAGGGGCAGGCGCAGCAGACTCGGGAAAGGCCCCGGCACGACGGACCCGGCTGCTACGAGCACGCCGCGGCAATGGACTCGACTTGGCGACGACAGTCGGAAGGCTAGCAGCCACATGCCTGGGTTTCCGGGGCCTGGCACCAGCTCGCTCTTGCGACAGACCCGGCAGGAGCCATCAGATTGGAGTGGCGCGAGGCGCAGCCATCGGAGCGGTAACCAAACCCAACGAGTAGCCGGCGGCGAGGCGGCGCAGGTGGGAACAAGCCGGATGGAACGGAGGCGAGGCCCACCGATCAGCGAGGAATGTTGGAGCCAGCCACCAAACCGGCAGCGCCCACCTCCAGCGACACGGCGAGGCCGCTGCCCGATGCGTAGGCAGCCCGAACAAGCGAGCTGAAGGCAAGCAGTCTCGAGAAGACGCTGCCGGACCCCCCAGCCCCCAAAAAACCAAGTCCGATCCTTGCAGTCCAAAACGTTAACGCAGCTGTCCAACGACCTGCCATTCACCCGCAGCGGGCGAGGAAGGCAGTTCAGGTGGCAAGACTACCACGAAGAAGTGGCGGCGATCAGCCGCCTCCTGCTGGGGCGCTTCAGCAAGGCGAAGCGGTTCAGGCCCGCTGTCGGTGTGCAATGGCCTGTTGGGCAGCGGCGTGACGCGCTGGGGACTCCGCATGCGCTGCCAAGGCAGGGTGGGTGCGTGCAGCGCTCGGAGTACCCCGAAAGCGGCACGCGGCTCGTTCGGTGCGCCTAGGCCATTTGTCGGCCGTGTCTTGCCGACCAGGAGTTGGTCACTACAATGCATCACGTGAAGACCGTGAGGTACTTGAGATGTTGGCGATGCGCGGCTGTTTCAGTGTTCGCTGTGTTGAGTTGCGGGGCTGAGAGAGGGGAGTCCGGAAACTCGACTGGGCAAAGTCACGGCGCCGGCACCAGCAGCCCTGTTTCTGACGCGACCCCGAGCGAGGGAGTCGGAGGCTCAGGAGCTTCGACAAGCGCAGCGATCGATGACGATGTCGTGACCGCGGAGGACGAATGCGACGGCGAATGCCCCTCGAATAGCGCATGCACGAACGGTCTGTGTACGTGCATTGCGGGCTTGACGCTGTGCAACAACAATGGCTCGTCATTCTGTGCGGACCTGATGACAGACTTCCTGAATTGTGGCGGTTGCGGGCGCAGCTGTCCGGTAGACTGCTTCGGAGGCGCATGCAACGTTCCTTGACGCAAAGGTGGGCTGAGTCTGTCCGGGCGGGGGGCGCCGGAGCAATGGCTCCCGGAGACACACGGCTCTTGCGAGCGACGGCCGAGCAGGAAGACGAGCCCCTGCGCGATTGACAGAACCTGACGGTCGGTGACGACTTGGCGAAGGACTTGACCAGTCGCTTGGCTGCAGCGCGTGCCAACGGTGTCGTCCGCGCTTGCTTCAACAAACGTCGAGACCGGTATGCCGATGACCAAGTCTGCCCAACGACCTGCCATTCACCCGCAGCGGGCGAGGAAGGCAGTTCAGGCGGCAAGACTACCATGATAAAGCGGCGGCGATCAGCCGCCCCCTTCCGGGGCATCTCAGCAAGGCGAGGCGGCCAAGGCCCGCTGTCGGTGTGCAATGGCCTGTTAGGAAGCGACAGCCTCCGTTGCAGTCATCGAATCGGGAGAATTCGCACTCGTGCCTTTGAAGGATCGACCGTCAACAGAGCGCCAGCGCCGAGGCTCTCGGCATGTTGCTGCAATGCGGAGAGGATGAGCTGGCCAACGGCTTCTGGTGAGGTGTCCTGGGCGCGGACTTGGATGACGCTTGGTCCGCGAGCACGGGTGTGAGCGAGAAGCGCCCCGAAGTCGAGGTCGTGGGTGAAGACGACCAGACCGTGCTGGTGGGCGTATGAGAAGATGGTGGCGTCAGTCGCGGTCGGCGAGCCCACTTCAGTCCAGTGGACGGCGTCAACGCCGACGGCACGCAGCCATTGAACCCAGCGAGGAGCAAGGTTCATGTCGAGGAGGAGCTTCACGACGCAGTGAGCGGCAGCTCGTGCTCTTCAGCTCGCCAGGCGGCATAAGCCAGAGCGGCGAGGATGTCGTTGTCTTCCAGATAGGGGAAGTCGGCGAGGATTTCCTGGTGGGACTTGCCTGCAGCGAGCAAGCCGACGACGGTGCCAACAGTGACCCGCATGCCGCGAAGGCAGGGCTTGCCACCCATGACATCAGGCGAGTGAGTGACGCGGCGGAGCAGGTCTTCCATGAGGTGGAGTGTACCAGAGTGGCGTCGCTGGTCGAGGCGGCGGGGTGAAATGCGCCAAGAAAACGGCTGCTTGTGGTCAGCGACGCTGGGTGGCTGCGCCTGGGCGGACTGTTCTCCACAGCGCGGCGGGGTGAAGCCTGACGGGGACGGTCCGACTAGACCTGAGCCAATGCTTGGCGAGGCGGTGGTAGCCATCGACGATGACCCACCTGCCGCAGTTGGCAAACAACTCGAGAGGGTGGACCAGGTCGGCGTCGAAGATCCTGGCCCACTGGCGCGCGAAGGCGTCGGGCGAGGCCAGTACAACACGCGGCGAGAGATCGAAGCGAGGCTGTCCCGGGACGGTTGACCAGACTGTCAGGTCGAGTTGCCACTCCAGCTCGTCGAGCGTGACGGTTGAGGCCGGCGTCGGCAGCGCCCAGAGCTTGCTGGTTTCCCACACGGTGTCGAAGAACACTCCTTGCAGGTGACTGGGGAGTGCGAGGCGTTCCATTCCGGAGTCTTCCTAACGCCCTGCCATTCACCCGCGGCCGCACTGGCGAGGAGGCAACAGGTGGGGAAGGAGAAAGAAGCAGTCGGCTGAAAGCCGAGTGCTTTG
>JBNKZR010000653.1:0-3452 GCA_050301735.1 Polyangiaceae bacterium | reverse complement strand
GACGATCCGACCAATGACGATACCGACGGTGACGACACCCCGAACTACCTCGACCCGGACGACGATGGCGACGGCATCCCCACCATCGACGAAGACGTAGACGGTGACACCGATCCGACGAATGACGACACGGACGGTGACAACGACCCGAACTACCTCGATCCTGACGACGACGGCGACGGTATCCCCACCACGCAAGAGATCGCAGACGCGGGCGATGACGTCGACTTCGACGACGATGGCGACGTCAACTGGCTCGATCCCGACAGCGACGGCGACGGCATCAGCGACGCTGCCGAAAACACCGGAGACGGCGATCTGAACGACGACGGTGTTCCGGACTACCTCGACCCGGAAAACGCCCCTGCTGACAGCGACAACGACGGCATCCCCGACGAGGTGGAATGCGCGGGTGACGTCGACAATTGCGTCGATAGCGACGGTGATGGCTCGCCCGACAATCTGGACCCTGACGACGATGGCGACGGCATCCCCACGATGGACGAACGTCCGGACGCAAGTGACGTCGATAGCGATGAGGACGGCGCCCCCGACTACCTCGATCCTGACGATGATGGCGATGGTGTCCCAACGGCCACCGAGCGTCCCGACGACGAGGACGTCGACACGGACGAGGACGGTACCCCGGACTATCTCGACACCGATGACGATGGTGACGGCGTGCCCACCACCACCGAACGTCCCGATGACGAAGACGTCGACACCGACAGCGACGGTATTCCGGACTACCTGGATCCCGACGACGACGACGACGGCCTTTCGACGACGAGTGAGCGTCCCGACGATGAGAACGTTGACACGGACGAGGACGGCATTCCGGACTACCTCGACCCCGATGACGACGACGACGGCGTACCCACGACGACCGAGCGTCCCGATGGCGAAGACGTCGACACGGATGACGACGGCACGCCCGACTACCTCGACCCAGACGATGACGACGACGGACTGACCACCGAAGAAGAGCGCCCTGGTGACGAAGACGTCGACAGCGACGACGACGGTATCCCCGATTACCTGGACGCCGACGACGACACGAGTGACGCCGGTGTGGATGCGGGCGTGCCCCCACCCGACGTCGAGCCCGAGGCTGGTGTGCCCGAACCCTTGCCGACCGACATCACGGATGTGACCGACGTCACCATGGAAGAGACCGAAGAGCCCCCGCCGGCAACGGACGAGGAAACGGAAGTCGCCATGGAGACGGAGGCGACCGACGAAGAGACCCCGGATCCCAGCTTCGAGCGATCGCTCGAGGGTGGCGGCTGCGGGTGCACGGTTCCGGGTTCGGAATCTTCGGGCCGCTCAGCGCCTTGGGCACTGCTGGCAGCGCTGGTCGCGGCAGTCGTGATCCGGCGCCGACGCTCAGCAGCCGCGACGTCCCGCACGCCGTGGATGCTGCTCCTAGTGCTGTTCGCAGGGAGCCTCCCCCGCCCCGCGTGGGCGCAGTCGAACGACGGCATAGCGCTCAACCGCTACGAACCTTCCGAGCGGGGTAGCGATTGGTTTCAAGGCGAGTCTCTAGATCTGCGCGGAGAAGGTCGCTGGTCCGTAGGTGCTGTCGGCGATTGGGCGTTCAAGCCCCTGGTCGTCTACGACGGCAGCGGCGACGTGGTACAGGCGATCATCAAGCACCAGGCCTTCGTGCACTTGGGCGCGAGCGTCGTGCTTTGGGATCGCGTGCGCTTCGGGTTGAACCTGCCCATCCTCGCCTACCAGGATGGCTCGAATGCTCGAGTGAACGGCGTGACCTACACCGCTGCGGACGGAGCTGCTCTGGGTGACGTCCGCCTCGGAGCCGACGTGCGCTTGTTCGGTGAGTACGGCGATCCGGTGACGATGGCGCTCGGGGCTCAGTTTCATCTGCCCACGGGAAGTCGCGACAGCTTCACCAGTGACGGCAAGGTGCGCATCACCCCGCGCGCTCTGCTCGCCGGTGACGTTGCGAACTTCGCCTACTCGGCGCGGGTTTCCAGCGCGCTGCGCACCCAGACCGACAACTTCGCCGGTGAACCCTTCGGCGCGGATCTGCAGTTTGGCGCTAGTGCGGGTTTGCGCTTCAGTGACGACGAGTGGTTGGTGGGCCCCGAGCTCTGGGGTTCGACCGTGGTGTCGGACTCGGGAGACGGCGCCTTCGAAAAACGCACGACGCCTTTCGAGGGCGTGCTCGGGGTGCACTACTTCAGCGGGCCTTGGCGTTTTGGAGCGGGGTTTGGTCCCGGCATGACCCGAGGGCTCGGCGCCCCAAAAGTACGAAGCCTTCTCTCGGTGGAGTGGTCGGAAGAGGTCGAACAGCCCCTGCCCCCGTCGGACACCGATGGCGACGGCATCTACGACGAGGACGACGCGTGTCCCGATCTCGCGGGTGAACCCAACGAAGACCCGAGCGAACACGGCTGTCCTCCTCCCCCGCCCCCGCAAGATACGGACGGTGACGGCATTTTCGACGAAGACGACGCCTGCGTCGAGACTCCGGGCGAGGCCAACGACGATCCCAAGCTCAACGGCTGCCCGCCCGCTGACACGGATGGCGACGGCATCCTCGACGAGGACGACGCGTGCGCGACCGAGCCAGGCATCGCGAGCAGCGATCCCGCGAAGCATGGGTGTCCGCCCCCGGCCGACACCGATGGCGACGGTATCTTCGACGCCGATGACGCGTGTCCGAAGGAAGCGGGCAAGCCCAACGAGGATCCCAAACAGCACGGCTGCCCGCGCGCTCAGATTACGGGCAAGCAGATCATCATCCTCGACCGCATCGAATTCGATACCGGCAAGGCCACGATCCGTTCGGACAGCACGCCGATCCTCGAGGCGGTTCGCCAGATCCTCGAGGAGAACAAGCAAATCGGGCAGCTGCGGGTCGAGGGTCACACCGACAACCGCGGCTCGGCGCAGTTGAACGCTCGTTTGAGTGCGGAGCGTGCGGCGGCCGTCGTCGAGTGGCTGGTCGAACACGGTATCGACCGTTCACGGCTTGTCTCGGCCGGGTTTGGGCCCCAACGTCCGATGGAGACGAACGACACCGAGGAGGGCCGTCAAGCCAATCGTCGCGTGGAGTTCCACATTGTCAAGAGCGACAAGAAGTAACAGGAGATGACGTCATGGATCTGATCGCAAACCTCAGCTCACAACTCGGCATCGATGCGGGGCAAGCCCAAGGCCTGGCCGGTACCGCCCTCGGGTTCATCCAGCGCCAGGTGGCGGACAAAGTCGGTAGCCAGGAAGCGAGTGCCCTCGAAAACGCGGTGCCAGAGCTCGGCAGCTGGGGCGAGAAAGCGGCTGCCTTGGGTGGCGGCGGCCCTGAGTGGCGGCTGCCTGGAGAGGCGGCGGCCTGGGGGCGGCTGCCCTGGGTGGCGGCGGCCTGGAGGGGCGGCGGCCTGGAGAGGCAGCGGCCTGGAGAGGCGGCGGCTTTGGGGCGGCTGCCAGGA
>JBNKZR010000652.1:0-3453 GCA_050301735.1 Polyangiaceae bacterium | reverse complement strand
GCGATCAAGCGCGCCAAGCGTGAGAGGTGAGGATAGAGGGCGCCGTTCAGCTCGGCGAAGCCGAGCGTGAACAAGTTCGGGAAGCGCAGGTTGAAACAGGTCAAGACGTTGCTGGCCGCCCAGCTGCCGTCGATCGCATCTGGGTCGAGATACGCGATGCGTCGTGTGTAGCCCGTGGCAAAGAGCACCAAGTCCGCTTCCACCGCGCTGCCATCGGCGAAGACGACTCGCTCGCCGTCGAAGCGTTCGATGTTGGGCTTGATCGCAACGTCTCCATGTCGCAGGTGGTGGACGAGTTGGTCGTTCATCAACGGGTGCGACTCGAGGATCTTGTGATCGGGCTTGGGCATGCCGAGCTTGCTGACGTCGCCGATGAGCAATTTCTGCACCAGCGCGAAGAGCGGGATCTCGAGCCACAACGGGAGCTGGGGCCCGTCGGCAGCGAACTCGTCGGCGGGTTTGCCGAAGATGTGCTTCGGGATGAAGTGATAGCCACGCCGCACGCTCACTGTCGTCTCTCGAGCGGCGTGAGCCGCGTCGCAGGCGATGTCGGCGCCGGAGTTGCCGAGGCCGACGATGACGACGCGTTTGCCGTCGAACTCCTTTGCGCTCCTGTAGGTCGCTGCGTGACGCGCCGTGCCCGAGAAGTGCCCCGGTACCTCGGGCTGCTGGGGTTCCCAATTCACTCCAGACGCGCACACCACGCCGCGGTACCGCCGTTGCTCGCCGCCAACGAAGACACGGACGCGCTCACCCTCTGGGGCCACGCGGCTGACTTCGGTGTCGAACTGAATGCCGTCACTGAGTCGGTGCTCTTCGGCGAAGCGCCGCACGTAGCTCAGGATCTGATCCCGACGCGGGTAGTCGGGGTAGTCGTCTGGCATCGGAAAGCCAGCGAACGCACTCATCTTGCGTGAGGAGATGAAGTGAGCGCTCTCGTACATGGGCGTGCCTGGGTTTTCCAGATCCCAAATCCCGCCGACGGCAGAGTGGCGCTCGAAGTGGTCGTAGGGCACTGCCTGCCGTTTGAATTCGGCGGCCATCGCCAAGCCCGAAGGGCCCGCTCCGATGATGCAGAAGCGATTGGAGTGATCGCTTGGGGACTCGGCGCTGTGTGTGGTGGGCTCTGTCACGGGACGCTCAGCGTTCGATACGCACCACGCCGAGCACGCGCGGTGTCTTTCCGGTCTTGAAATGCACCTGCATCACTGGCGTCGTGTGCAGGCGTCGGCGCGTGCGCAAGCGGTAGAAGTGGTAGCCCTCGTCTTCTGGGGTCGGGATACAGATGTGGCCGCGCAGATCCACCAAGCCATCCCACACTACCTCATCTTGGTCGTTCAGCACTTCGACCAGGCCGGACGTGACGAGCTGGTGGTAGACGCTCAGATCGATCGCGCACAGCTGCCCCGGGCGCATGCTGAAGTGGTCGAGCGCGGTCAGCGTCTGCACATAGGCGCGGCCGACGATCTCGCGTCGGCGGTAGAGGGCGTCGATGAGGTAGTCCTCCGCTTCCGGGTGACTCAACTGGCCTTCTTCGACGATGGCACGCAGCATCTTCCGATCGAAGCGCAAGATCAGCTTGGCGGCCCAGTACGCATCGCTGTCGTCCAACTCTGCGAACGGAAAGTACGGGTAGGCTTCCTTCCATTTGCGTGGGTAGAAGTGCTTCCAGGTAAACGCTCCGATCGATGGCCAGCGCGTCTCCCGCAGGTGCTCCCAATCGCGAACCCAGAGCCCCAAAGAAAGCGTCGCTTTGCTCTGATCGGACCAATCGAGATAGTTCTCGTAGCCGTCTTCGTAGCGGCCTTTCTCTGCTGCGTGGCCACCCAAGGCTTCGCCGAAGTCGATCAAGTAGTGGCGCAGGAACTTCTTTCCGTCGACCTCCACGTAGCCGTCGAGGGTGTTGTCTTCCTTGACGTCGGTGTGGTTGAGCCAAGCTGAGAAGACCCGCAGCGCCCGCACTTCACGACGGTGTTCGTGATCGATGACGTCGTTGGGGTCATCTTCCCGCCTGCCCTCTGAGGACCAACCGCCTTTGGGAATGCCGGGAATGAACTCGCTGGCGGAAGCACGATAGTGGCCGTCGGGGTAACGTGGTGCGAGGGCGAGCACGTCGGCCACGTCCTGTTGTGTGATGAGGCGCTTGTTACCGTATTCGTCCTTGAGCTCTGCACCCGGCGCGACGGTCATTTGGTCGGGCGTGAAGGAGAAGATGGTATCGCTCGGAACGAAGTAGCCGAGGGTCCAGAAGATGCGATTGACGATGACGCCCGTTGCAGTCTGCATCTCGGGGTTGTCGAGGGTGTCGAACTTGATGAGGAAGCGACGCCCGGTAGTGTCTTTTGCGATGACCCCCGGGTTGATGCCGCCCGCTTTGCCACCCACGACCTGCAGCGGTGGGATCGGAGGCCCATCGGTGACCGGACCATGTGCGGCCTCTGCCGGGGACACGGGACGCACCCCGACGCGATTGGTGAACCAGCTCGAGTCGGGAACTTCACCCAAGGCGTTGATGTTGTGGGCAAGCTCCTCGTCGCGCAGCTCGAGAGCGCGTGTCGAGCGACGACCGACGAACCAATCGAAACCCTGGGTGAAACGATCGAACGGACGTTCCTCGGGCTCGTCGATGGAGCGCGTATCGTCGACCTGCCACACGATGGGCTGATCGGCGAACTTGGGGGGCTTCGAGCAGCACGCGAGGCTGGCTACGAGTGATGAGAGAGCCGCTAGCCACAGCGCCGCTCGCCCACGCGCCGTTGGGTGGCGTGCCGAGCGCCCAAACACATTTCGCCAAAGCGCAGTGTGGTGCTGGATCATAGGCGCTTGTGCCTCCTGGCAAAGGCTTTTAGCGGGTCGGTTGCGAAGAAGAAGACGAAGCCTTCACCGTACGCCCCCTCCAGCTTGAAGTAGGTCTTCTCCTCGTTGTGGAAGACGAAGCCCATTCCGCCGCCGTAGCGGATCGACTCGAGACCGTCGCGGTCGAACATCTCGGAGTAGTTCGAACCGACAGTGCCGGCGTCGAAGAACAGCTCGCCCGCGATGAGCTCGTGAATGGGGTAGCGGTATTCGGCGGTTGCGGCGACGGCGTGCTTGTCGCGAAAGCGATCGAGGCGGTAGCCGCGCAAGCGGTCGGGACCTCCGAGTTTTACCAAGTCCGAAAACGGGATCTCGTCGTCGTTGCCGTGAACGGATTCGACGACAGCGCGCAAGGACAACACGCGAGAGTGCTGATACAGATCGAAGAAGGTCGCGAAGGTTGCCCCGTAGTGCCAGAAGTCGGCATTGTCGGAGATGGGTACGGTGTGCCCGCCGAAGAGCTCGAAGTAGTTGCCAGTAGAGGTGAACCCTTCACTGTCTCTCGAGTCGTAGGCGAACAGGGTGGAAAGATCTCTATTGAGAGTGCATATATTCGTTTCTCGCCTTTTTTACCTTCTAGAATGGTATTTACCTATA
>JBNKZR010000651.1:0-3471 GCA_050301735.1 Polyangiaceae bacterium | reverse complement strand
CGACGCGCCCGACTCGCACGATGCCCGCCATGGCCCTCAGGGAAGTCGGCGAGACACGACAAGCCGAAGCTGGACAGTCGACGCGCGGCTTCCTCATGCGACAGGCGCGCTCCGCCGCCGGCCCTGACTACGAGGTCACCTTCGAAGAGCAAAACTGGCTGCGCGCTTTGGGCGTCAGCAGTGTTGGCACCTTCAATCACGCGTGCGTGCGGGGCAACGTGCCCGACATGATCCGCGTCTCGGAGGGCTTTCAAGAAAAGAAGCTCACGGTGATCGCCGACGAGATTTTCCGCCGGCGCAACGAAATCGACATCGTCACCATCGCTGGGCCCTCTTCTTCGGGCAAGACGACGTTCATCCGCCGGCTGTGCGTGCAACTGAAGGTCAACGGCATCACCCCAGTCGCGCTGGGGCTCGACGACTACTACGTCGACCGCGACCACACTCCCTTGGACGCCAGCGGCGACTTCGATTTCGAGGCCCTGGAGGCGCTCAAGCTCGACCTCCTGCACGAGCACATCGCTCAACTGCTGCGCGGGCAAGGTGTCAACACGCCGCGCTACGACTTCAAGGCTGGCAAGAGTCTGCTCAACCAAGGCAAGCCCATCCAGCTGCGCCCAAGAGACGTGCTGCTGGTCGAGGGCATCCACGGGCTGAACCCCCACTTGCTGGGCGACGTCCCTCCACGACGGGTGTTTCGCGTCTTCGTCTGCCCGATGATGCAGCTGTCGTTCGACCACGTCTCTCGTGTGCATGCCTCCGACGTGCGTCTCATTCGCCGCATCGTGCGCGACCGACACCACCGCGGCAACGACGCATCGGAGACGATCGAACGCTGGCCCAAGGTGCGCGCCGGCGAACGCCGGCACATCTATCCGCATCAGACGAATGCCGACGCGGTATTCGACACCTCACTGGTGTACGAACTGAGCGTGCTTCGCGTCTACGCCGAGCGCTATCTGCTCGAAGTCCCGCGCGACCACGCGTCCTTCACCACCGCCTATCGCTTGATGAACCTGCTCGATCGCTTCGTCAGCATCTACCCGGACCACGTGCCGCCGACGTCCATCCTGCGCGAGTTCATCGGCGGCAGCGGCTTCGACTACTGACGCGACCGGTTTCGCGCGCCGCATTCGATGCCCGCGCGCTCAATGAGTGCGGATCGCGTCGAGGTGGCTTCGATAGTGATCTGGCAGCGAGAAGTGCCGTGCACCGTGCACCACGAGCGAGTGATAGTGCGGCGTCGGCGCAACGAAGTGGGGCTGTCGAAAGCGTGGGGTCACCAAGTACGTCCAGGCGCCCACCCAACGTCTACTGGCGAGCTGCACCGGCAGCAAACGTCGCCGGTAGACGTGCGGGTGACCCTCCTTGTCGTCGAAGCCGTGCAGCGACGGAAAGCTGACGAGCAGCGCCGCTCCCCAAACGCTCGCACCGCGAGCGAACTCGATGTTCGCGGCGCCTCCGCGCCGTGCCCTGGAATAGTAGTTCCAGACCAGACGATGCTCGTGCAGCACGGCCGCCTCAGCCGCCTGCAGCTCCAGGCGATGCTCACGCGACGTGAACCAGTTGGTCAGGTCCGCCAGGTGCATGTTGGAGCCGTATGCGAAGACCCAGTGACCCGGAACCGCCATTGCTTCAGGTTACACCGGCGGTGCCCCGGGGCGACCAACGGGGTGCTCGGATCAAAGCCACAGGGCGTGCCGGAACCATGACGTGCAACCGGGACGCAACAGGCGGTCACTTGAACCCCACGCGCCGCAATTCTTGCGCCCGCACGACGCTCAGATCCGGCGAATCGTGCGTCTTGGGGAGGCACGTACATTGCACCCGGACGACCCATGTCAGCCCCCCTGTCTCAGCGTCTTTTTGGAATCACCGGTAACGACCCCTCTAGCACCGTCGAAGGCCTCGTGGAGCGGCTGCGCAAGGAAAGGCTCGAGGGCGGACAGCGCGTGATCGTCGCCCGATGTGAGGATACCGTCGCCGATGCCTACAAACTGTTCGAGAGCTTCGACTTGCATCACCTTCCCATCGTCGAGGGCGCTCGTGTCGTCGGGGTGGTGAGCGCGACGGATCTAGTGAGGTTCTTCGCGAATGAGGGCCTGATGGACCCAGAGGAAGCGCCCCTGGCCGACATCATGACCAAGAACCCGGAGACCATTCGCAAGAGCGCTCCGATCCGGGACGTGATCAAAGTCCTGGCGCATTCGAAGTTTCGCTGCCTGCCCGTGCTCAACGAGCAGGAGGAGATTTGGGACATCGTGACCACCAGGGACTTGGTGCGCTTCCTGGAACTCGAATACGGTAGCTGAATGCGTGTGCCGCCCCGACGTCGCTCAGGCCGAGCGCGCCGGGATATCGCGCTGGCGTTGGCACTCGCGGGCTGTTGCTCGCCGGCGGTTGGGTGCGAAGACGCCGCATCAGACAAGTCCACGCGGGGCGGATTGTCTGCTCCCCCGGTGCCACGGCCAAAGCCTCTAGTTCCTGACGAATCGACGGCTCTCGGCTCGCCCGCAATCGCACCGGCGTGGGGCTCGCTCATCGAACGCCTTTCCGAGCCGGAGCAGGCGTTCTTTTCCGACAACCTGGTCTCAAACGAGACCAGTTACCTACAAGCCGCACCTTGGTTGGAACGACTACGCCCCACAGCGCAGGCCTACCTCGGGGTCGGCCCAGAGCAGAATCTCAGCTACATCGCTCTGTTGCGCCCCAAGCTGGCGTTCGTCGTCGACATTCGACGCGACAACCTGTTGCTGCACTTGCTCTACAAGCGCGCCTTCGAACTGGCCGACACCCGTGCCGAGTGGTTGGCCTCGATGCTGTCGCGCGTCCTGCCAGAGGACGACCCCGCCCGAGCGGCGTCGGAGACGGTGGCTGAGATCGTACAGCGCGTCGAAGCTGCCCCCTTCAGCGCCACGGCTGCGGCCACCTTCGTTGCCGGCACGCTGGCCCGCATGCGGGGCGACTGGAAGCTCGAGCCACGAGCCGACGACGAACGGCGGTTGATTCGCCTGATGCGTGCATTTGCGCGAGCCCAGCTGGCGGCGCGTTTCGAATCGACCAGTGAGCGACCCGACTTCCCCACTTTGCGGCAATTGTTGACCAGTCGCGACCCGACGGGTGAAACGAAGAGCTTCCTCGCGTCCGCCGAGGCATTTCGCTTCCTGCGCGCCCTACAGCGGGACGGCGGCATCGTGCCACTGACGGGCGACTTCGCTGGCACACACACCTTCGAGCAGCTGGGCAGAGAACTCGCTCGCCGAGGTCTGAAGCTCACGGTCCTGTACGCGTCGAACGTCGAACAGTACCTGTTGTTGAACGGTCAGTGGGAACAGTGGCAGAGCAACCTGTCCCACTTGCCTCACGACGAGCAAAGCCTGGTGATCCGCAGCTATTCCGACCGAAAGGCTCCCCTCCCCGCCCAAGGAGGCGCAGCTTGGCTCACTCTCTCACAACCTCTCGAAGAGCTGC
>JBNKZR010000650.1:0-3478 GCA_050301735.1 Polyangiaceae bacterium | reverse complement strand
CTTCGCGCTCGATGACGGAGGTCGTGGCGTCACTCGCGCCCGAATCCGCGGCGATCCTCTGACCCAAGAAGGGGTGCTCACGGCCATGGTCGTAGTGCACCGGGCCCAGGCGCTCGCTCATGCCGAAGTGCGCCACCATCTTCGACGCCAGATTCGTGGCTTGCTCCAAGTCGTTCTCGGCGCCCGAGGAGATATCTCCCAAGACGATACCCTCGGCAGCGTAGCCCGCCATGAGCACCGCCAGCCGCGCCTCCAGCTGTCGCTTGGTCATCAGGTGCTTGTCTGCCCCCGGTGTCTGCTGGGTTACCCCCAAGGCCATTCCTCGAGGAATGATGCTGACGCGGTGCAGCGCCTCGGCATGACCGATGAAGCGAGCCGTCAGCGCATGCCCGGATTCGTGCACCGCGACGCGATGCTTCTCCTCCGGATCGAGCTTCGCTTCGCGCGGATCCCCGAGCACGATCTTGTCGTAGGCAGTCGTGAAGTCTTCGGCTTCGATACTGTCGACCCCGCGGCGCGTCGCGCTCAGGGCAGCTTCGTTGACGAGGTTCGCCAGATCGGCGCCCGAAAAGCCAGGCGTGTTGGCGGCGACCGAGTCGAGATCGACCGCGTCTGCCAAAGGCTTGTCCTTGGTGTGCACGGTCAAGATGGCTCGCCGAGCAGCCAGCTCCGGGCGGTCCACGATCACGCGCCGATCGAAGCGCCCGGGGCGCAGCAGCGCTGGGTCGAGCACGTCGGGACGGTTCGTGGCGGCCAACACGACCACCAGCGCGCTGCGGTCGAAACCGTCCATCTCGGACAGGAGTTGATTGAGCGTCTGCTCCCGTTCGTCGTTGCCCCCACCTAGCCCCGCGCCGCGACTGCGCCCCACGGCGTCGATCTCGTCGATGAACACGATCGCCGGCTCGTTCTTGCGCGCTTCGGTGAAGAGCTCGCGAACACGCGCCGCGCCCACGCCGACGAACATCTCGATGAACTCCGACGCGCTGATGCTGTAGAAAGCAACACCGGATTCACCTGCGACCGCCCGAGCGAGGAGCGTTTTGCCCGTGCCGGGAGGGCCCACGAGCAACACGCCACGCGGAACCTTGCCGCCCAAGCGCCGGAATCGCTCCGGCTCTTTGAGGAACTGGACGATCTCTTGCAGGTCGCGTTTGGCAGCTTTCAGCCCGGCAACATCGTCGAAGGTAACCGACACCGAAGTCGCTTTCTCGAACTTCTTGCCTCGGTTCTTGAGCATCGTGCCGAGCGGTCCGCCGGCACCACCGAAGGCGTTCCGCATCCTGCGCGAGAGGAAAACCCAGAAGCCGATGATCAGGATCCAGGGCAGCAAGGTGAGCACCAGCTGGACTGCAAATGGCTGCTCCTCCCGCGCGACGCGAATGGCCACGCCGTGCTTCCGCAACGCCGGCATCAAAGCGTCGTCGTTGTTGGGCAGCGTCGTCTGAAAACCCTTGACCGAGCGACCTTCGAGCTGTTCGGCCTTCTTGAGCTCACCCGTGACGGCCTGACCACGGATGGTCACGCTCTCGACCTGATCGCCCTCGATCCAAGAAAAGAACTGCGAATAGTCGACGGCGGGCTGCGGCGCGGACTCCAACGAGGAGCGCCAGAACCACATGCCGACGAGCATCAGCGCCAACATCACCAACATCGGCCACGAACTGGTCGGCGCGGGTGGGGGCGGCGTGGGCTTCTGCGATGCGGGCCCTTGGGGTAGGTTGGGCGGTGGGCTGACTGGACTCGCCATGCAGGGCTTATAGTGCACTCCGTTCGAAAGCTTCAGACGGACGGGCGAAAAGACGCACTCTTTTCGTGCTTCTGTCCGCCGAACAGCCTGGGCGGGGCGCTCCCTGGGTGCCACAACAGCAATATGCGAATTCTCCCCGCTCTGTCGTTCATCGTGCTGGCGATGGCTTGCGCGCCCGACCGTCGCCCAGTGCACACCCCACCCAAGACCGCGGTGGAAGCGCCTCGTCCCTCGGGGGCGTCGTACATCAACGGGGAGGTCCTCGGCGTCGACAACGTTCCAGCGGGCGACCAAGCTCAAATGACGTTGCGTCTCATGGTGGAGCCTGGTGCCGACGAGCCGGTGCAGGTCCGCTTGGGTCCGGGCTGGTTCTTCACCGAGCGTGGCATCAAGTTCGAGATGCACGAGCCCGTGCAAGTCGCGGGCACTCACTCCCACAGCGAAGACGGCAAGGAGGTCATCATCGCTCACGAGCTGAAGAAGGGCGGCATGACCTACCGCCGCGACCCCGACGACCAACGCGGGAAGTGGCAGGAGAGTCCTGCTGGAGAACAGAGTGCTCCCGAAAATGCCCAGGGCAGCACTCCCAACAGCGAAGAGGACACAGCAGCCGCTCCGTCGGAACAGGATACGTCTGCGCCAGAGCCTACGCCGTGAGCTCGGCACCCGACAGCCAACCCCTCGGCTCGTCACCTCCGACAGGCCGCCCTTCGGTTTCGGCGCTCGGGGCAATCGCTTGGCTGAAGGGTAACTCACTGCACGAGCTCGAGCAGCTATCGCGACGCGTGAGTCTGCGACATCTGCCCGCTGGCTCCAGCTTCAGCATCCCGACCACCAGCGCCCTGCTGGTGCTGGAGGGAGCGTTGAGCACGGAAGGAACGACCCTGCTGGGGAGAGGCACCCTACTGGGCGCGCCCGCCTGGTGGAGTGACAACGCGACTCCCTTGCCGGTCACCGTGCCGTCAGCGTGCACGGTAGGGCTGCTCGATCAGACCAGCTTCGAGCACCTCGCGGAGGAGGCGCCCGCGGTCGCCCTGCGATTGCTGCGTCACGCCCTGACCGGCGACGGTAACCTGTTGCGACACCTGCCTCGCGGCCAGAGCGTACAAGTCGACCTCCCCGATGGGCGCCGCCGTGTTCCGGCAGGCACGCAACTGCGAGAACTGTTGCCAGAAACTGACGACGGGCTCCCTGTCGTCGCGGCACTGGTCGATCGCAAAGCAACCGCCTTGTGCAGCACGCTGACGACCAACGGCAAGGTCACGCCACTGACCCCACACGAGTGGGAGGGACAACGGGTCGTGCGCCACAGCTTCGCCCTCTTGGCGCTGGAAGCAGCCCAACAGATCGCTTCCCAGCAGTCCGTCAAGATGGGTCCCTCCGTGGGTTTCGGGCAGCGCATCCTGGTTCCAGGTCTGTCGGGAGACAAGCTGGGCGCGTTCAGCCGTGAGCTGGAGGCGAAGATGTCGCAGCTCGTGCAACAAGATCTCCCGCTGCGCCAGGAGATGTGGACCTACGGCGAGGCCCGGCAGTACTTCCTCGACGAGGACTGGGAAGACGCGGCGCGCTTGCTCGAAACCTGGCGGGATACCGCCGTGCCGTTGGTGCGCTACGGCAACGTGCGCGCCATCGAGATGGGGCCGCTCTTGCCCAACACGGGCATGTTCGACGGCTTTCATGTGTTGGCGGACAATGACTTCCTGCTCTTGGTTTACGGCCACCGCCCCA
>JBNKZR010000649.1:0-3482 GCA_050301735.1 Polyangiaceae bacterium | reverse complement strand
CGCGGCTTCGCGTAGCAACTTCTACGTCGATGCGGGCAACATCACTCAGGACCACATCCCCACCAGCGCCGGTCTCGAGTTCGACCTGACCTACCACGGGCAGCCGTACCGGGTGCACGTCTACGCTTCGGGCGCGGCCAGCTACCGCGTGCACTACGGTGAGCGTGTCGTCGCGGTGCGCCTGGCCGTCTCTGGTACTCACGCCGCGCGTTTGCTCGTGGGCGGTCAAGACTTGCGTGTGTTGTATGACCTAACCGACGCGAGCATCCGCGTCGAGGTCGAGGGGCGGGTTCATCAGTTTGGCAGGCAGACGGCGGGGCAGGTGCGGGCCAACGCGCCGTCGATGGTCGTCTCGCTCAACGTTGCCGTCGGTGACAAGGTAGCCAGTGGACAGATGCTCGGCTTGCTCGAAGCCATGAAGATGGAGATCGGCTTCGACGCCCCCGTCGGCGGTACCATTACCGAGATCCGCGTCAGCAAAGGGCAACAGGTTGCTGCGGGTGACGTCATCCTGGTCATCGATCCTGCCAGCGACAATCAATCCGAAGACGACCGGCAGCAAATCGAGATGCCCCAGGTGCGCGATCCGTTGGAGCTGCTGTTCGAGACGCGCGATGGCGCGTTGGGTGAACCCGATCTGGACAGTGCTGCCCGTGCCAGCGCGCGCGAGCGAGCCACGGCGATGACCACGGTCGGCGACGAAATCCGTCGCATCATTCTCGGCTACGACATCTTCCAGCCGCGCGTGGAGAAACTGATCGCGTTCTTGGAGGCTCCCGTCACCGCGGAGCTGCCGTTGGACTTCCGAAAGGAACTGGCCGACGTTCGCTCCCATCTTTCGACTTTCGCGGACATCGACCGCTTGTTCACACGCTCCACTCGGCGGCGATTGGGCAGCGGCGAGCTCGATCAGCTGAGCAACAACGCGTTGTTGCGCCTGTTCGTGCGCCGCATCCGCACCGCGGGCGAAGGCTTCCCCGAGCGCTTCGTCGACGTGCTCCGGCGTGCGGTGGTGCACTACGACGAGGTGCCGGAGCTGGAGTACACGCCCGCGTTGGAGCGAGCCGTCGTTCGCATGTTTGCCTCGCAGCTCAATCCGCAGTTGCGTTGGCGTCTCGCCCACGCCGTGCTGCGGCGGGTCGTCGCCCTCGTCGAGTCGGGCATCGAACTCGATCAAGATGCGCAGTTGCGCGAAACGCTGGACCGCATCGTCGCCATGCGCGGGCACGTCCCCAACGCATTGGCGGATCTGGCCGTCGAAGCCGTCTACCTCATCTACCAGCGCCCGATGCTCGAGCGTTACTCCGAGCAGACGACTCAGCAGGTGGAAAGTTGGCTGTCGCAGGAGGGAGCTGACTTGTCATCCGCCCCCGACTTGGACGACTTGGCGCTCGCACCGCCCGGTCGTTTCAGTCGAGTCCTCGGGTGGTTTCACGACGAGAACCCTCGCCGACGGTCGATCGCTCTGAGTGCTCTGGTGCGTCGTCTTTACGCGCCGAAACAAGTGCAAGCCGTCAAAGTCGACATCCAGGGCGTCGAGCGCCTCTCCTTCGAAGGGGGCGTCGAGGTGCTGGCAGCGCTCGTCACACCGTCCGAGCTGAGTCAACGGGTCGGCGTCTTGCAGGAGGGGTGTCGCGGCAGTGATCTGCAGGTGCTGGAGATGCTCGTACCGCTGTCACAAGGGGATAGCCGCGAGCAGTGCTGGGAGACCATCCTCGCCTTGGTCTCGCCGGAGTTTCCCGTGCAGCGGGTGAGCGTCACCTTCATCGGTCCCGACTTGAGCCTGCATCACGAGAACTTGTTCATCGGCAAGACGGGGGTCGAATACGCACCGCTCCTGGGTCTGCATGCCGAGGCTGCCGAGAGGCTCCAGTTCTCTCGCTACCAGAGCTTCGAGCTCGAACGCGTCGCGGCCGATGGCGGCATCTATTGCTTCTACGGCAGAAGCCGCACGGTGCCCGACGATGAGCGCATCTTCGTGCTCGCCGAGGTGCGCGGGAGACCGCGCGATCCACGCCCGCTTTCGCGCGCCTACATGCCGCTCTTCGAGCACACTTTCCACGCGGCGGCGCGCACCATGCGGCAGGTGATCGGCTTGCGCGACCCGCGGCGGCGTTTGCAGTGGAATCGCATCGTCTTGTTCGTGGCTCATCCGGTCGTCTTGGAAGAAGGCGTCGACGACGAGTTGGCGCAGAAGCTCTACCCGGCTACCCGGCACCTCGGCCTGGAGCGGGTGGGAGTGCGCTTGAAGGTGCTGCAGGAAGAGGGCGACGAGGCACCGCAGGATGTCGAGTTGATCATCTCCGATCCGACGGGGAGCCGCATGGACATCAAGGCTCGCGAACCGCACGTGGCGCCATTGGAGCCGGTCGCCGCCTACGAGCGTAGTGTCGTTGCAGCGCGGCGTCGCGGCCTCGTCTATCCCTACGAGATCGTCAACATGCTCGCGCCAGCAGGGGATGAACTCGTCAGTTCCAGTCGCGATCACGCGGTGCCTCCGGGGACCTTCGAGGAGTACGATCTGCAAGAAGGGGCGGACGCTCCGCGCGCCGTGAGTGTGGCCGGGCGTGCCCCTGCGAAGAATCGAAGCGCCATCGTTTTTGGCATCATTTCGACACCCACGCGCAAAGTCCCGGAGGGCATGAAGCGCGTGCTGATTCTCAGTGATCCGACGCGCGGCATGGGTGCGCTATCTGCTGCCGAATGCGATCGAGTGGTTGCAGCCATCGACATGGCGGAGAGCCTCCAGCTGCCCGTCGAGTGGTTGCCCGTTTCCAGTGGTGCCCGCATCGCGATGGACAGCGGAACGGAGAACCTCGATGCGACGGCGCGCGTCGTCAAGCGCATCGTAACGTTCACCCAGGGTGGTGGCGTGATCCACATCATCGTCACTGGCGTCAATGTTGGCGCTCAGAGCTACTGGGATTCGCTGGCGACGATGCTCAATCACACCCGGGGCATTCTGATCATGACCCCGCGGGCTTCGATGGTGCTCACGGGGCGCGCTGCGCTGGCCGCCAGCGGCTCAGTCTCCGCAGAAGACGAAGTCGCGATCGGCGGCTACGAGCGCGTGATGGGTCCCAACGGTCAGGCTCAGTTCTACGCTGAGGACTTGGGCGGTGCCTACGAGATCCTCTATCGCCACTACGAGTTCACCTACGTCGTGCCTGGGGAGAGCGGGCCGAGGCGCCTGCCTTCCGAAGATCCCAAGCTGCGGGACATCGCCGATTCCAACTACGCGCTCGGTTCGGACTTCACGAAGGTGGGCGACATCTTCAACCCGGAGACCAACCCTGGGCGCAAGCGTCCGTTTGCGATGCGTGAGCTGATGCGCGCCGTCGCGGACGTGGATGGCGGCTCTCTCGAGCGCTGGCCGAGTCAGGTCGGCGGCGAGACTGCCATCATCTGGGATTGTCATCTCGGTGGTCATCCGGTGTGTTTGATCGGTATTGAGAGTCAGAACGTGGCGCGTTGGGGGTACC
>JBNKZR010000648.1:0-3483 GCA_050301735.1 Polyangiaceae bacterium | reverse complement strand
GTCGCCGCGTGTATGCGCGGAGCCCGAAGGTCCATTGGCTGTGCTTCGTCGGGGTTGCCGCGTGGGCCTGCGGTGCAGGCCCCGAGCCCTCGGTCGAAGCCGCTTCGGAAGATGCGACGGACAGCGGCGCGGTCAGCGCCCAGCCGCCGTCCCCGGTCGGAGCCCCCAGCGCCCAGCCGCTGGACTCGGCGCTGCTGGCTGCGCAGGCCGCGGGCTTCGTCGAACTGCCGGCACTGGACATCACACTGGCGGGGATGGGGGAGGCCGTCGTCCCGGCGGCGCGCCTCTTCTACCGCTATGCAGCTCCGCTCGACGAAGCTGCGGCCTCCAGGTTGTGTGTGGTCTTCAATGGCGGCCCAGGCAGCGGCGCGACGGCGCTCTGGCTGCAGTTGGGCCCCTCGTCCCGAGCTCCGCTCACGCGCCTTTGTCACGCGCTGTTCATCGACGCGCGGGCCGCAGGCTTGTCGTACCAGCTCGTGGCGGACCCCGAATCCTACGAACCATCGTTCGTCGAGTTCAACGCGTACGTCGATGCTGCTGACCACGTGCGGGCGCTGGCGGCACTCCTGCCGCTGCTGCCTTCCGAGTTGAGCACGGTGGTGGTGGTGGGTGAAAGCTACGGTGGTGTGCGCGCCACCCTGATGCTCGACATGTTGCTGCGCTCCGGTGCCCCGCGACTCTTCGAGTCGACGGATTTCGACGTCGAGCGTGCGTCGCTATTCGAGGCTTGGGGAAGCGAGCTTGGAGATATCCTGCTAGCGCAAGTGCTGCTGCAGCCGACGCTGGCTGGGCGCCTTCAGGACGACCTCGTCGGTGAGCTGATGCGTCGTGAGGGCTCTCCGCTCCGCCAGCTCGCTTCCGAACTGAAGCACGAGTTGTCTGTTTGCGATGAGCGCTGTGATGGCTTCCGTTGGATGCTCGATGAACTAGAGATGATGGACCGCAGCGCCTACGACCTGCGCGCGCCCGCAGACTGGCTGACTCGGCACTTCGACGAGCTCGACGACTACGCCGCGCGAACGCCGGGCTTGCTGGCGGAGTTGAGTGCTGATGGGCTGCCGGTGGGGCTCGCCCCAGAAAGCCGTCGGCGTGCCTTTCGGGCCACCTCAGGCGCCAATCTCCCTCTCGATGCGAGCGTTTGGCTCGAGACACTGGGCGAGCTGTCTCCGGTCGACCGCTACTTCACCGCCTTCAACGGCGAGGTCTATGCTCACTTCACCTCGACGGACGCCGTCGCCCTGCGGGTCGACGCCTTCGAGTCGTCTTACGGCGAGAGGTTCCTCGACAACCTGCGACGGGTTTCGACGTTCATTACTCACGCCCAGTTCGATCTGCTGAACTACTCACCGGCCCTACCCGCCGCCTTGGAGCGGTTTCCGAGCGTAGCCAGAGTGGTCGTCGATGACGCGCAGTGGCGAGTCGAATACGCTGGCGGTGACGTTCGGCAGGTGCGAGTACCACATTATGCTGCTTCTCACAGTGTTGCATTGGAGCAGTCAGCCCAGCTGGTGGATGATCTGCAGGCCTGGCTCTCCGAGTGACCGAGAAGGCTGTCGTCGAGCGACGGCGCGAAGTGTCATGCGCGCGTGATTGGGCGCGAATGCGTTCGTCGCGCTCGACCCGCGTCAATTCACCCAGTGGGCACGGTGCCGTCGTTCGGCAGCTTGCATGCTTGCCCGCCTTTGACACTCTGCAACGAGGAGCTCCACGCTCGCGAGTTCCCATATGCACTTTTCGTCGCTGCCTTCGATGTAGACGCGCAACAGCATGGTTGAAAGGTAGGTGACGAAGTCACCGTACGTCTTCTTGATGCCTTCATCCGTCAGGGAGTCGTCGCTGAGCGTCTGAGTCAGCCGGGCGATGTCCGTGGCGGCTATGTCGATGTTGTGTTGCTGGTGGTCGTCGGCAAGCTGCGCCAACTGTGTGAGTCGGTGGTGAATCTTGCTCCAGTTCAACGCCTCCGACTTGACTAGCTCCACCAGGTCTTCGACTTCACTGAGTGCACTGGTGATGAAGCGCTTCTGGTTACGGTTGGAGCGTACCACTATGACGCGAGGTGCGTGCTGTTCGTTCTCATCCGGTTCGGTGAGATCCTGCAAAAACTGATTGGCAATAACCTTGTTCATGTCGGGGTTCACCTAGTGCCAAAAGCGTGCCGCGAATCTTGCCCGTGTCGTTCGCTAGTTACGGCTGATCGACTTTCAGGGTTGAGATAGCCGGACCAGTGCCGAAAGTGGGCGGCGCCAGCGAGGGTGGCTCAACGGAAGCAACGAACCGCTCAGGCACGGCCTGCTCGGATCTGGCACGGTGGTGAGACACTCCGGGGCGCCCTGGGTGCAGACGAGACGCGCGCGCGGGTTCACCCTCGGCATGACGAAATAGCGGTGGCATGTACGCCAACGATCATGCGTGGGCTACGGATGGCACAGTCTGGCACCCAGGCGCACGGTGTTTATCTCATAGGAGAAATCACAAGTCCTGAGGAATCTTGACGCTTTGTCTAGAGGCTAACAAAGCAAGGGAAGGCACGAGAGTTGCTTAGAGTACCAAGCATCGGATCTGGCAGATGACGAAATGCTCAGATTGCGGTGCTCCGGGACCCAACGAGAACGGAGCTTGTCCAGAGGCAGCCGGCGTGGTTGGGGCTGCCGCAGGAGAGGAGAATGACGAAAATGAGTCCGCTAGAAGCAACTGAAGGTACTGCACCGAGCGTTGGTGCTCGAGACTTTGGGTCGGGGGTTTACTACCTTCAGCCTCAACAGCAGGACGCGTCCCTGGCGTCCGACGCAGATGCTGTGGCAAGCGCGTTGGAGAACGTCAGCACGCTCCACTCTCTGCAGGCGGCTCTCGAGGTGGGGGAGATTGTCTTCCGCCGCATCTTCAAGGGGGATGAACGACTCTTGCGAGCCCGAGGCAAGAAGAACGGCTCGTTCCGCAAGCTCGCCTCGCACCCGTGCTTGGGCATGAGTCCCTCGTCACTTTGGCGCGCCGTGGCCATTTACGAGCTGTCCCGCCGTTTTCCCGAGCTGACGCAGTACGTGCATACCGGCGTGGGGCACATCAGCGTCGTTCTCGGCCTACCGGAGGTGGAGCAGTTCAAGCTACTTCGCGCCACGGAATCCGAGCGCTGGACGCGTCGTCGCCTTCAGAAGGAAGCGGCCACGGTGCGTGGCGCTCGCCGCGAAGCGAGCCCGCTGCCCCAGTCGAAGTTTCTCGATCGTCTGGCAGGGTTGGAGCTGCTAGCTCACGACTCGCTCGACTCCGAGCTCTCGCGGCTGCCAGCAGAGGAACTCCAGGAAGCGGTTTCGGCACTGGGCAGGGTAAGGCAGCGTTTGGCCGAAGTCGAAGGCAAGCTTCAGCAGGCGATCAACGAATGAGGTGAAAGTCACGGGGCGCCTACGAAGGGGCCCCGTGAGGGCTACCTTGCCAACCAAGTCAGGGAGACATCTCGGCGAGGCCTCTGTGGGGGCGCCTGGTCGGCCG
>JBNKZR010000647.1:0-3485 GCA_050301735.1 Polyangiaceae bacterium | reverse complement strand
TGCGTCGGGGGTGACGGATGGTGGCGGCAGTGGGGGTGATGGGGTGAGGGAGACGGATTCGTCGACGAGTGGCATGCCTGGAGAGAGCGACGGCGCGGAGTCCGGAGCTGGGACCGATGACGGGTCGACTCCTGCCACTGATGGCGGTGGTGACGACTCGGCTTCGCCGATGGTGACGGATGACGCCGAACCGGGGGGTGACGGCGCTGGGGGAGCAGGGGGTACGGACGATGGTGCGGGTGCCGGTGGCAGCATGGGTGCCACCGGTGAGGGCACTGGTGGCGGCGGCAATCCGAGCGAAGGACTGGTCGTGGACGACATTCCCCCACCGCCTGGGGTGAACGATGTGCCCTTGTTGCCTGCTGGCCTGACGCTGAGCGAGCCCCTGGTGGTGACGAATTGGGGAGATGACCCGGGACGTTCCGAACAGCAACTCCATGAGCAGACGGGAGTCTACTTTCGGCTTGGTCGGGGGGACTATGGACCCAACAGTGTCGGGTACTCCTCTTTCACGAGCTACGAGGGCGGGCGGTACTGCGTTGAAGGTGAAGCCACGCGAAGGGATCAGCGGTTGGGCGTCGGCTTCTACACAAACGTCGACGGCATCTTGGAGGTTGGCTTTCGCTTCGCGCCGACCAACATCGTGGGCCTGACCTTCGACCTCGGAGGGTCCGACGAAGGTGGGGTTTTTGTTGCCCTGCGGCAGGGGGCAGAGGAGAGCGACACTTCTGTGATGGTGGATGGCCGTCGTGTCGTCCTCTGGGCGTTCGCATCGTACGACCCGCCACCCGTGAGTAGCGGGATCTGGCGAGCCGAGCTACTCGCGGGTCCACTGAACGGCATCGGCTTCCTTGAGCGTGAGGAAGATACCGCAGGCGAGGTGTTGCCCTTCGCATATTGCCTTTCCAACGTGAGGTTCGTGCTCTGGACCGACTAGACCAAGCTCGCATCCGTTAACGAGATACATCGATGAGAAGACACATGTTTGGAAATCCCTTGGCGCGAAGCGGTCCTTCTCACGAATCCTTCTGACCTGGAGTCATGGCGGCAGTTGCCGAACCATCGAAGAGACCCCTTACGCAGGCCTACTTTCTGTACGCTACAGGCAGCCCCGACCTACCGCGCTAACGCCGCGCCTGTTACAGAAGCCGCATGCCCGACTCGGCCCACTCCGGCGACGAACAGGCCCGCTCTCTGCTGCAGAGTCGAGTGGCCCTATTCTGGAAGGTCATGTTCGCGGTCGGCTTGCTCAGCTTCATACTGGGAAGCCTCGGCGCGATGGCCGAGCCGGGCTGGGATCACGCGCTGAACCTGCTGAGCACCCTCGAGAGCGGTACGCTGTGGCTCTTGTGTCGGCGCGGTCGTCGCTCGCTCCGCTTCTCCCGATGGGCTGACGCGGGGGGTCTTTGGGTGAACGTGACGATAGGAGCGGTACTCGGGCGCTACTTCGCGGGCCAGTTCGCTCTCGAGCGACCGCTCGAAGGGCCCGGCGCCGAGGCTCTGGCGGACGGCTTCATTTCGATGGTGCTGCTCGGCGGAATGACCATGATGCTCGCCATCCGTGCGGCGCTCGTCCCTTCGAGACCGCGGCGCACGATACTGGTCACCGCCGTTTCGGGGCTGCCCGTGCTGGCCTGCGCGACACTTCTCGAACCAACCACGGGCGCGTTGACGTTGCGAGACTTCGGCGACGCGATCTTTCCCTGGTTGCCACCGATATTGGCGTTGATGTGGGGATTCGTCATCATCGCCTGCGCGGTGATCTCGTGGGTAGTCTACAGTTTGCGAGCCGAAGTGCGCGAAGCGCGGCAGCTTGGGCAGTATGTGCTCGGCGACAAGCTCGGCGAGGGCGGGATGGGCGAGGTCTACCGCGCTCGACATGGCATGATGCGCCGTGACTCGGCGGTCAAACTCCTACCGCCGAGCAAGTCGGACGAAACGGATATTCGCCGTTTCGAGCAAGAGGTGCGCCTGACCGCGCAGCTAACACACCCCAACACGATCACCATCTTCGACTACGGACGCACGGCTGACGACGTATTTTACTACGCCATGGAGCTGCTCGACGGAGCCACCTTGGAGCGAGTCGTCGCCCTCGATGGTGCGCAACCAGAACAGCGCGTGGTTCGTGTTCTGTCGATGGTGTGCGGCGCGTTGGTTGAAGCGCACGGTATCGGCCTGATTCATCGTGACATCAAACCCGCCAACATCATGCTGTGCACCCAGGGAGGTGAACAAGACGTCGTGAAGGTGCTCGACTTTGGTCTGGTCAAGATGATGGACGTCGACAAAGACGTGAATCTGACCGGGCTGGGTGCCATCGTCGGCACTCCCCAATACATGGCGCCAGAATCCATCACCGATCCGGAATCGGTAGACGCGCGAACCGATCTCTATGCCGTGGGCGCCGTCGGCTACTTTCTACTGACGGGTAAGCCCGTTTTCGAGGCTAGTAGCGTCGTCGAGGTGTGCGGCAAACATCTCCACGAACAGCCCGTTGCCCCCTCGAACCTCGGCGTCGACGTGTCGCCCAACTTGGAGCGCATCGTTCTTTCGTGTCTCCAAAAGGACCCAGCGCAGCGCCCACAAACAGCGGCGGAGCTACGACGCCAACTGCAGGACTCGGGCGTACAACCCTGGACAAGCGAGCAAGCGCAAGTCTGGTGGCGGGCTCATCACCCCCGCATGCACACCGCGCCGATGGAGTCGACGACAGCAGCCCATACAATCGCCCGCGTGCGATGACGTCCACTCTGCACCAAGCGACGCGATCAGCTTTCTGACACCAGCCGTCGGCTGGGCGCAGGTGCCGGGTGTTGCTCCCGAGGACTCCGTCGCCACGACCTTCACCTTGCTCCGCGGTGGGATCTTCGTCACGCCGGTTCTCACCGGCGTCGGGATGCGGGCGCCACTGATGCACAACGGGTGCGCGGCAACCCAGAAGGATCGCTTTGGCAGCTGCGGGGGAGGTGACCAACATGGCGTCACACCGCAGCTAAACGAGCCCAGCTGGACGATCTCGTCGCCTTCATGCGCTCGCTGTGAGCGGGTGGCCCACGCAACGCGCGTGACGGCACGGTTCTCTAGCTAGTTCGACGCACTTCTTTCGCCTCGCTGTTGCTCTCGGACCTCGTGTATTCTCGACCAAGACCGGATCCTGTGCCGACAGGGAGATTCCGTCATGGATTTGAAAACAGAAGATCGGAATGCGGTGGAAAGACCGACGCTTTCGACGTGGCTTCGCTTGGTCGCGGCGTACCTACTCGTCCCGCTGCTTCTGCTGCTGTGTGGATGGGATGTCGGTTGGTGGGAGGGATGGATCTTCTCTCTGATGATCGTCTCCGCCGGATTGGTGAGTCGAATCTGGGCGGAGCGGCGGCACCCAGGACTGCTGGTGGAACGAGAGCGCTCCTTGTCAGGTGATACGGCAGATGTGAAGCCATGGGACAGAGTGCTTGCTCCACTCATGGCGGTGAGTCTGACGT
>JBNKZR010000646.1:0-3538 GCA_050301735.1 Polyangiaceae bacterium | reverse complement strand
CCTATCAGCACGTAACCTTGCACCAAAACGCTGATCTTCAGCTGACGAGCGGCGTGTACGCGTTTGAGTCCCTCACCATGGAGGCGGGTTCCAATGTGTCGCTCGGCACTGGAAACAGTCCGGTGTACATTTACGTTCGAGCCAACCTAACGATTCGAGGTACGTTCGACGATGGCGGATCTGCGGGAAACCGACTCTTCGTCGGGTATTTTGGCGTCTCGACGGCCTACGTCGAGCGGCCGTTCCGCGGCACGATCGTTGCCCCACGGGCAAACCTCGAGCTCAAGCCTGTCGGCGCGCCATGGTACAAGGGAGCTTTCTACGCGAAACGGCTGCAAGTGCACCCGCACAATCGGGTAGCCTTGGAACCGTTCGCGTTCCCATGGGTGCCGTGACACGTCTCCGGATTTGCGCATTGATCTCGACTGTTGCCTTGGCAGCGTCATGTCGCGAGGAGCAAGCACTCCCTGGCGCAGAATCGACCAATGCCGAGACAAGCGAGGCCGAAGCCTCTGTCGATGATGACGAAGAGGGCGAACGGTGCCGCTGGGGGGGATGGGAACGTGCGCCCGCTTTGCGCTCCGGCTGCGTCGGGCAGTGCGTTCCCTCAGAAGCCCAGGCGCCGGAGCTGTCGGTGTCTTGGGTAGAAAGCAGTGACCTCTGCGAAAGCTGCAAGGTGCTCGAAGTTCCATGGGCTGCAGATACGACAAACAATGTGCTCGGGGGGCTGTTTGGCGCGGGCGCCGATCCCAGTTACTATTCCCTCGGTAAAGTTCTCGACAACGGTACCGAGGTCTCCATCGTCCGACACGACGATGGGGCTGTGCTGTTTACCACTCGAACTGACTTCCTTGCGGAGTGTGGGCGGCTTCCGGGGTTGGGCTTTTCTCAGAACGGGGCGGAGGTGGGGGCATATCTCTACAACCGGATCGGCGAAGACGCCCACCTCTTCCTGGCGGCACCCGCCCAGGCGAGCGACGAGCTCTTGGACCAGACGCCGTCGCTACACTTCAACGCTGACATCGTTGGCTCCTCGGGCATCAACGCCATGCGCTTCTCCGAACGTTTCGTCGTTGTCGATCTATCAGGCAGGATCCTCGTGGGGAACCGTAGCAGCGGTGAGGTCACCGACATCTCAACGCTTCCCGACGCCCCGCCCGGATACCAAAACGAATTCGCTGTCGGTGACGATGTCGTTTTCGCCAGCCAAAACGACGGGACTCGAGTCAGTTGGTGGGCCTATGCCGAAGGTCGGATGACCAAGGTTCTGGGCGACGAGAGCACCACGATCGCTCAGCTGGGTTCCGATGGATCGAGTGTGATCTGGACCCAGGCGAAGATCGGCGTCGGGTCTGACGGCGCGATCACGAGCTCACCCTACGATCTGTATGTCGCGCGCGCGGACCGAAAGCTGAGTGATCGGCGCCTGATTAGAGCTGGAATCGAGCAGAACTTGAGCTGGTGGGTACTCGCTAATGGACTGGCCGTCGGTCTGCTCGAGGTCCCTGGCACCGGCAGCCGACTTAAGGCCTGGGTGATTGAGCTGGCCACGGGAAAAATCTACGAGTCCGTTCTCCCGCAGGACTACGGCTGGGGCTACGTAAACTACCCCGCACAATCTGAGCTATGGGGTGCCATCGGTGGCAATCGACCTCTCAACCACTGGAAAACCTATGCCAGGGTTCCGTACGATCAGATGGAGGTGATTCAATCTTCAGCCCCCTGACCATGCTCACCGCGATCGGCCCCTTGGGCCAGCTACGTTCCGCCTTACCAGATGAAACAGCCTGCTGCGGCACATCGGGTAGCGCGCTGCGCAGCAGCCGCGCTCCCGCGTCTACGCGAGTTCGCTCAACTGATGCGCCACGTCGTTGCCCCGCCGCGCAAGTCGCGACTCGTCGTGGGGCCCCTCCGCCAGGAGGACCTCTTAGATGGGATGGGGTGGCACGTGACCTGGAAGCAGTTGTCCGACCTCGCGTAGTGCGAGCCTTCGTCGGGATGCTGATGGCGGCGTCGTTTTGGAGTCAGCCTTCAACGACCGAGCACGCCTTGGGCGCGTCCTGGGAGCAAGTGGCTGTCTCCTCGTCGACGAAGTCACCGACAATCGGGCTTCAAGCAGAAATCGCGCTCAGAGGCGCACAACAAGGAGACAGCCATGCAGCATGTTGCAGTCGATCTCGGTTCAAAGAAATCCCAAGTTTGTGTTCGCGAGCCGGATGGCACGATCATCAAGGAATCTGTCGTCCCGAACAGCACGCTCAGAGGTCTCTTCAAGCGCCAGCCGCACAGTCGCGTCATCCTCGAAACGTGCTCGGAGGCGTTCGGGGTAGCGGACTGGGCCTTGGAGGCCGGGCACGAAGTCCGAGTCGTGCCAGCCACACTGGTTCGCAGTTTGGGAGTTGGTGCTCGCAAGACGAAAACAGACCGACGCGATGCGCAAGCGCTGAGCGAGGTGTCGTGTCGCATCGAGCTTCCCTCGGTCCACGTTCCGAGCGACCTGGCGAGGGAGCGACGGCGAATGTGCTCGATTCGACAAGAGCTCGTTTCGACGCGCACAGCGCTCATCAACTGCGTGCGCGGCTGGGCTCGCAGTCAGCTCTTGAAGATCCCCTCCGGCAAGTCGGAGACGTTTACCCGACGCCTGCGAGACGTGGCTCTGAAGCAGTCCGATGGGCTACCGATGTTCATCGAGCGGACTTTGCTCGTGCTCGATGCCGTGAACGAGCAAGTTTTGGACGCGGACGAGGAGCTGACGCGTCTGGCCGAGCAAGACCCCGTGTGCAAGCGCCTGATGACCGTACCTGGAGTCGGGCCTGTTACCAGTATGCGGTTCGTTGCGGCGCTGGACGACGTGAGCAGATTCCCGAGTGCACACGCGGTCCAAGCGTTCCTAGGGCTGACGCCCGGCGAGAACTCGAGCTCACAGCGCAAGCGGCGTACAGGCATTACGAAAGCCGGACCTTCCGCAGTGCGTGGAGCACTGACGCAAGCAGCATGGAACTTCCGACGCTACTTCCCCAACGACCCGGTCGTGATCTGGGCGGCAGGCATCGAGCAACGTCGAGGCAAGCAGATCGCCACCGTGGCGGTAGCTCGCAAATTGGCGGGCATCCTGTTCGCGCTATGGCGCGACGGCTCAACGTACGAGTCGCGGCGTCGGAAGCAGGTCGTCGACTGATCAACACAGACTCTTCCGGTCACAGTGGCCGGAACGAGGGAGCCAAAGTAAGGCTGTCCAGAGGCGGTGAGTGCGTTCCCCCTTCTACTGGCGTGAGCTGCGAAGCAGCCCCGACCGAGTCTCTTAGATTGCGCCCCGCCGACGGATCCCCTCATGCGCCACCACGAGCGCGAATAGTCGAGCGCGACAGACCGACTTTGGTATTCCTCACGATTCAACACCATGACGCCTCGCACCTGACGCGAGCGATCTGGACACGTGTGCCCTGGACTGCAAGGCCACCCCATAGTCGATCCACTGAGGAAGCGCGGTGCCGTTGCCTGCTCCCGCGCATGCCTAGCCTGCTGGGGTAGGAAACCC
>JBNKZR010000645.1:0-3546 GCA_050301735.1 Polyangiaceae bacterium | reverse complement strand
GGCTGTTGCCACGATGGTCGCGTGTGGAGAGAAAGCCTCGTCGGCGACGCTCTCCCCGAGTTCGTCCTGGGAGAACAGCACGCGCCCCAACTCAGTGGCGCGATCGAGCACGGCCGGGTCGGACGCACCGGTCCTGCCATCTTCCTGCACCGTGAGCACATCGAGCCCACGGCGACGCAGACCGACAGTCACCGCGCGGCTGACGTGCTCATCCATGTAGAAGCGAACCGTCACTGGTGCTTTGCGGCAGCCAAACGCTCAGCTAGCGGCGAGCGCGCACCCGCCCGCATCGCGTCGACCGCCCTCGTGCGTCTATCGATGTCCTTGTCGAGCGCCTCTTGGTGGTCCCAGTAGTAGGCAAGCGCAGAATGAATCGGTGCCATCCGCAGGTGCGGGTATTGAAAGGACAACTCCTCGGGGTTCCAACCGTGCGCCCGCTGAGCCATGACGAGTTCGACCACTTTCATCGTCGTCCCGCTGATGAACGGCACGCCGTTTTCGTCGTGCTCGACGTACGGATAGTCGATCTGTTTGGGCGCGGTACTCACCGGTCAAGGGTAGCATCCAGGCGCGCCAGAGAACGTCACCGAGCCACCAACGAGCGCGGCGATCTGGGCCACGATGGCGAGACCCATCCGTCTTCGTCGACGAGAACTTCGGCCAGGGCCACCAGATCGACAACCTCCCGGCACATCTGCTGTTCGCCGAGCAGTTGTAACCGCGACAGCTGGACACCTCCGCCAGCATCGAGTCAAGTACCTCGATGTTCCGCTCCACTTGATCAAGACGACAGCTCGCCCCTCCTTCGCGTCTTCCGAGCCCCAACTCCAAACGAATGCGAGTGAGAGGAGTTCGAAGCGCATGCAACAGTCCCGCCATGCGCTGGCGGTCGAATTCGATGAGCGCCTTCAGCCGTTCTGCCATCCTGTTCACGGCAGACGCCACCCGTCGAGTTTCCTTGTTGCCATTGAGCTCACCCGGCCCGCGAAAGGGCCTTGGTCCGAACAACTTGCACGCAGGTGCGTACGAGCTCCAGCCTCACCCGCTCCCCCCAATGCTCCTGACGATATCCTTCGCCAGCAACACCAGATGCAATGGGTCCGTCGGACTGCTTTCGAACTCCGGCACCAGGTGTTGATAGAACGCTCTAGCTGCATCTGACTCTGCGTGCACCAACAGAGCTCGACAGCCGATCCGTTCGCTGATGGCCGCCGTGCGCAGCAGGACATCCTGAACCAGCCCGGCGCCAAGGCCCCGACCTTCGTGCTGGGAGTCCACCGCCAGGCGGGCAAGGAGCGCCACGGGCTGCGGATAGCGACCAGCGCCGCGCTTGAGCCGTTTGGGCGCGGCCTCGAGACTCAGCTGCGCCATCGTCCAAGCGTAGTAGGCGGCGACTGAAGGTTGGCCACTCTCAGTGACGACCAACACTTTGGCGGTGCCCGTGCGAGTGGCCTGCAGCGCGTGGCGGCGCAGCCACTGGGTCTGTTCATCCGACCGGCACGTGAACTGTTGACGCCGGTGGTACGCCGTCAGCAGCGTGGGAGCCAGGTAGGCCACAGCACCCAGCTCACGATTTGAAGGGCGATGGGCGCTGCATCAGCTGCTTGACGCCGGGCAGCTCCCGCGCTGGCCGCTCGTTGAGAGCATCCCACTCGGCCCGCGCTGAGTCGTTCAACACGAAGCTGGCTCTGTCCGCCAGTACACGTTGAGCCTCACGCCGCAGACATTGCTCAGCAAAGTCCGTCAGGCTCACGTTGGCCGCGTGGGCAGCACGGTCGATCAAGGAGCGCGTCTGCTCCGTCGTCCGGAACTCGATACGGCGGATTTTGGGGGACTCAGCCATGTACGGCAAATGTACGGCAACGCGTCGGCTGCTTCAAGTCCGTCTGCGGTAGCTCGCACGAGCACGTCAGTAGAAGTGGCAGTATGTCCACCACTTGCACCCCGAAATCCCGAAGCCCTCGTTCGAGAATCAGCCACAATCGGCTAGGCTCGGCACACGCCAAGCAGCTCGGCGGCGTTTCTGCTGGTCTGTACGTCGGGGGCAAGGGCACGCACGGCACGAGTGATCCGACGCAACTGGTGGATGACCGCAACGTGCTCCGCAAGTCGCCTCCGGACATCCTGCTGACCAACTACCGTATGCTCGATTTCCTGCTGATGCGGCCGGAGGATGCCGAGCTGTGGGCACAGGCCCCCGAAAGCGACGTGGCTCAGGCGAACGGCCGAGCCCCGACCGTTGCCCAGGCTGAACCCCGAGCGCCCGCCGTCGCGCCGGGCGTGCCGGGTGGTGGTGGGCATGACCGGCAGCGGCAACCAACATGCAGCCGGCCGCTTTCATTACCTCTCGCCGTCACTCGCGGGAGAAGGGATTCGAACCCAGCCGTTCGTTGCTCGCGTCTGCCTTAGGTGCCGCTCGCTGAACCTTCCTCACGGTCGAGTCCATCTGGGCAAACACGATGCCCGGAGCCAGGCGCTTAGCCAGACAACTAAGTCTGGCCATCGCTCCGGGAATGATGAGAAATTCATCACTCTTGAGCTTCTCCAGGGTGTACGCCGCCACCTCGTCAGCGCTGAGGATCCCCGAGCTCTCTGCGAGCGCTTCGGTTTCTGCGGGTCGCGTCTTCCGCTCTTCCGCGAGCCCAGGGGTGTCGGTGTCTGGCGGGCAAAGGACGGACAAGCGCACTCCGCTGCCAGTGAGCTCAGTCCGCAGGGACTCCGCGAAGCCAATGACTGCGAACTTCGCAGCGGAATACGCCGTGTAACCGTACGTCCCGATCAGCCCCGCTACGGACGCGGTTGCCACGATGACACCACCCTCTTTGCGCATGGCTGGGAGCACCGCATGAGTAACATTCCAGATCCCGTAGAAGTTGCTTGCCATCACTTGCTGCGCGGTTTCCAACGACAGGTCCTCGAACGCTCCCGCTAGCGCCGAGCCCGAGCAGATCAGAACCAGAGCTGGCGACCTACCAAGACATCGCATCGCTTCCTGGAGGGCCTCGAGGGCGCTTTGCGGTTGAATGACGTCCGCCTGATGGCACGAGATGATCTGCTGGGGGCCCGTGCGCGTCTGCTCGAGTGCAGCGCGCGTCGATTCCAGACCGTGCAGCCCGCGAGCGATCAGCGCGACATCCGCCCCCTTCCCAACCAACTGCCGGGCCAGGGCAAGCCCGATCCCTTTGGTCGCACCGACGACGATGCAGGGCACACCAGCGAAGCTCCGTAGCCGCGTCCTATTCGAACCGGGCTGCTTGCCCCCACCAGAATGTTCCCTCGCGTCTACCATTGCATTCTCCCTGTGGCCTCTTCCTGTCTATCGCAGGGTAACAGCGCCCCCAGGTTGTTACTACCCACGTTTCCCTGCGCTCCGTGAATGCCGCTTCCAAGCAGCGCACCGAGGAGCTCTCGGGGCGCGTCGGCTGGGGCAAACGCGTCCCGAGAAAGCACGTGCATGGGTACGGATGTTGTGATGCGCATGCCCGTGGGCGACGTCCCGCGCCAGCGCCGATGTGACGTGGTTCGAGAGTCGAGTGATCAAGGCCA
>JBNKZR010000644.1:0-3582 GCA_050301735.1 Polyangiaceae bacterium | reverse complement strand
GAAGCGTCTGCTTCGCTCATGACCGCACCGGCATCTGGGGCCGCACCCTCGTCCACGGCGCCCGCGTCCGCACCGGCGTCAGCGGGTACGCCTTGTGGCGAGAAGCCCATGTTGCCGCCGCCGAAGCCACCGCCACCAAATCCTCCACCGCCACCCAATTCAGCACCGGCATCTTCGACCGCTGCATCACCAGCACCAGCAGCGTCGTTCTGGGCTGCCGCCTGCACGCACAGGAAGCCATCGCCGCAGGTGGAGTCTTCGCAACAGGGCTGGCCTTCGCCACCGCAGTCGCTCTCGGCGGGGCTACCGTCGGTCGTGGCGTCCGTCTCGCCAGCGCCAGTCTCGCCGGGAACCTCGTCGGTTTGTCCTGGCGCACCGTCGGTGACGCTGGGCTCGGCGTCGGTCGCCTCGGAACCGTCTTCCGTGGCGGTTCCATCGTCGGTGGCGTCTCCGGTCTCAGTGCCTTGCTCGCCGGCGTCCGGCAGATCGTCGCCTGCCCGCTCCGCACCGTCGCCACCACAGCCGGGCACGCCGAGCATCAGCAGCGCCGCAGCCAAAGCCAATAGGGAAACTCTGCCCGAGGCCAGGGACGAACCCTGACGGGACATTGACGAAAGTATCGATATCTTCATGGATCTCTCTCAATGGGAGACGCCGAGCCAGCTCGGCGCTCGTTACGGACACCCAACGCGTCGAAAAGCCATTCGGCTCGGCGTCCTGGGTGCGGTTAGGGAGTAAGTTGTCTCACAGGGTTGTCACCAAGCCCAGCGTCGGCAGGCGGGTGTGGGGCAGAATGCACACCCGGAGCGAAGTTGGATTCCCAACACGGTGAACAATCGCACTGCGAGCACGCACGATCACCCTCCCTGGTACGTTTCCGTGACCACCAGACACGTGAGTGGTCGGGTCAAAAATCAACGTTCTGCTGATGCGAAGCTTTGATCGCTCCGTTCAGACACAGCCAGCACCCGGTTCAGCGCCGAAGCTCTTCTGGATGCACCTCTCGGCGGGGCACGGCGGAATTGTCAGCGGCACGCCCGCCCCAACGGGCCTGGGCCTTGGTCCAGATTCGACGAAAAGGTTCCCAACGGTAGTACTGGCGCACGGCTCCGTCAGCGGAGCGTGGGCTTCCGTTAACCCACTCACCAAAGTAGCCCTGCAGGATACCGCGGGCTTGTGATGGGTTTCCGTTTTTCACCTGCAGAGCCGCCTTGTACAACGGAAACCACGCAGGTCGCCCCAAGTCCCAGTAGCGCTGGCCGTACGACTTGGCGGCATTCGCGTAGTCGGCGCGAGTGCCCGTGGGCCGGGTGCTGAACGCCACCAGATCGTCGAACAGGGCAGTCTTCCACCCGCGCACGCGCGCCCGAACGCTCATGATGGTGTCGGGCGAACGAGCTCGGCAGATCCCGCCGACTTCTCGCAGGCATGTCCCGCGCACCAGGCGCAAGCCACCGCGCGGCAGGTCGAGGTGCTGCCCACGTTCGAGCCGCAGCTTGCCGTCCTCCTCGCGGGCACACAGCGCACCGGAGACGACCCCGAGGCGCGGCTCGGCGTCCATGCGCTGCAACAGCTGTTGCCAGTAGCTCGGACCGAAACGGATGTCGGCATCGAGGATGCCCACGAACGACTCGTCCCCCCAATCGACTTGCGAGAGCCCCGCCGCGACCACTTCGCTGTAGCGAAACGCCATGTATTCACCCACCGACTCGATGCGATGCAGCTTCAAGTAAGGCAGGTCCGCCGCGGCCCGGGTGAATGCCTCACCCGTGCCGTCGTTGCTGTTGTCGTCGACGACCACCCAGATGTCGGGCTGCAGCTTGCTGGCGCGCACGGCGGCGACCAACTCTTCCGCTTCGCCCACCTCGTTGTGCGCTGGCGTGATGAGCGCAAAACGAACGGGCTTCATCGCCTGCCCTCGAGCTTGCGCAGGCGACGTTTGGCCGTCGTCAAGGCGAGCAGCGGCAGCGCCGCGACACTCCAGGGCAGACTGCGCCGCACGTAGGCTTCACCCGCGAGTTGCCGCAAGCGCCCACCCAGCGAGGCCTCCATCGTGGCGCCATCCGGACGGATGTCATTGTAGATGTAGAGCTCCTCTTCGAGCTGACGCAGCTGGTGCCACTCGATCATCTCGAGCATCGGCAGCAACAGGGCCTGATCGGTGCCCGCGCGGATCCAGCTGCCGTTGGGCCAGCGCAGCCGCAACCGCGGCCACACTCGGCGCAGCAACCCGACGCGAAAGGTGCGAGGGTGCCGCGCGCGCCAGGACACGGCCCGCACCTGTCCCAAACGAAAGTGCCACGGCTCGTAGCGGGCGCTGTAGATCGGCAAGCCGCTCGCGCGCCGGCAGCCCCCCAGGGTCAACTGCACCTCGGGCGACTGTTGGTAGACCGCGACGATCTTCGTCAGCACCTCGTCGTGCGGCAGTTCGTCATCACCATCGACGAGCACCACGACGTCGCGATCGTCCTTGGCGTGTGCCCGGATCCACTCCAGACCCCGGTTGCGCGCGGCCGCGGGACCTTCGTTTTTCGGCTGCGTGAGCAGCACGCGGTCACCAGCAGCGGCGCACCATTCGGCTGCGAAGTCGTGGGCAGGCGCCCTCGAGCCATCATCGACCAGCACGACGCATGCGGGCTGTCGCTGGCTCTCCAACGACTCCAGGCAACGACGCAAGAGCTCGACCCCATTCCAGAACGTCGTCAGCACGAAGACTTGCGGCACGGCGCAGTCATCCCGAAGAATCGCGCGGGAGTCAAACGGGAGAGGGGCGAAGCGGCCTACTCCACGAGTAGGAAGAACCGAGCTCAGACCGGCTCCGGCCTACTCCACGAGTAGAGAAACCCGGCTCGAACCGCCCGCAAGCTACTCGGCGAGTAGAAATTCGCCGGCTCGCACCTGTTCTCGGCTACTCGCGGAGTAGAAGTTCGGCCGCGCCCGCCGGGATTTTCTACTCGCGACGCCTCGGGGGGTTGGCTCGCGCGCGGCCCGTTCTACCCGACTCCACTCGGCACCGCCTTCAGGCCGCGCTCGTCGCTGCCGACGGGTTGCCGGCGAGCGCCTCTTCTGCTGCGGTGTCGCTGCGACGGCGCGCAGCACGCTCGTCCCCCGTCGACTCGGCCTTTCGCAGGGGACCCAGAATGCGTTCAGCATTCGCGGTATCGAGATTGGCGAACGGGATCATGCTTTCGATGGCGTTGGCAATGCGAACCCAGTTCAGGCGCGCCGCGTGGATCTTGCCCGCCATGGATGCACCCTCCGGCTCGATGTGCGCCGTGCGTTCCGCTTCGATCTTGCCGAGGGTCTTTCCCGCCGCGATCCATGCATCGACGTACTGCAACATCGGGACGCCGTTGATCACGATGCCCTCCAGCTTGCGACGTGCCGCCGCGGTCATTCGCTGCTCGATGATCTGAACGTACCCCGCTTGGGATTGATACGTGCGTTGAGTGAGGGCCGGCCCTTCCTCCATCAGTTCATCCCTCAGAGCAAGGTGGCCGGGCCCTTGCTCCGACTCGAGCAGGGCCAAGCCAGACAGCGTGAGATAGATACCTCGAAGCAAATTGTCGTGGACGCCGTCCG
>JBNKZR010000643.1:0-3588 GCA_050301735.1 Polyangiaceae bacterium | reverse complement strand
TGCGGGGCGAGCTGGTGCAGCAGCACCCCGGGCTGCTGTCGATGGCGCTCTGGGGGTTACCTCCCGTGATCGAGACGGATCCCGACGTGGCGGAGGGGCTGCTGAGTGTGATCCTCGCCGAACCGCGCTCGGACTTGGCAGAGGAGCTGGCGTGGCTACGTCAGGAGGTGCGCGACCCAGGTTTCGCCGCCAAGGCGGCCAACGACTTGGCCACTGCGCTCGGTGAGTCGGCGCCGGCGGACGATCCGACCTTGCAGGCGCTCATTTTGCAGAGCCGCTCGCGTTTGATCACGGGTCCCGCCAAGGTCAGCGCCAAGACTCTCCGTGCCCTGACCGCCTTCGAAACGACGGGTGCGCTCGAAGCTCGAGACTTGGCCGTCGAGGCATTGGAGGAGGCGCACGCCACGATGACGGCGATCGAGACGGCTGCGCAAGGACCCGCGGGCTTGGTGGGCTACTTTCGCGAGCTCTCCGATCTGGGCGCCAGCGTCCTGGAGCGCGCCCGCTTGCGCGACCTGGTGCTTCTGGGTAAACGTCGCGACGAGGGCAATGGGGGCGTGCCTCAGTTCGACCAGCTCCTCGAGCGCATGGGCAATTGGTTATTGCGTTCGGAGCAGGCCGACGAGACTCTGGACGACGAATGGTCGCCCGCCGAGGGCATGATCCGCCGCCGACGGCTGGTGATGTTCCTGCATCTGCTCGATACCCAAAGCGGTCAGCGGGCAGACGAGCATGCGGCGCCACTCGTGCGGCAACGCCTGCGTGCCTCGTTGCTGACCTTGTTGGACAAGATCAGCGACGGGCCCGATGCCACAGTGCACCGCGTTATCTGCGCCGCGCTGGCGAGGAGCTTCGATGCGGCCGTGCGCGAGGGCATGGTCGATCCGAGTGACTTGCTGCTACTCGTGGTCAAACGTGTCGAAGAGCCGCAGAGCCTGCGGGCCATCACCGAGGGCTCGACCGATCAGGACATGCGCCACTACCTGGCGGCCTACGACACGTTCCTGACCGTCGTTCGCGGCGAAGAAGACGCCGAGCTATATCCCGGTACGACTCGCTTGCAGCGCTTGACCCAGGCCTTCCTCGACTTGAGCTCCGCTCTGGGGGATCGAGGCTCCTACCGCGGCGAGGCACTGCGCCAGTCCTTCCAGCGCATCGGCCTGGCGCTCAGAGCGATCAACTCCGCTTCGAGCCTCTCGGAGCTGATCGCCGAAGAGAGCGGCAGTCGCGATTGGGCGGACGAACTCGAACGCGCGACGGACTCGTTGGAGGCGCTGAGCTACGGTGCCAGTGCCCGCGTGCGGGGAGCCCGTTTGCGCACCCGCAGGACGACGGAGGCCCCCGGCGCCGACGAGATGCTCTCGCGGCTGATTGAACGCCAAGTGGGCCACGGCGAGGCCATCCCCGAAGCCGACCTGCAGGCGGCCCTGACGACGCTGGCGCGTTCGATGCCGGCGCCCATCGCTGGACCGATCGTGGAGGTGGCCAAACGGCTCTCGAAGTTGCCACCCCGCCCGAGCACCGAGCGCACCTTCATTCCGTTGAAGAAGCGCCGCACCGCGCTTCCGGACTGGTTGCTGCCGCGTCGGACGATCGGGGGTTTTTACGTCGTGCGCGCCCTGGGCAGCGGTGGAGTCAGCACGGTGTTCGTGGCCAAGCGCATCGAGGAGCGCAAGAACGACAAGGCGGAAACCTACGCCCTGAAGATCCCCCACTACGACCCAACGACGGCGCGCAGTCTGTCGGAGCAAGAGTTCTTGGACATGTTTCGTGAAGAGGCCGGCGCGCTCTTGAGCCTGCCGGTGCATCCGAACCTCTCCTCTTTCGTCAACTTCGACATGTCGGCCAAGCCCAAGCCGATCCTGGTGATGGAGTTGATCCGCGGCCAAGCCCTCGAGCGGCTGCTCTTTCAGCGCGCGCTCACGACGGAGAAGGCCTTCAAGTATCTCGACGGGATCTTGGCCGGCATGGGAGCGATGCACGCGGTCGGCGTCGCGCACCTGGACTTGAAGCCGTCCAACGTGATCTTGCGGGACGACGAGACGCCGGCGCTCGTGGACTTCGGTCTCAGCGGGCGACAGCTGCGACCCGGCTGCGGCACGCTCGAGTATTGCGCGCCCGAGGTGCTCGGCGTCTTCCCCGAGGGGTACGTGCCGGAAGCGGTGCGCGCGGACATCTACGCCTTTGCCTGCCTCGCCTACGAGATGCTGACGGGAGAGCTCTTGTTCGACGCCGAGAACGAAACGGCGCTAATGGGTAAACACGTCGGGCACGATGGCTGGCCCGCACCACTGGCGAAGCTGGCGGAGAAGCCCGAGTACAAGCCCGTTGCGGCAATTCTGGGCGCCTGCTTGCGTCGGGACCCACGCAACCGCCCCACGACCGACGAAGTGCGGTCGGCCTTCACCAAGTTGCGCCATCGCGCCGACGTCACGCAGTGGCCGTGGCCTCTAGCGGCTGAGCCAGCGGACGAGCCCGCTGGCATGACGGGCTGAGCTCGCCGCCCCGGGGCACCGCCAACGCTCTAGTCGGCAGGCGCCTTCTGACTCGCGCGCTCGGCGCGTTGGCGCAGACGCCGAGCGCGCGCAGGCAGTTCCAAACGCTCGGCGAGCTGGCTGGCGCGGGTCCACAGATCCTCCCGGTCGAGCGTCTCCGCCGCGCGCACCGCATGCTCCAGTGCGCTGCGCAAGGCACCGCGCGCCTCGAACAAGCGCGCGACTCTCCCCTCGGCATCGGCGCAGGCCTCGGGCGTGCCGCAGTGAGTGGCCACGTAGTCCTTCGCGGCTTCGGACAGCTGGCTCGTCGAGAGCTGTGCGGCGATCTCGAGCAGCAGCGCGCCGCATTCCGCAGCTCGCGTCGAACAATCACGGCGCAACAGATCGTAGGCCGCATCCGGCTTCTGCTCCGCCATGAGCCAACGCGCCCGCGCGCCGACCAAAGCTGGCGAAGGACGGCCCGCGGCGAGCTTCTCCGCCCACTCCAGATGCTCGGCCGCGACCTCCAAGCAAGTCTGAGGTGCTTCGTCACACGGCGGGTCGTTCCCTGCCGCGGCGCGGGTCCAGCTCGCGGCCAAGGCGCTCTGCACGCGTTCCTCGTCGGGAGCTCGCCGCGCCGCTTGTTCGAGCAAAGCCAGGGCTCGCGCCGGCTCCGACTCCTCCGAGGCCAGTCGCAGGAGCAGCTCCACCCCGGTGCTCCCTTCGGGTACCGCCGTGGCTGCGCTTTCGGGCGACCAGGCCGCGACGCGTTCACCCACGGCGTCGGTCAGCTGCGGTGATTGTTTTGCTGCGTAGCGCAGCGCGACTAGAGCCTGATCGACGTGTCCTGCGGTGCGCAGTGCTTCGGCCAGCAACAGGTAGGTGCGGCCGAAGTGCGGCTCGCGACGTAGCGAAGCGTTGAGCCAAGCTAGGGTGTTGGGTGCGCGCCGCGCCAAGGCGTCGGCGGCACCGAGGCGCAGGAGGAAGCCGTCGCCGGGGTGCCGCAGCAGGGCAGCGTGCAGCGTCGCGGTGCGCTCTTCCGGGGCGCGTTCGGCGTTGAAGTCGCGGGCGAGCTCGCGCCGTTCCACGTGCGCGAGTGCGGGCGGATCGAAGA
>JBNKZR010000642.1:0-3588 GCA_050301735.1 Polyangiaceae bacterium | reverse complement strand
AGCCCTGCTTGGACGCGATCTCCAGGTACTTGTCTGCCGCTTTGGCGAGCACCTCGCGGTAACGCAAGCGTGTCTGAGACAAGGTGTTGGGCACGACCGCCAGCGAAATCTTGCCGAGCATATCGACGTCCTGCCAAGTCATCGGCGTGTAGGACTGGCTGTCCTTGCCGCCAACCGTGGGCAGTGCCTCCGCGTGAAGTGGCGAGCTGGTGAGGAACTTCTTGTACGTCCCTTTGCCAGTGGTGATCAGCAACTCGGCGGCCGCCCAGTAGAACTCGTCCGAGACGTCACTGTCGCCGTAGGGGCCACCACCTCCGGCACCGTCGTCGTTGGGGGCGTAGAGGTCGGGAAACTTCTTCGCTGCAGCCCACGCCTTTTCTGCGGCCTCCAGGCAACGCTTGGAGAACGCCGGGTCGAAGGGCTTGAAGATACGAGCCGCCTGCGCCGCGGTCGCCGCCAAATTCAGGGTGGCGGCCGTGCTCACCGGGCGCAAGACGCGCTCGACCTGGTCTTGGTCGGGGCGGAGGCCCAGAGCCGTCCACTCTTTATCGTGCATCTTGTGATGCACCATGCCGGCCTTGTCGCCCTCTTGAGCCTGCATGCGGAGCATGAACTCCATCTCCCAGCGGGCCTCGTCCAGGATGTCTGGCACTTGGTTGCCGCTCTCGGGTAGCAGCTTGCTGTCGTCCGCGAACGCGGTCTTGTCACCCGACAAGTGCTGGACGCGCTCGTACCAATTCATCAGCGTCCACACGCTGATGCCCCCGTTGACGACGTATTTACCGTGGTCACCCGCGTCGTACCAGCCGCCCGTGACGTCGAGTTTGTAGCTGCACGAAGAGCCTTTGGGCCAGCCTGCAGCGACCAACACGTCTTCGGGTGCGCAAGTCACGATGTCTTTCGGGTGACCCGCTGGACGCGCCCATTGCTCCTGCCCGGCGAACGGCATCTTGATCTCGATGCCGCTGCGGTTGTGATAGAAGTACTTGAATGCGTCGTTCTTGAGCTGTTTGTACAACGACTTACTGATGTCGAACGGGTCGCTCTTGTCATCACCGACGGCCAGAACGAAACCCGCGCCTTCCGTCTTGAAGCTGGAAAAATCGATCACCTGAACGCTGTCGCCCGACGAGGCGTCCTTGCCGACAGGCGTCGTCTTGCCCTCCAGGACCGATTTGCCGGAAGCGTCCAGCAACTTCCAATCGACGGGCTCCGTGGCGTCGGTCACGAAGACCGCCAATTTGGAGTAGCCCGGCAGGTAGCCATACTGATTGACGCGAATCGGCGGAACGACGGCCGATGCCGATGGCGGTGGCGGCGTGAACTGTGGATCCGAAAGCACGAGGTCGTCGAAGCACACGTCGATCGGTCCCTCGCCTTGCACCATCGAGCCGCCCGCGTGGAACGCCAGCTCCACCGTCGGATCATCGTCCTTCTCCATCGAGAATTCGAAGTTCAACTGTTGCGGTTCCGTCGTCAGCGACAGCGCTCTGGTCCAGTAATCCACGTACGGAGGGCCGCTCATGCCGACTTTGCCCGCCACCTTCGTAGGGCGACTGGCCCACGCCTTGAAGCTCAGCGTGTACTTGTGTCCCTTCTGCACCACCATATCGCGGTGACGGACCTGAGCGTCCCAGCGCTCTTTGCCTGGCTGCTCGATGTGCAAGCAGAGCGCACCGTCCTTCACTTCGGCCTTGCCAGCGGCGCCGTTGCCGAGGCTTCCCATCCACGGCAGCATCACGCCATTTTCGAAGTCACTCTGCTGCAGCAGATTGTGCGCCGGATCGCCCGGTGCATCTGCATACAGCTTGTTGGCGGAACCCACCGGGTGGGCAACGGGGGTGTTCTCTTCACCCGCACACGCGACGCAACCGATCGCAATCCCGGTCCAAATCAATGAAGTGCTCAAACGCATGCCTAGGTCTCCTCTTTCGTTTCGCACACGGAAAATGTTCGCCGGCGCAAATCTCCTCGCCACACGGCCAAGGGGTTTACACGCGAGTGCGCTCGGAGAGTAGACGCACCAACGCCCTTCCGCGGCTCAGACTTCCGCGATCCGGCGTCGCGACCGAATTATCCGCTACTGAACGCGGCGTTCGCTGCCATCCGCATCGACGGCGTAGACGGGGATGCGCAGGACGTCATCCTGCAGCCAGAGCTCGAAGCTCGGCGTGCTGCGGCCGGCAACGCGCAACGTTTGCCCATTCTCCGCCTGCGGAGGCCACGAGTAGCTGTCTGCCGCGCCGTAGGAGACCTCGTAGCCCAAATCTTCCAATGACGCGATCGTCACGTCACTGAGCAAGCCCGGCAGATCCGACATGAACGGCGTCATCAGTTCGTTGCCGAACACCGACTCGCGCCAGTGGCCGTTGGCCACGCCTTCTCCGCCGCTGTTTTCGACCGGCACCTTCGCCCCCGCGTAGGCCGAACCGCCAACCGCGTCGAAGTGCGCGGCGGCAAGCGGACCGACAAACGCCGTGTCCACATCGTCCTGCCCCGTCGCTGGTGCCTCCAAGAGCTCCAACAGCTGCCACAGAGCGCCGATGCCCAAGACGTGCCCCATCTCATGCAGCACGATCTCTTCCAGTCGCCCCTCCTCGGCGAAGCGCAACAGGTCGGCGACGTCGAGCTGCATTCTGCCAGCAAAGGGTAACTGCTGACCGCTACCCCGGACGAGGCACGGGCCAGCAGCGCCCAGAATACCGTCGGGTCCGTCGATTTGCCCCAACGTCACGAAGATGATCAGATCGTCGACGCTAGCCGGTACCTCGAACCCGTCGCAAGAGCGCGAGCGTTGACTGGTGAAGTCGTCCAAGTCCCCAACGATCACCTCCTGCCAACGGTCGCGAGCCGCCTCGAACGCAGCTTGCACCACCGGGTCGAGTTCATCCTGTACGTCGAACACCAGCTCGATGTCGAAATCCGAAGAGCCTGCCGGCGACACTGCGGGCGATTCGTCGCCTGCCGCTGCGGCCGATGACGCGCGCTGCGTCCCATCGGCAGCGCTGAGCTCCGGCTGCAAATCCGGGACGTGGGTATCGCCAACGGACTGGCCCGCGGCTGGGCTCGACGGAGGGGTGGCCTCCGTGCTCGCACTGGGGAGCTCCGGTGACGCGGGAGCACTGGATGCCTCAGACGCGAGCCCGCCGGCGGGGTCGGTGCTCGGAGCCATTTCGTCGGCGGAAACCGGTGCCTCGCCGGAACACCCCGAGGCGGCGAGCATGGCCAGGACACCCGCCGCCGGAGCAGCACCAACGGCGATTGAGAAGCAGGAGGGGGACAGACCTCGCGTCCGCAGGGCGTTCACAGCGGGCCGAGTGTGGGTCGCTCACCGCCTTTCGTCTACCATGTGCTACCTCTCCTCTAGACCTGCGCCACAACAGCACGCTTCCGACGTCAGACCACGAGCGCGACGGTACAGTACGCGCAGAGGACTTCGACGCGCGCTGCCGAGGCGACGGAATTTTCCTGGTGTTGCGGCTTGCCTCGAGTCCACCACTCCTGCCAAGGCTGCCAACCAGCATGAGCAACGTCGGCAACAAACGTTTCGCCCCCGCCGCTAGCCGCAACCTCGGTCCGATCAGCGAC
>JBNKZR010000641.1:0-3598 GCA_050301735.1 Polyangiaceae bacterium | reverse complement strand
TCGACATCATTGATATCGGCGCCGAGTCCTCGCGGCCGGGGAGCCCCGAAGTCCCCGCCGACGAACAGCTGCGCCGCCTGGGCCCGACGCTGGACCACGCCCTGGCCCAGGGAGCGTTCGTGTCCATCGACACGACCTCGCCACGGGTCGCGGCACGCTGCCTCGAGCGCGGCGCGCAGATGATCAACGACGTCTCCTTTCTGCGCCAGGAGGCTCTGGCGCGCATCACGTCCGCCCACGACGCCTACCTCGTGCTCAACCACTCCCGAGCGCCGATGTCCGAAATGGGCGGCTTTTCCCAATGGCCTGACGACGACTACGCAGATATCGTAGAGGATCTGAAGTTGGACTGGGGGCAGACCAAAGATAGAGCCATGCGCGCGGGAATGACAGCAGAGCGGTTGGTGTTCGACCCAGGCTTTGGGTTTTCGAAAAATGCTAGGCACTGTTTTACCCTACTCGCCCGCTTGGGAGAGTTTCGAGACCTGCAGGTCCCCATGCTCGTCGGGCCCGGGCGCAAGTCGTTCGTCGGCAGCGTCGATGACAGCGGCCCCGGCGAACGCATCGGAGGGACCATTGCCGCCTGCCTACTGTCGGCTCAGGCAGGCGCTGACGTCCTTCGGGTGCACGACGTGCGCGAGGTCAGGCAGGCGCTACTCGTGTGGGAACGAACTCGCGACGAGCAAGGACGATTAACCGCAGGAGGCGAACGCGATGGATAGCCTGCTGCAATACTTGGCCACGCGCAACCCCTTCGACTTGGCGCGCGACGCGCTGGACCTACTGATCACCTACTACATCTTCTACCGTGTGGCGCTCGTGCTACGAGGAACACGGGCGATCCAAGTGGTGTTCGGGCTGGCCCTGGTGTTCGTCCTCTACCTGGGCTCGCAGCTCTTGCAGTTGACCACCGTGCTCACGCTGCTGAGCGCGGTTCTTTCGAGTGCCATCTTGATCGGCGTCGTCGTCTTTCAGAACGACATCCGCCGCGGTCTGATGCGCGTCGGAGCACGGGCTCGCTTCGGTAGCGCCCAATCTTTGGAGAGCAAGGTCATCGACAGCGTCGTGGCGGCGGCAACCATACTCGCCCGCCACCGTACCGGTGCCATCATCACCTTCGAACAGGACGCCGACCTGGACGAGTTCGTGGGCAGCAACACCGGTCACGTCATCGACGCGGCGGTGACGGAGGAACTGCTCGTCAGCCTGTTCATCCCTGAAGCCATGAACAAACTGCACGACGGTGCCGTGGTCCTGCGCGACCTGCGCATTGCCAAGGCTGGCGTGTTCTTCCCCATGCCGCAAGGCCGAGTGACGGACGACAGCTTCGGGTCCCGGCACCGTGCCGCGATGGGCATCACGGAGGAAACCGACGCCGTTGTCGTGGTCGTCAGCGAAGAGCGCGGCTCGATCAGCTTCTGCTTCAATGGCAACATCATTCCCAACCTCGACGGGCCCAAGCTCAAAGCAGCACTGGAAGGGGTATTCGTCCCCAAGCGCAAACCGCGGAAAGTCAGCTGGTGGGCTCGCCTAGCTCGTCGGCCCGAGCCATTGCCGACCGCCAAGACCGAAATCTCGCCTGCCGCCCTGAAAGCGAAAGCCAAGGCCAAGACGGAAGAGACGGCACCGACGCAGGAAGCGCCCACCACGCTGACCGAAGAGACGCCGCCACCGCTGCGAAAGAAGAAGGATGGCGAGGAGCCACGCTCCGAGTCGCAGCCGCCCGCACCGCTGCGCAAGAAGAAGACGGCGGAGGAAGGCGACGAGAAAGCGACTTCCCCCGCGCCCCTGCGCAAGAAGAAACCCGACGAGGAAGGCGAACCCGATTCCGCCCCCCCCAAACCGCTGCGCAAGAAACGCAAGCCGAGCGATGGCACCCGTCCCGAATCCAACCCACCGCCACCGCTGCGAAAGAAGCTCGCCGCGACCGGCCCCGAAAGTGGCCGACCGTCATCGCCTCCTCCGTCGTCAACTCTCGTCACGCCACTGCGCCACATGAGCCCAGCCAAGGGCGCTGAAGGGGATGGGCCTTTGAGCGTGCGACAACCGGCCAAGCCAGCTGAATTCGACACGTCGACGGAAGAGTCCGACGCTCCGCCGAGCGCGCGTCACCCTGGAAGTCGCCCCATGCCACGAGCGCCCGAAGTCGGCGCCGGCGGCGACGACCGTGAACGAGGAGAGACGACGTGAAAACGACCTCCTTCTTTGGCCGTTTGTTCTCCGCGCTCACGGCGAACTTCGGGCTCAAGCTCTTCTGCTTTTGCTGTGCACTATTGTTGGTGGCCTACCAACGTAGCCAAACCGACGAGAAAGCGCGCACCATCGCCTTCACCCTCAACGCACAGTTGCCGGACAAGAGCACGCAACGAGAACTGATGACCCCACTTCCTCCCAACTTGAAGGTGACGGTCCAAGGCAGTACACGCGCGCTCGAAGAGCTCGCGAGCAGCACCCCATCGGTGGACCTGGACCTGCGCACGGGAAGGCAGAGTCGGGTCGAGTTTTCCACCGACCAACTCGACTTGCCTCCCGGAGTCTCCGTACGTCTGATCGACCCGCCCTCGCTGCAACTGGAGTGGCAGAACATCATCACCCGCCAAATCCCGGTGCAGTCGTCGGTGACCGGACGCGTCGCGGACGGTCACGAGGTTTCCAAACTCAAGGTCGAACCTGAGACGGTGGCGTTGCGAGGCCCCTCGAGCCTGGTCCGAGTCACGCAAGTTGCCCGCGTCGCTCCCTTCGACATCACGGGACTCTCCACCGGCGATCACCGAAGACAGCTTGCGTTGGACCCGCCACCGTCGCGCACGCAGTACGTAGACGTCTCCAGCGTGACGGTCACCGTGGAGATCCAACGGCGCCAGTTGTCGGTGAACTTCCCACGGCTGCCGGTCGAGATCATCGGCATTCCTGGCGCGAAGGTGGTACCGGTCAAGGTGGACGTCACGGTGCGCGGCACGCCAGAGGTGGTCAAGGCGCTACAACCCGAACTCGTCATTCCACGTGTGGACGCGACCAAGTTGGACACTCAGAAGCACGGCTCCGCAGCACTGCCGGTGATCGTGGATCTGACGCGCGCGACCGCGGAGATCCAGCCGCCGACAGTGAAGGTCAGCTGGTAGCCCCGGACACCCGTTTACTCGACGCTGACTCAGCGCGGTGGCGGAACATCTACCTGCAGCACGACTTCACCATCGTCTCGCCGCTCGAGATGATGCGTCATCTCCACGTCTTGCCGTAGCGTCACGACGAGTTCCACGCCCGCTTCAGAGGCGCGTAGTTGAGCGCGCAGCAGCGGCGTGTCGAAGTGTTTGAAGACGAGCGGGTTCTGGTTGTTGCGGACACCCGCGTCCATGCCTGTAAGCACGTAGACGATCTCCCTGCCCTCACCTCGCCGGGAAATCCCGTCCGGTTGCGCGTTCATGTGCACGAACAAGCGCACGCGTTTGTCTTCGAACTGCTGAAATAGTTGACCTATGTGGGTTGATGCAAGATCTCTTTTATCTTTGGTCAGTTTTTGTTGTGCTTTTTTTATTGCTGTGCCCCTTTTCTTCTTACTCATGCCCTTGAACGTGTCACTTTTCTCATTTATGGCTGG
>JBNKZR010000640.1:0-3611 GCA_050301735.1 Polyangiaceae bacterium | reverse complement strand
CCGCCCATTCCACCCATGCCGCCCATTCCACCCATGCCGCCCATTCCACCCATGCCGCCCATTCCACCCATGCCGCCCATTCCACCCATGCCGCCGTGGGCATGCGCGGCCTTGGGAGCCGGGGGCTCGGGGCGCGCGACGATCAGCGCGTCGGTCGTCAGCATCAGGCTCGAGATGCTGACCGCGTTCTCCAATGCGGTGCGCACCACGCGCAGCGGATCGATGATGCCGGCCTTCTCCAGATCGGTGTACTGGAGCGACTGAGCATCAAAGCCGAACGACTTCTTGCCTGCGAGCACCTTGTCGACGACCACCGCGGCGTCTTCACCCGCATTGCGAGCGATCTGCGTCAGCGGACCGCGCAGGGCGTGACGCAGGAGCTCGGCCCCCGCCTTCTCACCTTCGTTCAAGCCTTCGAGCTTGTCGACCGCCGTCGAGGCACGCAGCAGCGCGACGCCACCACCGGGAACGTAACCCTCCGCCAACGCGGCGCGGGTTGCGGCCAGTGCGTCTTCGACCAGGTGACGCTTGCCACGCACCTCGACGTCGGTCGCGCCACCGACGCGGATCACCGCCAGACCGCCGGCCAAACGTGCCAGCCGCTCTTGCAGCTTGTCCTTGTCGTAGGTGCTGTTGGTCGCCTCCGACTCGGCCTTGATCAGCTTGATGCGAGCCTCGATCTGATCCTTCGTGCCCTTGCCCTTGATGATGCGGGTCGACTCCTTGTCGATCTGAACTCGCTCGCAGCCGCCCAAGTCTTCCAAGGTCGCGCTGTCCGGCTTGCGCCCAGAGTTCTCCATGAAGGGGAAGGCACCGACCAGAGCGGCGATGTCCTTGAGCGTCTCTTTGCGGCGCTCACCGAAGGCAGGCGCCTTGACAGCCGCGCTGAGAACGACGCCGCGAAGCTTGTTCACGGTCAGAGCGGCGAGAGCCTCTTTCTCCACGTCCTCGGCGATGACGAGCAGTGGGGCGCCCTTCTTCTGCGCGAGCTCGAGAGCGGGCAGCACGTCCTGCATCGTCGTGCACTTCTTTTCCACGCACAGAACGAGGGGATCCTTCAGCTCCACCTTGAGGTTCTTCTCATCGGTGATGAAGTAGGGAGAGATGTAGCCACGGTCGAACTCCATGCCCTCCACGATCTCGACCTTGGTCTCGGCCAGCTGCGACTCCAGCACCGTGACGACGCCGTCTCTACCGATCTTGTCGAACGCGTCGGCCAAGTACTGCCCGACCTCGACGTCACCGTTCGCGCTGACGCGGCCGATGTAGGCGATCTTCTCGTTGCTGTCGGCCTTCTTGGCTTGGGCCTTCAAGCTCGCCTGCACGACCGTCGCCGCAGCCTCCAAGCCGCGCTTGATTTCCATCACGGCCACGCCGGCCTCGACCAGCTTCAAGCCCTCGTTGTAGATGGTTTGGGCCAGGACGGTCGCCGTCGTGGTGCCGTCACCGGTGTCCTTGTTGGTGCGCTCCGCGACCTCTTTCACCAGACGCGAGCCTAGGTTTTCGACCTTCGACGCCAACTCGATCTCTTGGGCGACCGTCACCCCGTCCTTGGTCACGAGGGGAGATCCCCAGCTGCGTTCGATCGCAACATTGCGACCCCGCGGTCCCAGGGTGACTCTCACGGCGTCAGCCAAGGTGTTCAATCCGACCTGAAACGCGCGCCTCGCGCGCTGCCTGTAGACGATGTCTTTGCTGCTCATCCGGGATCTGCTCCTGTACTGCCAATCTGAAACAGGCGAGTCTTGGACTCGCCGGCGCGGCAAGTTAAGCGCGCTTTGCCGCCGGTCAAGAGCCTGAGGCAGCAGTTTCTCTGAAACACGGGCCGACGCCCGGAAAGCGGCCCGTAATCGGCTCCCGAACAGCCCGGCGGATCAAATCTCGCGAATTGTCCGCAAAACTCTTGAACAATCTGGGAAGGGCAATTACCTTCCCCATCCCCGTTTTTGGGGATCGTCTAATGGCAGGACTCCAGCCTTTGGAGCTGGTTATCTAGGTTCGAATCCTAGTTCCCCAGCTCAGCTCTCCCTGGTAGTTGCACAACAACTCCAAAACAATCGGCCCCATCGTCTAGCGGTTAGGACATCGGCCTCTCACGCCGGTAACACGAGTTCGAATCTCGTTGGGGTCACAGCAAACTCGACAATCGCAGCAACATCGCAGCAAACCAGGGTCGCGGCGAACCAGAATCGCGGCAGACCCGAATCGCAGCGAAGAAGAACCGAGTCCGCGGCTCCCCAGATGGAGCCGTTCTCGTTTTTGGGGTGGGTGTTTCGGGGTCTGAACGCGCGGGAGCCTCGAGCGCAGCGTGGCACCAGGCTCTCGCTCGGCTCCGTTGTCGGGTTGCCGGGGTCGTTCCGCCTGGCCCTCGGTTGCGGCCGGGGATCCGTTTCAGATAGCCTCAGGCCCAGATGAACACGGACACCGCTTCGGAGTACGGCGTGACGCTGCTGGCCGCGAGCGCCCAGGGCGCGGGGGCAGAGGGCGCCAAGGAGCCGACAGCCGCCGGCTGGGGCGAGGCCATCGGCAACTTCCTGCACCACCTGTTCTTCGAGAAGTGGACCAGCGATGTCTTCCAGCGCTCCAGCTGGGAAGACCTGATGTACGGCTTCTGGGTAGTGCTGGCGTTGACCGGCGCGTTGATGCTCATCGGTGAGCTGGTCGCGCGGCGCGCCGGCTATCCGCCGGGCAAGCGCACGGTCAAGTGGACGTGCGTGACGCTCACCGTCATCGGCTTCGTGAGCTACTTCAGCTTCTTCAACCCCAACGTCCGCTACGTCAACTACTACCATCGCCACGAGTTCTTCCACTACTACCTGGGCGCCAAGTACTCGCGAGAGCTCGGCTACAAACGCCTCTACGAGTGCGTCGCGGTAGCGGAGGTGGAACTCGGGCACGGCGCGGAATTGCGCAAGCAGCGCCTACGCGACTTGGGCTCGAAAAACCTGACCAAGCCCATCAGCGACACCACCGTCTTCAAAGACCCCGCACACTGCACCCAGCACTTCGCGACGGCGCGTTGGCAACAGTTCAAAGACGACGTCAAGTGGCTCAGGACCACTGCCAAGGGCTCCTATTGGGAGAACATGAAGAAGGACCACGGCTACAACCCGCCGCCGGTCTGGACCACCACGGGCAAGCTCTTCAGCATGCTGGGGCCCGCCAGTGACACCACCTTCAAGTGGCTGGCGTCGATCGACGTGCTCTTGCACATCGGCATCTTGGCGCTCTTTCGCTGGGGCTTCGGCTGGCGGGTGGCGGCGCTCGCCGCGGTCTTCTGGGGCTGCAACGCCGCAGGGAACTTCTACTGGACGGGTGGGGCGTTCCTCAGACAGGACTGGATCTTCTTCCTGGTCGCGTCCGTGTGTTTGGCGAAGAAGAAGTACTTCGGGCTGAGCGGCGCGGCCTTCATTTGGACGGGCCTCTTGCGCGCCTTTCCGCTTGCGGCGGGTTTCGGTTGGGCCGCGATGATCGCGCTGCACTGGCTCAGGCATCGTCGCTTGCACCCGAGCCACAAGCGCTTCCTCGCGGGCTGCGCGATCGCCGCCGGGGTGCTGATCCCGACGTCGATGGCCGTGGCCGGACCCTCGAGCTACAAGGACTTCATCGCG
>JBNKZR010000639.1:0-3642 GCA_050301735.1 Polyangiaceae bacterium | reverse complement strand
GTCGCTGCCCGAAGTTCGCATCACTGGTGACCAGATCGACATGATGGCCGCGCTCTGCCAGGGCGCGGCTCATCTCGTTGGCAACTTGTGAAGGTCCACCGTAGCGGATGCCGATCGCACCTACGACTTGCAGGATCCGTAGGGCACGGTCAGGTTGTTCAGACCCGTCGGGCATCGTGCGCCCAAGCTAGTCGGAGTTTCGGACAAATGCCACGCAGAGCCCCACTGGAGCCAGGTGGGCGCGCCGTCGGTTGACGACCTTTAACGTGGCCGAGGGCTACAGGACCGTGGCCGACGTCACTCGAATGACTGAGCGGATTCGCGTAGTCGTCGCGTCCGTGCCGGAGCCTACCAAAGTCGTGATTGCCGCCAATTGGAGACAATGCCCTCTGTTTCCGGCTGAGGTTGCTGCAAGCGCGACGGCGATGCTGATGGCGACGGCTTCACGCATCGAGTGAAGCACCATCTTGCACCGTACCGATCAGCCCACCTCGGTGCTTCAAGTCTTGCACTTGACGACGCCTCGCCGCATTCTCGCTGCAGTGAGGCCCTTGGACTGGAGGGACAGAAGAGAAGCTCGGGTCCGGCCCGAGGACCGTCACCAGATCCACGCGCTTCGTGCTCTAGCGACGCCGCCCAGTACGCGCTCACCGGAACGCGGCCGTCTCATCCGTGGATGAGGCGGCGTCAATGTGCGGCTGCCCCGAAGGGCGGAATGTCAGGGACTTGATTGCAGCTCGATGACGGGCACGCCGGCTATTTGTATCGAGTGCCAACCGGGCTGGGGTTCGGGGACTTGAATCGAGTAGCCGTCGATGTGCGCGACCTCCGTCCGGTATACCGTGACCTGTTCGACTAAGTTCCCCAAGACGTCGAGGACGTCGGCCTGCTCAGGGCTACCCGTCGCAACGGCCGGACCGTCGAGCGGCAGACCCCAGCGGGCGCCGAATGTCGGATCGACGAGCAAAACGTGCCACGTTCCGATGCGTTCGTCGGGCACGGAGGCCGTGAACTGCAACTGGCTCAGCGAGAGCACCTCGTCCATAATGCCGTTGTACGTGTAGTCGCTGAACCACTGGTTATCGCAATAGCCCATGATGTCAGTGTTGTTGTCCGGCGTCGTGATCGTGTCCGTTCGTCGGTCGTAGCCGAAGACACCGACGGACCCACCCGCGTGGGGATAGTTGCCGTCGACGCCGTCGATGCCTCCAGGTGAGCAGGGGGCGTGGGCGCGACCGTGGTTGTGTCCGACTTCGTGCAACATGGTCAGCACGGAGGCCTCATTGCCGTAGGCTAACCCGAGGGCAGCGCGTGCCTGCTCGGCACCAAATTGACCTTGCGGGACGAATCCGACACCCGCGACGCAACCTCTGCCGCAGTACTCCTGGAAGGTCTCGGTGGGTTGCAGCATGCCGTAGTAGTAGACGTCTGCGCCCGGATCTTCCTGGAATCGCGCGTTGGCGACGGAATCGAGCATGCCGTTCCAATCCTGGTCGTTGGGCGCTTCGACGGGCTCGCCAACGCTGATCTCGATGCCGTTGACGGGGTACGAGGCAAGGAAGCCGTCGATGTACGGCTGCAGTGCGGCCTCGTCCGTTGGCGGTACGCGACCGTTCGCACGGAGCGGGATCACGTGGACGAGGAGATTGCGTGTCTCACGTGCCCCGAGGTTCAACCCGCCCTCGGAGGGATAGCGGGGACTTGACTCTTCTCCCTCACCGCCTCCGCACTCCACCAGTTCGATGCCGTAGACCGTGTCCGGCGTGACTTGCTCGGGCTCCAGATTGAACTCGAAGGTGCTGTCTCGTTGCTCTTCTTCCGAGGCTCCTCGAACCATGAGTGTCGAGGTGGAGTAGACGACTTGGATTTCCGAATCTGGGTTCTGCAGGAACAGGCGCGCCGAAAGCTCGCGTGGCGTCCAATTGGCGCCGGGCGTCACGAATGCGCGCACCAGCGTCGCTCGACCGGAGATGATGTCGGAGATCCGTTCTTGGGCAGCGACCTCTTCTCCGTTGTTCATGATGGGGATCTTGACGGTTTGATACACTGCGATTTCGTTCAGGTCGATGTTCAGCGCCATTCCGGCGCAGCCGTCCTCGCCCTCGGCGCCGCCTCGGCACTCACCCATCGAGCAACCCTCGCCAAACGCACACTCGTTTCCACAAGCGCCGCAGTTGAGGTCGTCGGTGAGCGTGTCGATACATGCGCCATCGCACAGGCTTTGGCCGTCTGGGCAAACGCACTCGCCTTCCGCACAGATCTGGACTTCCGGGCAAGTGTTACCGCACATGCCACAGTTCGCCGTGTCCGTGGCGGTGTCGACACACGTATCGCCGCACTCGGTTTCTTCCGCTGGGCACTCACACGCGCCATCGACGCAGAGTTGGCGCTCCAGACACGCCGCACCGCACGTTCCGCAATTCGAGACGTCTGCCGTCAGGTCGACGCAAGTATCCGTGCACAGGGTCTGCGCCTCCGGGCAGGCGCACGTACCCTGGTCGCAGATTTGCGTGGCGGCGCAGGCCGTGCCGCACATGCCACAGTTGGCCGTGTCCACCAACGTATCGGCACAGACGTCGCCGCATAGGATTTCCGAAGCGGGACAGGTACAGGACCCCTGGTCGCAGATCTGGGTCGGCGAACAAGTCGTGCCGCACGTACCGCAGTTCGATGTGTCGCTCAGCATGTCGACGCAGGTGTCGCCGCACAGGGTTTGCGACACCGGGCAAGCGCATGTGCCGAGATTACAGACCTGAGTGGGTGCGCAGGCTGTTCCGCAGACCCCGCAGTGAGCGGTGCTGGTCATCGGATCGACGCAGTCGCCAAAACAATCTGTCAGCCCCGCGGTGCACGCGCACGCACCCTGCGTGCAGATCTCGCCCTCCGAGCATGCGTTGGAACACGACCCGCAGTTGAACTGGTCGGAGAGGAGGTCGACGCAGGAGTCTGTGGCACACTGAGTCAAGCCACCGTCGCAGCTGCACGCCCCGGCTTGGCAGACGCCGTGGGCGACGTCGCAAGAGTTTCCACAAACGCCGCAATTGCGGGCGTCTGCGCTGGGGTCCACACAAGACTGCCCGCACAGCAATAGGTTGGGGGCACAGCCCTCGGTGATGGGGCGACAGCTGCCTTGGTTGCAGACTTGGTCAGCCGAGCAGAACATCCCACAGCCGCCGCAGTTGCCCGGGCTACTGCTCGTGTTGACGCACACCCCGTTGCAGACGGTTTCGCCCGCCGCACAGGGCACGCCGCCCGCTCCCACCGCAAGGCTCGACTCAGGTCCGGCGTCGTTCGAACAGGACGCGAGTGCCAACGTCGCGAACCAGCAGATCGCTACGCGCAGTGCAAGCACAAGTCTCCCACACCCCCGTGAACAGTGAATCATTCCTGACGCTATATCTCAGGACTTTCTCTGACGCTCAGTGGAATGCTCGAACACACGCGCGTAGGGGCGCCGGTGGGTGATTTACTGCAACACAGCCGGATCCTGAACGCCGCGTCATGAAACATGGGCTGTAGCCTTCCAGGCAGCCTGGCACTGCCGACCATTCTGTCAGCACCACAACCACGGATGCCGTTTCACTCCTACGGCCCCGCGCCGTCTTACCCAGCGCCTACGGGTACTGCTCCAGGCCGCTCTGG
>JBNKZR010000638.1:0-3655 GCA_050301735.1 Polyangiaceae bacterium | reverse complement strand
GGAAGGAAGACGCCGTGCGGGCACAGCTCCTTTGCGCGAAAGCCAGGCATCGCCGAGTGCACACCGTATTCTCTCGCTTCGTAGGAAGCGGCGGAGACGACGCCGCGCGCTGAATGCGCTCCAACGATCACAGGCCTGCCACGCAGTTCGGGACGCTCGCGCTGCTCCACCGAAGCGTAGAACGCGTCCATGTCGGCGTGAACGATCCAGCGGGTATTCACGACGGGAACGTACCGCCGTCGGATGGACGTCGCCAGCACCCATTGCCGCGATGTCCCGATGCCACCATGGACCAGCACATGAATGTCGTGGCCATCTGCGGAAGTCTTTCGGAAAAGTCGGCGAACCTCGACCTCTTGCGGCGTGCGCGAGACATCGCCCCAGCGCAAGTCACGCTGTACGAGGGGCTCGGGGCTCTCCCTCACTTCGTTCCCGACCTCGCGCAGCAGAGCGTGGCTGAGGTGGAGGCGTTTCGACGCCTCCTGGATGCTTGTGATGGCGTGCTCATCGCCAGCCCCGAGTACGGCCACAGCCTGCCCGGCAGCTTGAAGAACGGGATCGATTGGGTCATTGGCTCAGGTGAGCTCTACCGGAAGCCGGTCGCGATCACCGCCGCGGTCCGCCACCCAGAGCGTGGCCGGCGTGGCCTCGACGCACTGGGAGTCGTACTGCGCGCCGTGGACGCACGCATCGTATGGGACGAAGCCATCGTCGTGGATGATGCCGATCGGCAATTGCCGATCCTGTTGGCAGAACTGGGCGCAGCTGCGGGTCGCTCGGACTGAACCCAGCGCCAAGTCGACTTGATGTGCTCTCTCGTCTCGTGGGTGCCCGGGTCAGACCGTGGCGAAGGCGGCGTCGGGGATGTGCAGGGCCTCGGCAGGTGCCGCCTCGAGCACCTTCGCGCGCCCCGCGATCGTCGGTAGCACCCAAGCGGAGAAGTGTTGCGCGGCGGCGAGTTTGCCGGTGTAAAAGGCGTGGTCCGGGTGCGACGCGTCCAGGGCCTCACGTTTCGCAGCAGCGATAACCGCGGCGTCGAGCAGCATCCACCCGACGCACAGTTCGCTCATCATTTCCAAAAATGGTGATGCCACCAGCGGGACGTGTGCCAACCGGGAGCCCTTGCTCCACTGCGCAAACGCCAACGCCACTTTGGCCAGAGCATCCGCGGCGCCGTTGAGATCCTTCACGGCATTGGCCAATTCGGGATGTTCTGAGTTATGCGCTACGAAGGCTTTGAGGTCCCTGAAGAAGGCTTGTGAGTGTGTGCCGCCATCGAGGCCGAGTTTGCGCCCAACCAGGTCGAGGGCTTGGATGTGGTTCGTACCTTCGTAAATGGCGAAGACCTTCGCGTCGCGACAGTATTGTTCGACCGGGTAGTCGCGCGTGTAGCCAGCACCGCCGTGGATCTGGATCGCCATCTCCGCGACTTTGAAAGCCTGATCCGAAGCATAGGCCTTGACCAACGGGGTCAGGAGCTCCGTCTGGCCTTGGTGGTAGGCTTTCTGCCGCTCGTCATCTGCCTGTGTCGCCGCATCCGCGTGCCACACTGCCTTGACCAGCATGGCGCGAATGCCCTCGACCTTGGCCTTCATCTCGAGCAGCATGCGGCGAATGTCGGGGTGAGCCAGAATCGGCACCCGAGGCGCATCCGGATCTCGCGCCTCTTCCATGCGTGCCCCTTGTTTGCGCTCGCGCGCGTAGTTGAGGGCATTGAGGTAAGCCGTGCTCGCGCAGCCGAGGCCCTGCACACCAACGCCGATGCGCGCGAAGTTCATCATCTTGAACATCTGCCGCATGCCTTGCTCGCTGACCCCACCCATCAACTCACCGACGCACTCACCTTCTTCTCCGAAGTTGAGCACGCACGTCGCCGAACCGTTGAGCCCCATCTTGTGCTCCACGCTCGCCACGTGGACGTCGTTGCGCGTCCCGTCGGGCCTGAACTTGGGCACGATGAACAGACTCAAGCCTTTGGTGCCTTTGGGAGCCCCGTCGATCCGTGCCAACACCATGTGCACGATGTTCTCGGTGATGTCTTGATCACCACCACTGATGAATATCTTCGTACCTCGAATGGCGTAGCTGCCGTCGGGGCGCGGCGTTGCCGACGTCGATGATTCGCCCACGTCGGAACCTGCCTGGGGCTCCGTCAGGCACATCGTTCCCGCCCACTGCCCCGAGAACATCTTCTCCAAGTAGCGCTGCTTTTGCTCGTCGGTGCCGAATTCGTAGAGCATCTCCGCAGCGCCAACGGTCAGGCCACCGTACATGTCCAGCGACGCGTTGGGGCCACTCGTCAACTCGTTGACCAATACCGACAAACACTTGGGGCCCCCGGCACCGCCGTACTCGGGGTCGGCGACAATCGACTTGAATCCGCCCTCGTAGAGTGTCTCGTAGGCCTCTTTGAAGCCGGGAGGAGTGACCACGCCGGCATCTTCCACGCGACAGCCGACGGTGTCCCCCACTCCGTTGAGCGGGCCGGCGACTTCCAACGCAAAACGCTGGGCTTCACGCAACACGGCCTCCACCTGCTCGACCTCCCAATCCGCAAACGCACCGTGCCCCAAGAGCTTTCCCAACTGGAATTGCTCCAGCAACACGAAACGAATTTCCCTCAAATCCACCCGATAGTAGTTCTGTCCCTGCGCCATGAGGGAAAGGTAGAGACAGCGCCGAGGAGGGGCAAGCGCAAACCCAGCGCGTGCGGACTCCCCCACGGGCGGCACGGGTCATCGGAGTGGCGGTGTCGGTGTCACACCCTCCTTCCTTCGCTAGCCGCCTCAGGCTCGGAGCGTTTCCAGGACTTCGAAGTAGTTCGGGAAGGTCTTCGAGGTGCAAGCCGGATCCAGAATGCGGATGCCCGGCTGGCGCAATCCCAGCAGCGCAAAACTCATCGCCATTCGGTGGTCGTCGTAGGTCTGCACGCTCCCGGGACGCGCTAGTCCAGGTTCGACGACGTAGCCGTCCTCCTCCTCGCGTGCGCTGATCCCCAAGCGCGACAACTCCGTGACGACGGCCTTGATGCGGTCGGTTTCTTTCTTGCGAATGAAGCCGATGCCGGTGATCCGAGTCGGACTCGAAGCGAAAGGAGCGACGACTGCCAGTGTCTGCGCCACGTCGGAGAGGTTCTTCATGTCCACCTCAACGCCGCGCAAGTGCCCCGTACCGACGACCGTCGTGGCGTTGGGCTCGCGTTCGACCATTGCGCCCATCTGCTCGAGCACGTCGACCAGACCGAGATCGCCCTGCTTGCTCACCGAACCGAGTCCCTCGACGCGAACTCGCCCCCCACAAATCGCCGCCGCCGCAAAGAAGTAGGAGGCCGCGGACGCATCGGGCTCGACGGCGTAGTCGGTAGCCCGATAGCTCTGTCCTCCGGCGACGTGGAAAGCCGTGTAGTCGTCGTAGCGGAGCTCCACGCCGAAGGAGGCCATCACGTCCGCGGTCATGTCCAGGTAAGGCTTGGACACGAGTTCACCCTCCACCGACACCGTGACATCTCCGCCGTAACAAGGCGCAGAAAGCAGCAAGCCGCTGATGAACTGACTGCTCGCCGAACCCGGCAGCCTGACGTTGGCTGCGCCGTGCGCGCGGTCCTTGCCGCTCACCGTGATTGGAAAACACCCTGGATTTCCGTGTTCCGTGATAG
>JBNKZR010000637.1:0-3666 GCA_050301735.1 Polyangiaceae bacterium | reverse complement strand
CCCGTGGCGCCGGCGCGGGCGTTACTCGGGGGCGGCGGCCGCGTGCGGGTGCTGTCCATCGACGGCTGCGGCGCGGCCGCAGAGGACGCGCTCCTGGCCGCCGCCGCGCTGGCACGGCTCGAGGCCAAGGTGCTCGGAGCCGAGGGGGCTTCCGGTGCAGCTCGGCCTTTCGATGGGCTAGCCAGGCTTCGGCAACGCGGGATGCGGCTGCTCTTGGCGCGTCGCGATTCCGAGCCGAGTGATGCAGACACCTTGAAGACTCCCACCTTGCGCCGTCATCAGGAGACGACCGCAGCCGGAGTGGATGAACAGGATCCCGTCCTCGAAGCGAGCGTTCGGAATCGAGTCGCGGCACTCGCAGCGCTTGCTGGGGCTGTGTACTCCGTCGCGGTCCCGCTGGATCTGTCGCTGCACGCCGCCTTCCACACTTCGGGTCTCACGAGTCCTGCCCGTCTGAAGAACGTGCTGATGGCGCTCCTGTCCTGGTGGGTATTCCGCGCAGCCAGACGGGCGCAGGTCTCCCTCGACAGCGTGGTGCGTCTGGCCTTCTTCATGGTTTTTGCCGTGGGTATTCATCAGACCCTGGAAAGCCTCCACTTCTTCCAGTCGTCGGCGCTCCCGTACACAGTAGGTTTGCCGCCGGGTGTTGAGAAGCCCAGCCTGATCGACGGGTTGACTTGGACTTGTGTCTTCATGGTGCTCTTCCCGCCCTTCGTGCCGAGTTCGCCGACGAAGCACTTCCTGCTGGCGCTGTCCCTGGCGCTGCCCCTGCTGACGCTCCCGTTGGCTTGGTCCGGGGTCAGTGGGATCGAATACTTCGCGATTATCTCCCCAGGAAGCTTTGCTAGCGTTCCGCTCAGCGTCGCTCTGTGCGTCTTCATGTCGGTGGCGATTCACCGCATCGATAGGGTCTTGCGTGAGGAGCGGCGCCGCTCACGAGAACTCGGGAGTTACGAGTTGATCGACAAGCTGGGGCACGGCGGGATGGGAGAAGTGTGGCTGGCGCGGCACAAGATGCTCGCGCGTCCGGCAGCTCTCAAGGTCATCAAAGCCGACCGCGTCGACGCCTCGCCAGAGCGCGCCGCGAGTGCGCTGCGGCGGTTCGAGAGAGAGGCGCGCGCGACAGCCCGCCTGCGCTCCACGCACACGGTCGAACTGTACGACTTCGGGCGTACCGATGCGGGCGACTTCTACTACGTGATGGAGCTGCTCGATGGGATGGACCTCGAAGCGCTGGTTGCCCGCCATGGCCCGCAGCCCGCCTGGCGCGTCGTGCGGATCCTGCGGCAGATCTGCCTCTCGCTGCAGGAAGCCCACGAGCTCGGTTTGATCCACCGGGATATCAAGCCCGCGAACGTCTTTCTCTGTCGCCAAGGCTCTGAGCTCGACATCATCAAAGTGCTCGACTTCGGTCTGGTGACGGAAGTGGCTCGAGGCGCTGACGGAGAAGCCGCGACGCTCACACACGAAAACGACGTCGTGGGCACGCCAGCGTTCATGGCACCCGAGATTATCGTCGATCCGGACAATGCCGACCATCACGCAGATCTCTACGCCCTCGGGTGTGTCGCATACACTCTGCTATCGGGGCGGCTGCTCTTCGAAGAAAAGACGGTTGTCGGTCTGCTCTCTGCTCACGTGCACAAGCCACTCCCCAAGCCCCTGTTCGACGCTTCGGGGGCGTCCGTGCCTGCGGCTCTGGAGGACTTGGTCGTCGACCTGCTCGCCAAAGGGCCAGCGGAGCGGCCGCCCACCGCCCTGGTGGTCCGGCAGCGCCTCGAGCAGATCCTGGTGGGCGACGCCTGGGATGACGCTCGTCTGAAGGAGTGGTGGGATGCGGCTGGCCCGTCGCTCCCCGTGGGCTGAACCTGCACCCGAGCTGTTCGCGGGCGTTCGCGGGCTTGTTGCAGGGTTTTCTTGCTGCGTTTTCGCATTCTGTTGGCGGGAGTGATTTTTCTGCGAACCGAAACGACTCGGGCGTCACTTCGCAGGCATGAGACATCTGTCATGCCTAGCCGGGCTCCTAGCGGGCCTCGTACCGTTCTCTTTGCCGGCGGTTGCAATCGCTCAGCCGCTGAACATCGCCGAGCTGCGCAGTGAATACCTTCCGCCGACCAAGTTGGCGGGGGAGCGCCCCGTGGGGACAACCCCTTGGTCCGATGCCGAGGATGTTCAAGTCTCGACCTACGGTGCGTCGCTGACCGTGCCGCTGTCGTTGGGCGAGTCGACAGTTTTCGCTCCGGGTTTTGGCTACCGCCTCGACAAGCTGTCGTTCTCCCATGAGTCGCCCGCCGAGAGGGAGCTGGACCTGCATGCTCTCGAGCTCCCATTGACGCTCATCCACCTGCTTTCGAGCGACTGGATGCTCCTGCTCCAAGCCAAGCCCGGTATCGCCAGCGATCTCGAGGCGGTTGAGGGTCGGGCGCTGCGCACGCAGGGCATGGCGCTCGCGAGCTATCAGTTCTCGGAGCAACTCGTACTGGGTGGTGGTGGCGCAGCGACGTTCGAGTACGGCTCGTTCTTGCCCCTACCGGTGCTCTACGTGAACTGGCAACCGACAGCGAGCATCAGCGTCGATGCTCTGCTTCCGGTGCAGGCTGAGGCCAAGTGGAGAGCGAGTGACCGCATCGAGCTCGGGCTCCGCGCAGACGTCGATGGTAGCTCATATTCGATTGGCGACTCGGCGATTCGGGACGTCTGGCCCTGCGCGGCGCAGAGCGACGACCTGAGCACTCCCGACGACGAAGCACAGCCCAGCAGTGCGCAGTGCATCGACCACATTGGGTACTCCGTCGCCACAGCCGGGGCTTCCGTTGGCGTGCGCACCGTCGACTCGGTCTGGCTCAGCGTATACGCCGGGCACACCCTATTTCGTCGCTTCGAGCAGATGAACGCGGACAATGAACGCGTCGCCGGAGGCACGCAAACCCTGCCGGACGTGTTCTTTGCGCGTGTTGACCTGACCTGGCGCTTGCCCGACGACGACGAATAGCACTCCACCGCGCGTCAACGACGCACGGCAACATCAAGAAAGGAAACAACATGAATACCCTGCACGTGAACTCGCGGGTGCGCACCGACGCGCCTCGAGATGGCCAGAGCCATCCAACCCCTGCCATGACCCAGCGTACGCTCGTTCCACTCTTGGCAATGTCATTCGGTCTGACTTGGACAATCGCTGCCATTCTGATCCTGTTCTACGATCAGGTGACGGCTGTCTTTGGTGAACTGACCATTTCGAACCCGCTCTACATTCTCGCGGTCTACTCACCCGGCATTGCGGGGTTGCTGCTGGTATGGTGGCACTATGGCGTCCAAGGGCTGGGACGTTTCCTGCGACGGCTCACGCTGTGGCGGGCGCCGCTTGGCTGGTGGGCGCTGCTCGTGGTTGGCATCCCAGCAGTGGTCTACGCCGGTGCCGCCATCAAGGGACCCATCATTCAGCCCTTGGCCTCGGCGACGGGCACCGAGATCGTGTCGGCTGTGGTTCTGGCACTCTTGTTGGGACCGATCGAAGAGTTCGGTTGGCGTGGTGTTGCGCTACCGCTTCTTCAACGACGCTTCGCACCGCTTTGGGCTGGGATGATTCTCGGTACTCTGATCGCTGTCTGGCACATTCCCGCGTTCTTCCTGAGTGGGGCGCCGATGAGCAGTTGGTCGTTCTTG
>JBNKZR010000636.1:0-3682 GCA_050301735.1 Polyangiaceae bacterium | reverse complement strand
CAGGTCAAGCTCCGAGATGTCCTCGAGCGCGAGCGCTTGCGCGTCGATGGGGCCGGTGTCCATGTCGAGTCCCTCCTCGAAGTCCTCCTCGAGTTGGAGGTCGAGGTCGTCGAAGGCATCGACGTTGCGGACCCGGCGGCCATCGCCAAGTTGGTCGATGCGGTCGGCAATCGTTCGGTGGACCTCCTGATCAACAACGCGGGCATCCTCATCTGGGGCGACACCGTGGAGAAGCTCAACGTCGACGGCATTCGCAAGCAGTTCGAGGTCAACGCCATCGGACCGCTGTTGGTGACCGCCGCGCTGAAGGACAAGCTTCAACCAGGTTCGAAAGTGGCCTTGGTCACCAGTCGCATGGGCTCCATCGACGACAACGGTTCGGGAGGCGCCTACGGCTACAGGATGAGCAAGGCAGCCTTGAACATGGCGGGGAAGTCGCTCGCCGTGGATTTGAAAAGCAGCGGTGTTGCCGTCGCGATCTTGCACCCTGGCATGGTCAAGACGGACATGGTCGGCAGCCACGGGCAAGTCGAGCCCGAAGATGCGGCGCGCGGGCTGCTGGCGCGGGTGGATGAGCTCACGCTGGAGACCAGTGGCGGCTTTTGGCACGCCAACGGCGAACGACTGCCCTGGTGAGTCAGCGCGACCGTCGGTGACGGGCGACGGTACTCGCCCCTCGTCGAGAGCCCAACGGCACTCGTCGACGTCACGAGCCGCCAACGGCGCTCGCTGGCTCGTGCTCACGAGTTCGCCACGGCCCGCAGCGCGTCGAGCACGGTGGCAGGTACGCGGCACGGGCGCTTGCTGCTCAACTTGATGCACGCGACGATCACTTCTGCGCTGCAGTGCAGCTGTTCGCCCGTGTGGTCCCGCACTTCCTGGCGAAAGCTCAGAGACGCCCCACTGCTCTTCGCCAGCTCGCAGCTGACCGTCACTTCGTCGTCCAGGTGAGCGGGGCTGACGAAGCGCAAGTTCAGCGAATGAACCACGAACGAGAGGTCTTGTTGGAAGGTAACACTCTGTTGCAGGCCGGCGGCACGTAGCGTCTCCGTACGCGCTCTCTCCAGAAACCTGACGTAGGAAGCGTTGTATACGATGCCGCCAGCGTCCGTGTCTTCCAGGTAGATGCGGATGCGAAGTGGGGTGGTCATGTGCACGCCTTACACGACTGCCGGCGATCTCCAAAGCCTTCGCCGCCGGCGCACCGCTTTGTCGTCATCGAGGTGTGTGGTCATCGCGCCTGGCGCAGTTTCGCGGCTTCGGCGAACACGTGGTGCACTTCACTTCCGATTTCGAGCACGCGGTCGTCGTAGGTCTCGTCTTCCGCAGGCGTGCCGTCGGCAATCTTGGGGTCGTCGTAGGGGGTGGCGACCCTCAGCGCCGCGCCGGGCAAGATGGGGCACGCGGCGTCGGCCGAGCTGCACGTCAAGATTGCGGCGAAGTCCTGCGTGGGATTGCTGGGGGCGTCGAAGACTTTCGAAAAGCACTCGACCGGGGCGTGCGCTTTGGAGAAGTGGACCAGGTAGTGGGGATTGTCACCGCTACCATGGGCGACCTCGAAGCCCGCCCGCTCCAACGCGGCGATGGTCCTCGGGTTGCACGCGGTGGCTTCCGTGCCACCGGAAAACGTCTGCACGTCGAACCCGAAGGCCGTACCCAAAGCAGCCGCCCACACCTGGCCCAGGTGACTGCGCCGGGAGTTGTGAGTGCAAATGTAGTTCAGAGCGATCGGGTTCGAGCTTCCGTCGCGCTCGACGATGAAGCGCACCAAGGGGGCGAGCAGCCGTCGTCGCTCGGGGCGGAGCTGCGCTCCCCGGCGTCGGACCTCTTGCAGCGTGGTCTTCAGCGCATCGGACAATGGGGGCGTCGCCAGCATCGGTCGGGAATATACGATAGCTCCGAGCAGAGGTTGAGACCTCGTCGAGCTATTTGTCCGAGCGCGAAGTCGGGTCGGGGCGCGCTCAGGCTAGTTCGTGGTTGCCGGCGTTGAACGAGTGGTGTGCACGTTCGCTTCGCCCCGTGCTCGCCGAATCAAGCGCAAGCGGTCCGCCCCCACCTCGACGTCGAACTCGAGCTGCTTGTCGACGTCGACGGTCACGCCCTGTTCCCCGGCCTGGGTGATCGCTTGGCTCAGCCGAGATTCGAGTTGGTCCAGAGCCGGCTCGAGCTGTGCGAAGGTCGCTGGCGGCGATAGCACGGGGGGGGATTCGCCCGAGCCGGATACGGGTTCGAGTCGAAGCCCTCGCTCGTCGAGTCGTGGCGCCACACGTTCCCAGTGCGGGCAGGCCGCCGACACGTCGCGGTTGAGATGAAGTTCGTTGGGCGCTCCCTCGGCCCCGCCCACCACGCGCAGGGCGCTCGTGTGCCCGGTGGCGTGTTCGAGCGCTTGCTCGAGTTCGGCAAGCGGCCAGTCCACGCCTACGGCCATGTCGACGGAGGGCTGCAATTCGGGTTTGGCCGTGACCACGGGGCCGTCGTCTGACTGTCGGGAGGCGCCGACCGGGGCGCTCGCTTCCTCCGGCGCATCGTCATCACAACTCAGCGCAAGTGTGCCTTCCGCTTGCACGGCTGTGCTCAGGCGCCCTTCGCGTTGGGAAATGGGGCGAAACGCGACTTCATCGACCGCCAACCGCAGACAGCCGCCACCTTCGAGTGCGAGTGGCTCGTGAATGCGGCGCCAAGCCTCTTGCATCTGGCGCTCGACACGTTGCACCTCGGAGCGGATGCGCTGGCGAACGTTGCGCGTCTGCTGGCGTGTGATGCGCTCCAGCTCGGAGGTGGCATCGTAGCCCACGGGTCTGAGCACGCAGCCCTTGGTGATGTTGACCGCGGTTCGCACCCGAAGCGACAAGTCCTGGTCGAAGTCCGTGGGCACGGCGACCTGGACGGCCCATTGCGGATTGCAGGCACCGTAGGCCACGCAGAACGGTCCCACGGGCTTGCACACGTCGATGTCTCCCAACAATCGGGTGTTTACCTCGAGCCCGGTATCGTTTGCCGAGATCGAGAACCCATCGCGGTCGACTCGGTAGGTCACCTTGCCCGGGGCTCCAATCGATTGGTTCTTGGCACGCGCCAAGGTGCGCGGCACGTTGCGCGCGAGTTGTCGCTCGATCTCCTTTTCCGCAAGCTCGACACGCAAGCCGAGCTTGGAACGAAGCTCCGGCAGTGGGAGCGGAATGGGGCCGGTAGGCTCCTGGCAGCTGTGTTCCGGGCCCCCCAGTTGCGGTTCGGGCTTGGAGGCGCCGCAGGCGGTGAGTACGAGGCACAGCGTCGCTCTGAGTTTCACTCCCCTAGGATGCCGCGGCTGTTGCACGTGTGTCATGCGTTTGCGGAAAACTTGCGGCACTCCTGCCGCGGGCTGCCCACTGCTGCGCGCAAAGCAACGCCGATCGGGCGGTTTCGACTCGGCCGGGCGGCGCGCAGAGTCTGCAGTTGACCTCGCCACCCACAGCACCACACCCTCGTCTCGATGAAGAAGCTCGCCGTTGTGTTCGCCCTCACCGCCGTCGGCTGTACTGCCAAACCCGCAGAGAGCCCGGCGTCCGACCAAGCTCGGCCCACCCAGCAGCAAGTGATCGTCGATCGCGCGACTGCTGCCGTGAAGCGCTTGCGCTCGCAGGCGCGATTCGCCGTGATGGACAAGTTACTGGCCAAGGCCAAAGCCGTGCTCATCTTCCCC
>JBNKZR010000635.1:0-1915 GCA_050301735.1 Polyangiaceae bacterium | reverse complement strand
TGCGGCCGCGCATCTGCTGGTCAGTTTTCGAGTTCGCGAGCGTTGGCTTCCTGGTGAACATGGCTACCGTTTCTTTCCGGCATTCTATCGGCACGTGTTCGATACCATGCAGCGAACGCCGTTGCTCGAGATTGAACGCAAGACTGAATTCGCGCAGGAGCAGGAGCGCGCTGTCGACATCGACACGCCTGAAGCGTATCGGTACATCGAAGATGGTCGTACGGTGAGGGACAACGTGCAGAGTACGACGAAGCACGCATTGGCCTTCGAAGATGGACGGCGACCCAACGTTCTTTCTCGCTCCGCCCCCAAGTCGTTCAGGGAGCTTCGGGAGTACGTCAACGTCTTGTTTGGCAGTGAAGACGCGGGTGGATTTGCCATCAATCCGCGGGAGAGCACGCGCTTTGCCCTCAAGTTGTTCAAGTACATGACGTCGTGTGACGAACGCCGCCGCGACTACGAGGAAATTACCTGGTGGGAGTTCGTCGACGGCGATAGCTACAGCTCCCAGGTCCAGACGCTGATCCAGCGCTGGCCAGAGGCGTTGGTGGCAATGGATGCCAAGAGTGCGGATGCCCGCTCGCACGGAACGGCTTTCGTGCAGCTGGTTCTGGACAACATCCGCCCAGGCGGTTACCGGGACGGCACTCTGCGTGGCCCTACGAGCGAGGCCTGGCTCAAGCATTGGAGAAGATACCTCGAAGCACAGGGTGTCGAGTTCATTCATGGCGAGTTGGCCAGCTTCGAACTAGTCACGACCAAGGACGGCCATCAGCGCGTGTGGCCGGAGGTCAAGTGTTATGAGCCACGTCTGAGGCGGGACACCAAAGCTGAGGACAATCCCCCGCTGATGCCTGGGTACTTCGTGTTGGCCCCTCCCGCCGACAAGATCGCGGCACTTGCCACGGAATTTCGCAAGCAGGCGGAATTGGTGGGTGCCGTGGCGCCGCCCGAACTCTCTGACATGCACAAGGCAACTTCGATCGATGCCAGCAAGAAGGAACTCGTCAAACCCCAACCGGGCAACGACTTCAGGCACTTCGCGGGCATCCAATTCTACTTCGCTGAAGACATCTTGTTCGTCGACGGGCACGTTTACTACCCGGACTCTCCGTGGGGTTTGACGTCGATCTCTCAGGTGCGGTTCTGGGAGGATCGTACGGACTGGGAGCACGGTTTCCGAGGGCTCCTTTCCGCGATCATCGGCATTTGGGACGAGAAGGGCGAGAAGATACCCAAGCCTGCGTGGGAATGTACGCCGGATGAGATAGCCCAAGAGGTCTGGTACCAGATCGAGAAGAGTGTGAAAGCTTCAGGGCGCGATTCGGTCAAGTCACGGTTTCGTCTCGGTTCGCGTTCATCTTCGAACCGAATCCCCCAACCCATCTACTGGCATCTCGACGACTTCCTCAAGTACGAGGAGAAGAAGAGCACATACGTCAACAAGAGCCCTTTTCATATCGCATCTCCCACGGGTTGGTCAGGACGCCCGGGGGACCCTGAAAAGGGGTATCGGGTCGAGCACGGCTGGGTGCTGTGTGGCATGTACATGAAGACGTACACTCGTATTCCGACCATGGAGGCGGCCAACGAGTCCGCCCGACATGCGGTCAATGCCATTCTCGAACACTCGGAGAAGTGCACTGACGGTGAGCACCAGCACCGCTATCGCGGCAGTCACTGCGATACTTGGAACCCGGAGGACTACGAGGTGGAGGACTTCGATTGGTTTCTGGAGCTAGACCAAACACTCGTGTCTCGTGGACTGCCGCACATTGTCGACATTCTGGATGTCGACAGGCTGCTCGACACCCTTGGCCGCGGTGGCCCTCAAGACCCACTCGATCCGATTTCGATCATGCGACGGCTGCGGCGCCTTTCAGCTGACTTTACCTAGGGCAGAGATACCCCAGCG
>JBNKZR010000634.1:0-3702 GCA_050301735.1 Polyangiaceae bacterium | reverse complement strand
GTAGGCGACCGTGCGCTTGGAAGTACCTTGTTGCAGCGGGTCGCGGGTTGCGATGGTGCCCGTATCTTCCGCCAGCGCGTCCGCGTCGTCCGGGTCCCACTGCGCACCGGCGTCGAACACAATCGTGTCGAAGTGACCCTTGACCGCCTCCAGAAATTCCTTGAGCGCGGCCTTGTTGCCACGATTCTGCGGAAACTCGGCTGGCGCCACGAAGACGGCCAGGCGCGCCTCGAGCTTCTCCGCAACCTCGTCGAGCACCTTGAGAGAATCGTCGATTACCTTGCCGGCGCGGAAGCTCTCCTGCCCCACTTCGCGAGGGCCGATCAGCGCGAACTGGAAGCCCTCCGGAGCCTCTCGTCGCCAACGACGGATCGTACCCGGCCCAGGAACGGCGCGGTGCGTTTCCTGAACCTCGACGAAGTCATACTCCTTGAAGTAACGCGTTGCCGGTACGGCGAACCCTGCACAACCAACGGTGATCATCTTCGGCAAAACAGTAACACAGGTAGTTTCACGAGCTGCCAGGCGCTCGCACTGGTTTGGCGAGCTCGCCGTGCGCGACTTGGATTACGTCAACAACGAAAACGGTACCGAACCTTGGCTCGGCCCGTCGAGCTCGACGCAGCCCGGCAGGGTCGCCGAAATTAGCAGAAGCGCGCGGGGGGGCCACCCCCAAAATCTCACCTGGGGGCACGCGCAACCCCATCTCGTGACCCGGCGCCGGCCATGCGCCAACCCGAAACACCGCGCGAGCCTCGCCGGAATCGATGCCGGCTGTCAGTTTCACGCAAGGGCTACTTGACAATCAGATTCAAGATCCGGCCGGGCACGTAGATGACTTTGCGCAGCGTCTTGCCCTCGAGATATCCCTGAATGCGTTCGTCTGCGGTCGCCGCCTGGCGAGCGTCGTCCTCCGTCGCATCCTTGGGCAGCACGACTTTGGATCGCACCTTGCCGTTGACCTGGACGGGCATTTCCACCACGGCATCCTCACACAAAGACTCGTCCCAACTCGGCCAGGGCTGAGAAGCGATGGACGGCTCGCCCCCAACATTCTGCCAGAGCTCTTCTCCCAGGTGGGGAGCGAACGGCGAGAGGCACAACAACAGCCCTCGGACGGCCTCTCGCGGGGGCTGGTCCAAGCCGTGTAGGTGATTGGTGAAGATCATCATTTGGCTGATGGCCGTATTGAACCGCAGATCGTCGATGTCGGTGGTCACCTTTTTGATGGTGCGGTGCAGCAGCTTGGCCGTTTCGGCGCTAGGCGCAGCATCCGACAACTCGCGCGTCGCCACCGCGTACACTTTCTCCAAGAAATTGCGCACGCCAACGATGCCCGACGTTTGCCAGGGCTTGGTGCGCTCCAGGGGACCCATGAACATCTCGTAGACCCTCAAGGCATCGGCACCTTGCTCCCGCACGACGTCGTCGGGGTTGATCACATTGCCACGAGCTTTGCTCATCTTCTCGTTGACCGTCTCCAGCTCGATGCCGTACTGCTTGTGATACGGCTTACCCTCGCGCAACTCGACATCGCGTGCCGTGAGTTTGACCTCCACCCGCTCCCCGCTCGGAGCGTGGACCCAGGTTCCCTTTTCGGCACCCGGAACGACGTCCTTCGAGGTCGCAGAGTAGGCTTTCAGCACGTTTCCGTCGGCGTCGATCGTGGCGAAGAACTTGTAGCTCTGCCCCAAGATCATGCCCTGATGCACGAGCCTGGTGAACGGCTCCGGATGTTTGACGACGCCGATGTCGTACAGCACCTTGTGCCAAAAGCGAGCGTACAAGAGGTGCAGCACCGCGTGCTCGGCGCCGCCGACGTACAGATCGACGGGCATCCACGCGTCGTAGGCCTTTTCGTCGAATATCTTCTCGTCGTTCTTGGGGTCCAAGTAGCGCAGGTAGTACCAGCACGAACCTGCCCACTGCGGCATGGTGTTCGTCTCACGCGCGTACCACTTGCCGTCTTTTTGAAAAAACCGCCAATCGAGAGCCTTGCTCAGTGGGCCCTGAGGGTCACCCGTGGGCTTGTACTCCGACAGTTCCGGCAACTGCAGGGGCAGCTCGCTCTCCTCAACCGCGATCGGGCTCTGGTAATCGATGGTGTAGGCATCCCCTTGGCGCGGGTCGCCACCCGTCTCCACTGGGAAGTAGATGGGGATGGGTTCGCCCCAGTAGCGTTGACGACTGAAAACCCAATCGCGCAGCTTGTAGTTGACCTGACGATTGCCGATGCCGCGTTCCTCGAGATGCTCGATGATGCGCTGCTTGAACTCGACGGTCGGCAGCCCATCGAACTGACCGCAGCGAACGGCTATGCCGGGCTCGGTATAGGCCTCGCTCAGCTCGTCGTGGAGTTTGCCGTCGGGGCTGACGACCTCGACGATGGGTAGTCCAAAAGCCTTGGCGAAGTCGAAGTCTCTCGTATCGTGTGCCGGCACGGCCATGATGGCGCCCGTTCCGTAGCTGCCGAGCACGTAGTCCGCCGTGAAGATCGGAATGGGCTTACCGGTGAGCGGATTGATGGCGTTCCGTCCGATAGACACGCCCGTCTTGTCCTTGCTGACGGCGGTGCGTTCCAGATCGCTCTTGCGAGCTGCGGCTTCGGCATAGCGTTCGACCTCGGCCCGCTGCGCGTCCGAAACGAGCTCCGACATCAGCGGGTGATCGGGCGCCACCACCATGTACGTCGCGCCGAAGAGCGTGTCCGGGCGTGTGGTGTACACCGTCAGCGACTGCTCGCTGCCCTCGACGGCAAAGCGCACTTCAGCGCCCTCGCTGCGACCGATCCAGTCTCGCTGTTTTAGCTTCGTCTCCGGCCACTCGAGGGGTTCCAGGTCTTGCGCCAACCGATCAGCGTAGGCCGTGATCTTCAGTTGCCATTGACGCAGCGGCTGTCGCACAACGGGATGTCCGCCCCGCTCGCTCAACCCATCGATGACTTCTTCGTTGGCCAAAACCGTGCCCAAGGCGGGACACCAATTGACGGGGATCTCGCTCTGAAAGGCCAGCCCGCGCTCGAAGAGCTGCAAGAAGATCCACTGTGTCCAACGAAAGTATTCCGGATCAGTCGTGTCCACCTCGCGGGACCAGTCGTAGGAAAAGCCGAGGCTCTTCAGCTGGCGCCGAAAGGTCTGAATGTTCGCTTCGGTCGTCGCCCGCGGGTGCGTGCCCGTGTTGATCGCGTGCTGCTCCGCCGGCAGCCCAAAGGCGTCCCACCCCATGGGGTGCAGCACGTCGTAGCCCTGCATGCGCCGCGCCCGCGCGATGATGTCCGTCGCGGTGTAGCCCTCGGGGTGGCCCACGTGCAGGCCATGTCCGGAGGGATAGGGAAACATGTCGAGCACGTAGTACTTCGGTCGCCCGGGTCGGCGTTCGGTCTTGAACGTCTCGTGTTCTTCCCAGTACTTCTGCCAGCGAGGCTCGATGCTCAGATGGTCGTAGGCCATGGCAGACGCGTTTAGCAAAAACCCCGGGGCCTTGCAGCGCTTCGCGACGTTGGCGCACTGCTAGCTCGATGCCTGGCCGGCTTTGTCGAGCTTGCTCTGCAGGCGAGCACGCCGCTTGGCGGCGGCTTCCGCCTTCTCCGTCGTGCCCTCGGCCACCACGGCCAGTGCCAAGTCGGGTCGCCGTACGACGTGCTCGTAGAGCTTCGCCAGAGCCAAGCGCAGACCCGGATCCTGCAATTCTTCGTTGGCGGCC
>JBNKZR010000633.1:0-3713 GCA_050301735.1 Polyangiaceae bacterium | reverse complement strand
CAAGTCCTCTTTGGCGGCAACCGTGGTGTATGGTCCGCGACGTCGCGGGCGCAGGCTACCAGCAGCCGCGTGCTCACCCGAATGCGCGGCCTCGAGCGCGGCGCGCAATGGCGGTGCACTCGAGGTCTTTCGCTGGCGGCTCAGCTGCGCGACCTCGTTCTGAACGACAGCGGGCGCTTTGGCCGTTTCCGCCAAGAGCGCGGACTCCGTCGGCGTCTCCGTTTCACTCCAGACCCGGGGGAAGCCGACGGGGGCAACGCTCGGTGGGCGTGGCCACTTCGAGAATGACGGGCCTCGTGCGAGTTCCACGTTGGGCGGCAACGAGGAGGCAGGGGTGCGCCCTTCGAGGCGGGCCAAGGCCTTTTCTGCTCTCGGTTCCAGTGGATGGGCATAGTCCCGGGCCAGGGCTTGCTTGATGCGCGGCTCGACGGCGAGCTGTTGCTGCACTCGTACATCGAGGCTACTTTCGATTTCTGTTCTCTCGTCGTCGGCAAGCGGCGCGCCGACGATCAGAGTCAGGACCCCGTCGTCGACGCGAGAGGGGTAGACTCCGAGGCGCATGGCAGCCTCCCGAGGCACCAATTCGATGGCAACTCCTGACGCGTACGGTAACTCGCCGCACGGCGCCAGAGGGAGGCCGAACGCGGCTGCCAGGGCCGCCAGCGCGGCTTTCTCGTCGACGCGCCGCGTGTCGAGCAGGTTCGTGATCAGATCACCCCCATAGAGGCGGCTGCGCGCCTCGGCCTCCGCCACTTCTGCCTGGGTGGCGATGCCTTGCTCAACCAATGCCTCGTTCAGATCCATCCCAGCTCCAGAGCTAGCACAGCATAACGGAACACCCGCGCCTCGCCATGCCTAACCGACCCGCGGTGCGGGGCTCAGGCTGGTGCTGCGCTGGCCAACGCGGCCAACATGAGGCGGGCCAAGGTGAGGTAGACGACCACACCGAACACGTCGACCAAGCTGGCGATGAACGGCGTGGAGCTGGTGGCAGGGTCGATACCCAGTCGATGCAGCAGGATTGGCATCATAGCGCCGAGAACGCAGCCCATGATCACGATCGCGACGATGGTCGCGCCGACCAGCATGGCGAAATCGGTGCCATCTCCCGCAAGATAGGACCGCGTAACGCCCAACATCGCCATCAAGCTGCCCAGCGTGATGCCCTGTGCGGCTTCGCGCCACAGCACTCGCCACCAGTCGCCCACCCCGATGTCGCCCACTGCAAGGCCTCGGATGATGAGGGTGGAGGACTGGGAGCCGGAATTGCCCCCCGCGGAGATCAGCAGCGGCAAGTAGATTGCGAGTTGAGCGATGCTGGCCAGCTCCGTTTCGAAGGCTTGGAGGGTTTGGGTGGTCAGGAACCCGCCCAGGAACAGCACCAATAGCCAGGGGGCGCGCTTGCGCAAGAAGATCCAGAAACTCGTGTCGAAGTAGCCGTCGCGCAGGGGGCCGACGGCGGCCATCTTATGAACATCCTCGTTCTGCTCTTCCGTCAGAACGTCGAGGATGTCGTCTGCGGTGATGACGCCGAGCATCTGCCCGCTCTCGGTGACCACGGGCAGCGCATTGAGGTCGTACTTCGCCAGCTTGCTCGCGACCTCTTCCTGGTCGAGGTCGGGCAGCACGCTGATGATGTTGTGGCCCATGACGTCCGCCACCCTGGCGTTGGACTCCGCGAGCAGCATGCGCTTGAGGGGCAACACACCGAGTAGGTGTTCGTCTTCGTCCGTGACGAACAGCGTGTCGATGGTCTCGGCGTCGTCAGCCAGCTTTCGCACCTCGGCGACCGCTTCGCTGATCGTCATCGAGGGGCGGATCTCGATGTAGTCGGTGGTCATCAGACCGCCGGCGGAGGTTTCGGGCCACTGCCGCAGTTCGAGAACGTCCTCGGCGACCTCGGGATCCTGTCGCTCGATATGCTCCAGGATCGGGGCGCTCAAGTCGCTCGGGATGACGGAAAGGAAGTCGGCCCGGTCGTCCGGGTCCATCTCCAACGTCAGCTCGGCGGTCGATTGCGCGCCGAGGCTCTCGGCCAGCTCTGCCTGACGATCGTCGTCGAGGCGTTCGAAGACTTGGGCTGCATACTCCGTCGGGAGCTCTTGCAGCAGCTTGGTCGCGCGCTCTTGCCCCAATTCCTGGACGATGTCCGCGAAGTCCTCAGGATGGATTTCGTCGAGGACGGCGCGGATCTCGCGCGGGCTCTCTTCCAACAGAGCCTTCAGCTCGGGACCGATGAGCTGACCAAGTCGCATGTTGCGAGCGCTTAGCAGAGTTTGCCGGCGCGCGATACCGCAACAGCTACGCCTACCGCGGCCGCGGTCAGTGCTGGGTCAGTTGACGAGGAACCACTTGACGCCCGGCTTGATCTCCAAGTGGAAATGGTCGCTGTGGGGCTCGTCGTAGTGGGGCGACAGCATGTAGTGGAAGATGCGGGCGTCAGCCACCTCGCACAGGATGCTCATCAGCTCTCGTCCGCGCCGCCCGATGAGTTTGCGGGCGCCCGCGCCGCAGGTCTTGGCCCCGATTTGACCAGGCCAATGCGGTCCGACGCTGAGCCACTCGCCGTTGCGCTTCTTGACCGCGCCGAGGTCGATGGCGAGGCCGCCGGGGTGGCGGAAGCGGTACTTGCGCCGGCTCTTGCCCTGATGGCGATACATGGTGAAGTGCATCACTTCCACCACGTCGTGTTGCGCCAGGATCCGGCACAAGTCCCACAGCGCCAAGGCAAGACGGGCGTCCAAAATGTTGTAGATGGTGCTTTCCCACTCGGACTCGGGCAGGCTGGAGTGGATCAGCACACCCCACAGATCGCCCGTGAGACGGATGGGCGCACGCACCCCGGGCGCATCGCTGCGCACCCGCGTGTAGGGGATACCTCGCCGATCGAGCTCGCGGAACGCTTCGCGATTGGTCATGTTCGCGTAGCGGAATGCCGGCGTGTCTTCCATGGGGACCTCTTTGGGCCGCTCCAGGTACTTGTTCGTTGCTCCCGCAGACGCCGTTGCCAACAGAGCGACCAACGCGAGCATCAATGACCAGTGTCGGGTGGGGGGTTGGAGCCGATAGGACAACACGAGGCCCAATCTAGCGAGCGTGCAGCAAAAGAAAACCATTTGTCGGGATGGAGCGGCTCTGGCGCCGACTTCCGGCGCGAGTGCAGCGGGGTTTGACGAAGCTGCCACCGATTGTCGTCGCCAACAGGACGTGGATCGCGGGCTGAGCGCTGCAGTTCCCCGCGGCGACCTGTTCGACTGCACGTTTCCACCGACGACCGAGATGGACCCGTTACCGGTCTGTCGGAGGTGGCCGTCGAAAGTCGGTCTTCCCGAGCTGCGCAAGTCGCCGTCGATTTGCGGCTGGCGGACGCCCGCCAACAGGGGACGCCGACGGGCCGAAGCCGTCGTCTGCGGTGCGACCGCTGGCGGGGTAGGGTCGAACGTGCCGCGTCACGGCGTGTTTCACGCCGTTCGGGTGTAATTCCGGTGCGTGTAGTACTTCGGGCGGGTGTCGAGGCGAACGTGAACCCAAGCGACTCCAAGTCCCGACGTGCTGGTCCAAACGGGGGCCGTACCCATGCGCTGGATGAGCGTTCGGGCCGTCTGCGTCACGAGTTCGTGTTGTTGGGCCAGGGGCGCACCTCGGGCGAAAGCCGCGAGATGCGCATAGACCCGGGGTTCGGCGCGAGGGCAGGGCACGAGTAGCTGAGCATC
>JBNKZR010000632.1:0-3721 GCA_050301735.1 Polyangiaceae bacterium | reverse complement strand
GGAATGTCGTGAGCCAGCGCCAGCGGGACTGCAGTGCTCAAACGTTCGTGAATACCGTCCCACGTCGCGTCTTCGCACGCCATCTCGACGTCGGAGAGCGGCGGCATCACGGCTTGATTCTCCAGCGCGCCGCCACTTTGGATCGGGAAGCTGCCAGGATTGTCCGGATCCTCGAAAGCGCTCTGACTCGGGCAGTCTTCGTGCTGGCACTCAGCGCGCCCATCCCAGAACAGGTTGGGCGCGAACATCGCATCGAGGTAATTCGAAGCCCGCCGCTGCGTCACCTGCACCTCGTCGCCAACGCGCTCGCCGCTGGAGTCGCAGCGGACGATGCCCGGCGACCCCTGAATGTCGTCGTCCGTGTCGGACAGTTCGTCTGGCCCCGGCAAGTGAACGGCGCGCGGGTCGGAGCCTCCGGCTGCGGCGCGATGGCAGGTGCCGCACGCCACCGTACCGTCACCGCTCATTTGCTCCTCCCAAAAGAGGATCTTGCCGAGCAAGGCTTTGGCTTCGGTGTGAGGATTCTCTGCCGGGTAGACCGCCTCCGGATAGGCGGGCCGCGTCAGCTGCTCGAGCAGAGCCTCGTCGATTGGCAAGTCGCTGGGCACTCCCGAGTCGCTCGTGGCGCTGGCGGCATCCACTTCGTCAGGCGCTGCGCTGCTCGCATCGCCCGTGTCGGAGTCATCCGTCGAGCCGCCGTCGCGAGAGTTTTCTCCGCCTGGCTCCGCGTCGGTCGCACTCGCATCGGCGTCGGCAGCCGCGCCGTCGCTCTCGCCCGAAGCTGGGTCGTCACTCGACGCCTCGTCGCTCGTTGCGCCGTCCGACGCTTCGGGCTCGGGATCGCCGCCGGCGTCTTCGGAGTCACTCTCGCGCTGGTCGCTGCCGGAGGCTTCGTCGCTCGACGCCTCGTCGTCCGTACAGGCGGCGCCGAGCACCAGGCCCGCTAGTAGTAGCCCACGTGCGCTACTGCGCATTGATGACCCCGCAAGCGGCCTTGCCACCGGCCCCCTGCGCGTCACTGAGCTCATGAACCATGTACGAGAACTGAGTGACATCGTTGGGTCCGCCGTCCCCCACCGTCCACACGCTGGTGCTCTCGGTATGGGTGTACGTCGCCGTTCCCCCGCTGCACATCATGTCTTCGAAGACTTCGCCGTTGGGAACCCAATGGCCACCCGCCGCTTCGCCGTCCGCACCACAATCATGGTTGGCGTGAATGTGAGAGATGTGCGGCCCATCGGGGCAGCCGGTAACCTCGACCACCACTGTCACCTCGTCGCCGATCTGCGTCCATGTCGCAGTGGCTTCGAAGTCCTCCCAGCCCGCGGGTGCCGCCGTGGTGGACGTCACGACTGCCACTGCCACACCATCCGGCATCACTTCGTCACCACCCATGCCGCCCGCTCCGACTTCGGCACCACCAGCGCCCATCTCGCCAGCACCACCGCTGCCGGCCATGTCTCCACCCATGCCTTCGTCGGCGGGCATGCCGCCAGCACCGCCAGCGGACGCCCCGCCTCCGCCTTCAGGCTCACTCGGGGCATTACCCCCGCTGCCGTCCATCGTGGCGCCGCCGGCACCGGAAACGTCGCCGGGCGAACCGCCTGCCGATTCGCCGCTGTCCACGGGATCACCGGGACCCGCGGGAGTCGGATCGGGCTCAACACCCACGTCGGGCATGCCCGGGTCAGGCGTGGGGCTGCTGGGCATGGCACCCGTCGCGGGCCCTGGCATCGAGGGAGGCGTCGTCATCGCGCCGCCGGAAGGACTACTGGCTCCGGGCGTCGTGCCTCCCGTGTTCACGTTGGAATCGCCGTTGTCGGTAGAAGACTCTTCACCGCCGCAGGCGGGCAGCGTGAGAACGCCAATCAGGAAACAAGCGGTGCGCAGGGTTTTCATGGGACCTCCAACGGGACGAAAGACTAAGGTGAACCGATCACTCAGCCTGCAGCGAACCCAGGTGGCGTGACAACCGACAAGCGTCAGCTCGAACGCGGAATCGCCACGCTCGTAATCTTACACATCAAATTGATGCCGACCGGTCGAGCACCAGAGACACGTCCAGCACCAAACGCACGTCGGTGACGAATAGTCCGCTTTTCACCTAAGTGGTGCGATCGTCAGCAGCACGCCCACGCCGAGCCCGCTCGATCGAGGGGGTGAGCCCGAGCGCGACCCTGGTCACTCTGCCGTTCATCGGCTTCGGCGTTGCAGTCGCCACCACGACCCTGCTCGAAGTGCTTCGCGCTCGGCACAAACGGCGGACACGCACATCCACTGTGAAGCGACGACAGTAGCAGCGGGGTAAGTGGCGCTTCCACCCCGGCTGCGCTCACCCGCTGCCCGTCCCGAGAGCTCGTTCGAGGCCCAGCTTGAAGCAGCTGCTCGTCCAGCCTACGCTCCAGCACATGAGGGCTATATTGATCTCGGCGCTTCTGTCGCTGGGTGTGTTGCTGGTTTCTACCAGCGCCTTGGCGGACCATCTGCGGATCAAGAATCCGGGACTTCACCCGGACTATTCCTTCGAGGCCGAGCCCCACCTCTTGCTCGAACCCTTCGACAAGTTTGGCCCGGGTGGCGGCTTTCGCGGCACCATCGAGTTGGTCGACAACGGTTTCATTCGGCGCATCAACAACACCGTGGGCATCGGCTTTGGCGCGGACATCACGCAAAGGAGCCTCTACATCCCGGTTGTGATGCAGTGGAACTTCTGGCTCTCCGACAATTGGTCCGTATTCGGCGAACCGGGCGGCATGTTACGCCTGAGGGGCAAAGGCAAAGGCGCCGCGGATTTCCTGTCCATCTTCGTGGGTGGGCGCTGGCACTTTGCCAAAGACATGTCGTTGACGATGCGCATCGGGCATCCGTCGTTCAGCGTCGGCGTCTCGTTCTTGTTGTGAGCGGAATCCAGTCGCAAGCGCACGCGGAAACGTCAGCAGGGCCAAGAACTACGCCCACGCCTGGAAGTAGACGCGCTACCTCGCTCCAGTTCGCCTGAACGAACACACCCGCGCAGCCAACGCTTGATTTGCTGAGAGGCTCGGTGTTGGCTTATCCCATGACGACCGTGACCTCCACCACGAGCAAGCCGCCGCGCCCCAGGGCGTGGCCCGTCGTCGGGCACCTGCCAGGTTTGGTGCAGGGCGGGCTCGACTGCGTCACGCGCTACCAGGGGCGTCTCGGGGACTTGTTCGAGATCGACGCGGGCACTCAGAAGGTGGTCCTGATGAATCACCCGCAGCACGCCCAACACGTGCTGGTCGACCGCGCTCCCAACTACGTCAAGCAGGGCAGCTTCTGGTCGTCAGCGCGTTCGTTGATCGGTTTGGGATTACCGACCATCGAGGGTGAAGTGTGGCGCCAACGACGTCGCATGATGAATCCACAATTCCGACGGGCGCGCATTCACGAGCTCGGCCAGCTGATGGCGGCAACCATCGACGAGCAGCTCGCGGAGTGGCCCAGCGACGGTCGGGTGGTGGACATCGGCAAGCTCGTCAGTCGCGTCACGATGGCGGTCATCGTGCGCACGATGTTCGGCACCGGCTTGGACGCGAACGAGGCCGATCAAGTGAGTCGAGCCATGTCCTTCAGCCTGGAGCACATGCTGCAGAAGGTGGTCACGGACGTGTTGCCGACGTGGGTTCCCGTGCCAGGTCGGCGCGCCCACGAACAAGCCGTCAAAGAGATCGACGAGGTGCTCTACGGCCTCATCGAACGA
>JBNKZR010000631.1:0-3732 GCA_050301735.1 Polyangiaceae bacterium | reverse complement strand
GGGCGCCCTGCACCGGTGCCAGCGCCCTGCGGACTCCCTTCCAGTGGGAGCGACGTTGAAGCCAAGCCTTCGTTCGGATCGGGGCGGGCGGTCGCCGCGACGTGGCGGTCCGACCCATGCTGCTCGACAGCGGCCGGAGCCACCGTTGGGCGCAAAGGCTCGATGGCATGTGCAGGCGGATTGGCGCTGCTCTTCGACACGCCGCGTTGTCGCGCCGGTGTGGGGATGGGGTGCTTTGGCGCTGCTTCGCTCGAGCTCTTGTCGGTGGTGGGATGGTCGTTTTGAGGGCTCGGTGCCCTGGGCTTCGCGGTGGGAGAACGCGACTCCGTCGGTTGGGCCGGTGACACCGGAGCGGGCAGGGTGAACACGACAACCTGCACGTCGTTGGGAGCGGAATCGTTGCTCGGGCCGGAGGAAGCCAGAGCGGCCTGAAACGCGCCGACGTGCAGCACCGCGGCAAGGCCGAGGCTCAGATACCAACGGTTGGCGCCAGGGTGTCGTGACATGACGACACGATGACCCAGACGAGCTTTCTGTTAGGTTTCTTCGAAGTGTGCATTTAGTTTCGAAATGTTCTTGAAACACTCGCCGCGGGCCTTACGTCACTAGCGCCGGCAAGGAGACAGCCCGGCACGCCCCCACAGGGGGTCAAACCACAGAAGGAGGAGAAGCAATGAAAACTATCAGTGCACTCGTAATGCTCGGAATGTTCGCCATTGGCTGCGCCCAGTCGGGCGCGGAACCCAAGACTGTTGCAGGTGCCGGTGGGTGCAGTGCCGCCAACGACAGCGAGCTCATTGGCCACGTGTATTCAGCCGGTACGATCTACGCTGCCAAGCCCATCAAGAAACGGGTCTTCCTAGCAAGAGCCAATCAGCCCATTCGGACCTTCGGCGCCCAGCTCTACATGCACGCGCCCAAGGGTGTCACCAAGGAGTACATGGAGCGCCAGCTGACCTGTCACGCTGCCGCGGGTGGCACCGTCCATCCCAACGACCCACTGAAGCCGTCGGCCGGTGCCGTAGCCGACATCGACGTTCGCTCGGCGGGCGGTGACTTCGCCATCGAGGTCATTGGACACGACCACCACGCTGGCAGAGATATCTGGCAACGTGCCCAATCAATCAGCGGTGGGGCCGGTGCGGTTCAGGTGGAGCAGGTTGGCAGCGCGAGCGATCCCCAGGCGACTTTCTAACGCAACGCGACGCCGTAGCCGATGGCCCCCAGCTGACGGAGGGTGAGGCTGCTGCTGCGACAGAGAGCATCGATGAGCCGTCACCTGGGCCGGGCACTGCGGACTCGATGGGCGCCGCCGACGGCGACGGCACCAACGACGGCAGTGCCACCACTGAAGCCGCGTCCCCAGGGTCGAGCTCCGTGGAACCGGAAGCATCCACAACAGAGCCTGATAGCCCGGGTGTCGATGCGGAAACTGACGCAGTGGAGCCTGCCGAAGTGGGGGCCATGGACGAGCAAGCCGTGGGCACGGAAGACCCGGGCCTCGCCTCCTCTGATGCCGACGCCAGTGCACCCTCCGAAGATGCCACAAAGGTTCCAGGAGGGACGGTGGCCTATGTCTTCCTTTCGTCCAGAGTGCGGCGCACGCAGTGCAGGAGTGCTGCTCGCGAGAAAGGCTTCTCGATCAGACCGATTGTGCGTGCATGCCCTTCGTAGCGCGTCAGGACATCGGAGGTGTAGCCGGACATGAACAGCGCGACCGGCCGGTGGCCACGTTCTTCCAGTGCATTGAGCAGGCCCGGACCGGTCAGATGAGGTGTGATGACGTCGCTCAAGAGCATGTCGATACGCGATGCGTTCTCCAGGTAAACGTCAAGGGCCGCCTGCCCGTCTCGGGCGAGTAAAACGTGGTATCCCGAATCCTTCAACACTTTCAGAACTACGGATGCCACGGCCGATTCGTCTTCGACGACCAGGATCGTTTCGGAGCCCCCAACAGTGACCGAGTCGTCTTCTTGCATCGGTATTGGCGTTTCGGACGAGAGCGGTAGCATGACTTTCACGGTCGTGCCGTGTCCGGGGGCCGTGTACAAAGTCAACGACCCTCCGTATTGCTCGATGATGTCGTGAACCGTCGATAGCCCGAGCCCAGTTCCCCGTCCATCGGGTTTCGTCGTGAAGAAGGGTTCGATTGCTCTGCGCTCGACTTCCGCACTCATTCCTTGCCCACCATCGACCACGGCGAGTTGGGCATACCTGCCTGCTGAAACCTGAGTCTCGAGTCCAACGGTTCCTTCGCATACCTGCACGAGCTTGGTTTCTATGCTCAGCTGCCCACCGTCGGGCATGGCATCTCTGGCGTTGGTCACCAAGTTGAGGACGATCTGATCCAACTGCGCACGATCCGCTCGAATCGGCAGTGCGCAGTCCGCCAAGCTCATCGATAGCGTGATGTCCTCTCCGATGAGACGTTCCAGTAGCTTTCGCACTTCGGTAGCTGCGACATTCAGGTCCAAGACGACAGGCTTGACGCGTTGCTTACGGCCGAACGCAAGGAGCTGCTTGACGAGGTCGGCGGCGCGCTCTCCGGTGCTCCTGATTTCCTGCGCGTGCTCGAGCATCTCGGGGTCATGCTCCAGCCCTTCGAGCAAAAACTCGCTGTGCCCGAGGATCGCGACCAGCAGATTGTTGAAGTCGTGGGCGATCCCACCAGCCAAGCGCCCCACCGCTTGCATCTTCTGTGCGTGGTGCAGCTCGTCTTCCAGCTTCTTGCGGTCGGTGATGTCGCGCCAAACTACGTGCAGCACCCGTCGTCGAGATTCCTGGACAGCCGTGAGCAGGACCTCCACTGGAAATACCTCTCCGTCGGCGCGCTTATGCAGCCATTCGAAACGATGGCTCCCACGGGCCAACGCGATGTCAATCATCTCGTTGGCCTTCTCGAAGGAAGGACGCCCGTCGGGCTGTGTTGGCGGAGACAGTTCCGATGGATGGGTCCTGAGGACGTCGGCCTTGTCTTTGCAACGCAGCATCTGCACCGTTGCGGCGTTGCAATCGACGAACGTTTCCCCCTCGATGATGAGAATCGCATCAGCCGAACGCTCAAACAACTCCCGATATGGTCCGCTCTCTTCGTCCGTCACCAGTTGATTCTCCCCACTGAAATCTCAGGCGAGACATCGGCCTTGCTTGGGAGCCTAGCAACATGCATGGGGTCGGCAAGCTCCACCATGGCTTTCCGCACGCGGTTCACTGCGACCGCCACGGCCGCGCTAGTGGGGACACCCTCGAAGACGGCGGCGGACTCGACGCCCTCTTGCCTCAAGCGAGTAGCTCGGGTTTCACCAGAAAGACCAACCCGAAGCCGATTAGCAGCACCCCGCTGATCCCTTCGAGCACCTTGGCTCCTCTCTCCGTGAGTGCCAGGCGATGCAACGTCACAGTGTAGATCAGCACTATCAGGCCGATCGTCAACGTGAGGGCGGGCAGGCTGTAGCCCGCCGTCTGGACCACCCCCAATATCGGCAGCTCGATGGCGTCGACCGGCTCGGAGCCCGACGCTCGCTGGCCCTGCAACATGGCTCGCACGCGACGTTCGGTGTACCCGCTTCGGAACCCGATCTCGAAGTGGTTCCGAAAGATGAACGCGGGGATACCCGGGTTCATGGCGCGACTTCGGAGTGCTCTCCAGCCGCGCCGCGTTGCGTTCGCGTGTCGTGCCCGATTCGCCCGAAGATACCACAGCGCAGCGTCCACCCCTTCGCTCCTACCCCT
>JBNKZR010000630.1:0-3735 GCA_050301735.1 Polyangiaceae bacterium | reverse complement strand
TCAACTGCGTTTCCGAGTCGAAGGCTTCCTCTCGGAGTTCGGGTGCTCGCGCTTTTTCGGTGTCCTGCTCGATGCCGAGCCGGCTGCCCGCGGTCAACAGGGCGAGCTCCAGTGGATCGCCCACACCACGCTGCTGCGGATCGGCCGCGAGATCCGCGTTGTTGCATAGGACGCCGATGCGCAGCGCACGCCGTGCGAGCGCGAACATCTCCTCGGACGCGAGCCGCTCACCTTCGTACAAGCCGTGGCCGTCGGGGCCGGAGCCGTCGAGTTCGAGCTGATGCCCGTCAAGCCAGAGGTGGGTCACGGTCAGGCGGTTTTCCGTCAGCGTGCCCGTCTTGTCCGTCACGATGATGGAGGTGCTGCCCAAGGTTTCCACCGCCGAAAGGCGTCGCACCAGTGCCTTGCGTTCGGCCATGCGCCACATGCCGCGCGCCAACGCTAGTGTTGCCACGATGGGCAAGCCCTCGGGCACTGTGGCCACGGCAAGCGCAATGGCGATCTCGACCGCCTCCAGCAAGCTGCGCCCGGCGATGCCGGAGGTCAGCGCCACGAGCAACGCGATCACACCGGATAGCCACGCCAAGCGTCGACCGAGTTGATCGAGGCGTCGCTCCAGGGGCGTCGTTTCGTCGTGATCGGAGTCGATCAGTTCGGCGATCTGGCCGAGTTCCGAGTGCGGGGCCGTCGCGACGACGACGCCGCGCCCCGAGCCGCGGGTGATCACCGTGCCGTTGAAGAGCATCGAGCTCCGCTCCGCCAGCATCGCGTCGGCTTCGACGGGCGTGGTGCGTTTGAGTACTGGCACGGACTCGCCGGTGAGCACCGACTCGTCTGCTGCGAGCCGATTGGACTCACAGACGCGCACGTCGGCGGTGATGACGTCTCCTGCCTCGACCACGACGACGTCTCCCAGCACGAGCTCCTCGGCGGGGACACGGACCAGATCCCCGCCGCGCGAAACCGTCACCTGGGTTCTGACGAGTTTGCGGAGGGCTTCGACGGAGCGCGTCGCGCGAAGCTCCATCCAAAATCCGATCGCGGCGTTCACCGCTAACACACCGACGACCGCGAATGCCTCCAGCAAGCGACCGAAGGCGAAGGCCGCGACGGCAGCTGCCGTCAAGATCCCCACCAACAGACTGCGGAATTGGGCAACGAGGATCCACCAAGCGGAACGCGCGCTTTTTTGCACCAATCGATTCGGCCCGTCGCGTTGCAGTCGACGCTTGGCTTCCGTCAGCGAGAGCCCGCCCAAAGGCGTTTGCAGACGCGCCATCACTTCGTCCACGGGGATTACCCAGGCGGCTCTGACGTCGGTTTGCTGCGTCATGGATTCGTTTCGGGACTACGGAGTGGAGCGGTCGTCGAAGGCCACAGGCTCAGCGCCGCTTCTTCTTTCGCCTGGCTGCCTTGCGAGGCGAAGCAGCGCGGTGCGTGTCGTCCGCAGCTGCCTGGGGCCCGCCGCCGGTCGTCGCTTCGACCAGTTTGCCGAGCGCTCGCAGTTGTTTCCTGTCGGTGCGCTCCATCATCCAGCCGACGATGGGCACGAACAGTCGCCAAAATGTACCGTCTGCGCTGCAGCGACCCTCGAGTTGCACGCGGGTGCCGTCGTTGGTGCGTGAGAAAGTGTAGTCGTAGTCGACGGTGATGCCGCCCTGACGCGATTGCAGAGCCAGGTGTTCGCGGGGTTGCCAGGCCGTCACCAGCATCAGCTGCGGCGTACTGCGAGCCAGGAACGTGAGCTTGGACCCCGCGCGGATCGGCTTGTCCTTCTCGAGTGGCCGCAGCTTGTTCACTCCTAACCAGTACTCTGCGATCGTCCAATCGGTGACGATGCTCCAGACTTCCTCGGGCGTTCTCGGAATGAAGTGGTCGACCGCAAATGCCATGCGGCCCGACCCTACAAAGGATCGGGCCGCGACGAAACTCCCGAGGGCCGGCACTGGGACCGCGCTGTCGGACTGCGACGAGATTGCCCGCGGCTGCTCGGCCTCAAGACGCCGCAGGCGCGCTGCGGGGGCGCCAGTTCTCACGCAGGCGCCCTTCGACGAAGCCAGCACGCAAGATGTTGCGGTAGGAGTGCTGTGGATCGCCGGCAACCGCCTCGCCCGTCGCCGTCACCAACTCGCTGCACCCTAGCTCGATAGCCCGGGCGATGCGTCGCGCCATGACGGCACGTTGAGCGCCGCGGCGCCGGAATTGCGGCGCTGTCGCACCGAAGTCCAGCCACCCGATGCGCTCGCCATCCCCGCTCGGAGCGTCCACGAAGAGCGCCCCCGTACCTGCGGGGTTTTCTCCTACCAGGGTCAGGAAGAGATGCCAGCGCGGGTCGCCGACCAATGCCGTGATGAGCCCTCGGGACTCCGACGTCAGGTCGAAAGCTTCTGCCGATATCTGCGCGAACGCCTCCACCAAGCGTTCGTCTGACGGCTGCAGCTCGCGCAGCGACAGCTCCGTGTTGCTCTGGACTGGGGGGCTCAGATCGCGGTGAAACTTCCGCCACCCACGTGCCTTTTCCAAGCCGGCCTCGACGAGCTGCTCGTCGCTGACGTCGATGCGATCACGGTGAAGGTGAACGAGGTAGCGTGCGATGCCTGCTCGCTCGTAGGTTTCCATCAACTGACGCAGCTCGGTCGCGCGTGCCGGCTTTTGTACGCCGAGCCCCACGGCGCGATTGAGCAAGATGCTCGAGTCGTGTCGGGCGAGCGCGCACAGCACGTCTCCGCATGGGTGCAGTTCCAGCCCGAGACGCTCGCGTACGTCGTCGGGGCAGTTCTCGTGGATGCTGCGTAGGGCTTGGAGCTCGATCCACTCGGCGCGATGCTCGCTAGGAGTCATGGCGGTCGAGTGTAACGATTGGGCTGCGGGTTGTCGCGACGAATGGGGGATGGACTGTATCATGGGTTCGAGTTCCTTGGGGACTGCGCTGGGGTAGGTGGTTTCGACGTGGCGTTGGGGGGCGTGGTCTTTCAGCGTATGGGTCAGCCATGGGCCATGGCACTGCTGCTGGGCGGGCTGACTTCGATGTCGTCTTTGGGGCTCGTGACGTCGCGCAGCAGCAGCATCTCCCCAACCCGAGCGGAGGCTCCCGTGTAGAAGCCAGTCTCGTGCTCGTAGCCCGCGGGGTTTTCGAAGGTGCCGAAGAGGATGTCGATGATGGGTAGATCGGCGAAGTTCTTGAAGTGTACACCTCGCCCGTGATGAACGGTGTGGCTCTCCGGTCGTTGAATGACGTAGCCCAACCAGCGCGGGGTCTTGACGTTGGCGTGTTGAAAGACGGCCAAGAACATGAGGAACAGAACGACGGTCGTCGCTGCCTGTGGCACGATGCCGATGGCCAGCACCAAAGTCGCACTGCTGACGGCAGTCCAGCCCACCATGTCGAGCGGGTGGAAGTACAGAGCTCCGAACGTGTCCAGGCGCTCGGCGCTGTGGTGCATCTGGTGAATGCGCCACAGGGGTTCGAGACCGTGCATGGTACGGTGGTAAACCCAGGCCCCTACTTCGTAGACGAGCAGTCCGACGATTGTGCCGCCGACGACGCCAAGGCCCGTCAAGTCGAACAGCTGGTACTGAGCGAACCAACCATCCCACAACAGTGGGAGGTAACTCGCGAGGTAGAAGTAGACGACGAAACTGAGCAAGCTGCGCAGGTGCCAGCCGGGGATGCGGGGCAGCTTGCGCGCCGGTGCCACCGCCTCCCAGAGCATCACTCCCGCGAACAGGGCGAGG
>JBNKZR010000629.1:0-3738 GCA_050301735.1 Polyangiaceae bacterium | reverse complement strand
GTGATGTGCCTGCTGGACACACGCTCCTTCGACGTCGCCGCGAGCGCCCAGCGCCAGCGGCTGGCCAAGACGCTGGAGGTCGCAGAGAGCACCATCGAAGAGTGCTTGGAGACCCTTGCCGGCGGTGGAGTACTGAGTTTCGTCGAGGACCGATATGCGTTGTCGGGATCGCTCACTTTCGACGCGCACGCAACGGCACCGCTGGAGCTCGCCGCCAAGAAGTACTGGACACGGATCGCCCACGAACGCGTAGCCGCTGCATCCCCAAATGACGTGTGCTCCTACAACGTCTTCAGCATCAATCGAGCGGACTACGACCGCCTGAAGGAGTTGCAGCGTGAGTTCTATCGCGGGGCGCGAGCACTGATAGCCGCCTCGGAGCCCACCGACCTGGCGGCCCTTTTCGTCGTGCAACTCGTCGCTTGGGATCCGAGCGAGAAGACGTGACGAAGTGATGCGCTGGCTGGCTATACTGTCGCCGTGACCGAGCTCGACCCGCATCAGATCAGCCGAGAGCTGGTGCGCGCGCTGCGGGGTGAGCGCTCGCAGACGGCGCTCAGCCGAAAGCTCGGATTTCGCTCCAACGTGGTCTACGCGTGGGAGCATGGCCGCCGCTATCCGGAGCTGAGCTTCGTGCTGCGAGCCGCCGTCATGCAGCGCCCCACGCTGCGGGCCGATCTGGCCCGCTTCTTCGAACTTCCAGAAGACACCTTCGCAGGCCGTCGTGCCTTCACCCCTCGCACCGTCATGGTGCTGGTGCAGCACTTGATCAGCAGCACTCCCAAGATACGCCTCGCGGGGCAGCTGGGCGTCGATCGCACGACTCTCGGACGCTGGGCGACGGGTAAAACCGAGCCACGGCTACCCGAGTTCTTGGCGCTCCTGCAGGCGACGACCCAGCGGCTGCTGATGTTCGTCGGCTTGTTCACCGATTTGCGCCGCTTGCCGTCGACGCAAGTGCCGTACGGTCATCTGCAGAAGCAACAGCGCCTCGCGTACGAGCTGCCCCTGAGCCATGCGGTACTGCGAGCCCTGGAGCTCTCCGAGTATCGGCAATTGCCGGAGCACGACCCGGACTGCATCGCGCGCCACGTGGGCATCGAGGTCGCACAGGTCGAACACTTGCTGCGCGAACTGGTCTCGGCCGGGCTCGTCGTCGCCCAGGGCAAGCACTACAAGGTGCAAGAGATCCTCACGGTCGACACGCGCGTCGATGCGGCCAAGAACCGACAGCTCAAAGAATACTGGGCGCGGGAGGCCTTGGAGCGTTTCGCGTCAGGGTCTGAGTCCGCGGAGACCCTCTTTTCGTTCAACTTGTTCGCTGTATCGGAGCAAGGTTACCAGCAAATCCGCGAGCTTCACCTCGACTACTACGACCGCGTGCGCGCAATCATCGACCAATCGCGCACCGCAGACCGTGTCCTGCTGATGAATTTGCAACTGATGCCACTGCGCCGCCGAGACGAAAGTTGAACCCGTTGAAAATCCACACCAATTGCCGCGGTCTCGGCATCGAATGCATCTATCATAATGCAACAGATGCCGGGCGAAGTGGTGCATGGTTTGTGAGTTTGTGACCTAGACAGCCGAGGTTTGCGGGCGCACCATCAGCAACATGAGCAATCCATTCGCCTCCCTGCATGCCCGCGCAGGCCACTCGGAGAGCAAGCTCCTCGCGAATCGTTCCTTGCTCGCCCTGGGTTTACTGTTGGCAGGCTGCAGCAGCACACCCAATGCGGCGAGCGGCCAGACTGGCTCCCCCAACAACGACGAGCCCCCGATCTACGACACACCCGTCGTACCCCCACCCGAAGGTACGCCCGACGGCTCCACGGGTGAGGGAGGCGTGGGCGGCGGCAACGACATCCTGCCGCACCGTGCTCCCAAAGAGCAACCCCGTCGCGTCGAAGACACGCTGCTACTCGGCAGCGACGGATTGCTCATCGTCGACGGCAACGACCCTTCCGTGCTCTTGGGCCGTTGGGGCCAGGGAACCCAGGTCGAAGTCGTGCGCGCCGACTCGCTCGCCGAGGTGGCCGTCGTCGTATACGGACCTCGCGACTTCTCGGGCGATACGATCCCCGAGGCGCCGCTGAGCCGGCAGTCCATTCAGTTGGTCGTACTCGATCTCAGCGACCCGGCGTCCCCCTTGGAGCGCGGTCGTATTGAGCTTCCCCTCGACACGGCCACCGTGGTCGGTGCGGGAGACGGGTACACGGTCGTGGGAGGCAGCACCCCACGAGAGCCGCGCGAATGCGGCGCGTCTTACGGTGAAATTGGGGTCTTGTCTTACTTCTACGCCTCCGACCCGTGGCTTCAACTCGTTACCTGGAAGGGCTCCGACCTCGAAGTATCTGAGGAGCGCCACTTCGAGACCGGCTATTGGGACCTCTCGAGCGATGAACGACTGGCGTTCCTCGTCAGTGGCAAAGTCGATAGCCCTGAGCTCACCGGAGAAGTCGAGGTCATCGACGTGCCATCACTCGCGACGGCATTGTCGATGAACCTGCCTCCAGCAATGCTGGGTACGAATTGGAACTCGTTGACGTTGGACGAACGCAATGGCGTGCTGCTGGCAACGGGAGCGACCGCTGTCTTGGCGTTCGACTCGGAAACGGGAGATGAGCTCGCCACGCTGCCCGTCACCACCCGGCCTTCGTCCGTGCGCTTCTTGGATGACGAGCTGGCTGCCGTCGACGGCGGAGGCGGCCTGGTGCAACTCGACAGCTCGACCTCGCCCCCCACCATCAGCTGGCTGCCCACGTCCGGCGGAGCCACCACTGCGGGTATTTTGCAGCGTTTCGGGGACGGCTTCATCGAGCTCAGCGCGACCAACGAAAACAGCTCGTACCTCGTCGTCACTCTCTTCGACGGCAACTTGGACGGCGACGAGCTCCAGGCGCTGTCGCAATTGACGACGGAGGTTCCCTACCGCATCGAAGTGGGCGACGTCTACTCTGCTCGCAGACCGTGGGCGACGGACGAACAATCGGGGCTGCTGGCCCTCGTCGACGACACCTACGACGAACAGAGCGGTCAGGACACCTTCCGGGTGATGGCGCTAACCGCCACGGACGAACAGCTGCAGGCCTCCGAGTGGAGTGACGTGGAAGGCAAGTATGGCCAGCCCCTCGTCGAGCAGCAGCGTATCTACTACGCGTCCCCCGCGGGTCTCGAAGTTTTGGAGGCAACCCAGGACGGATCCGGGCTGAGCTTGAGCGTCGATGAACCGATCGTCGTCGGGCTGCAAGACCTGTGGTTCGAGATCGAGCACGCCGGCTATTGGATCGCCAAACACCGCAACAACTACGGCGCAACGCGTGTGAGCGTGCGACCGAGCCAAGACGCGGGCCCGACCTACGTCGATGTCCCCTACCGCACGGATGCCATCGTTCCTCTCGACGACGAACACGTCGCGGTCCTCGGTCTGGAATTGCCCGCGGAATGCGAGATCGCGGCGGCCCAGACCGGCGAGGCGTTTGCCGAATGCGGTCCCGGCGGCTCTGGAGAGCCCCAGTACAACGGCATCAGCGTGGTAGAGCTGGGCACGGAACCACGTTTGGTCGGCTCGACACCGCTCAGCACGTTCTTGGGGGCTCCGGGACCGGAGGGCGTCGAACGCCGGATCCACTGGTCCGGCCACCTTCGCCTATCCGACTCCGAGCTCATCTTGCTAGCGAAGGTGTACGAGACTTGCCGCAGCACGGAGAGCTGTGAAGCCTTGGGCGTCGAACCCAG
>JBNKZR010000628.1:0-3751 GCA_050301735.1 Polyangiaceae bacterium | reverse complement strand
TCCGATCTTGAGGGCTCGGCAACCAGCTCATCGAGGCAGCGTCAGCGAACTCACACGGATCAGCGTGCCAGCGTGAGATGGTCGCCCCGAAAAAGCGCCCCAAGCGCGGTGAGAACGTTTCCCCCCGAGCGCCGGGGCGAGGGTTTCCACCGCGCCCGGCTTGCCGCTGGCCGCAACCGTCGCATCGGAGCCTGCCCCCGGGGCTGTGGGGAGCGCAGGTATCTTGCTCGAGCGCCGCGGTAGCAATATTTCAGCCGGGCCGCCTCAGCAACCGGTCCCCGCTCAGCGCGCCCCAGACCGGGCGAATGTCCCTTGCGTACTCGACGGGGACCGCCATATGTCCCGAAGTCAGGCTGCTGTCGCGAGGAAAGCGGAGCGTCCTGGACTCGGCCAGCTCGGGTCAGATGGCGAAGATCGAGAATCAGAAGAGGAAGGGACGACCGGGCAATGGACGGGGACAGACCCGTCCCTCGCGGCACCCGGAGATGCCCGAGCTCCGGCTGCTCGAGCGCATGCTGGACACGGCTCATGCGATCGCGCTCGTGCTGGACCCCGAGGGGCGAATCGTTCGCTTCAACGAGCACATGGCGGAGCTGACGGGCTACCCGCTCGACGAGGTGCGTGGCTGTGACTGGTTCGCCACATTCCTGCCCCAGCGGGACCGCGACGGCGTCGGGCGCCTGTTCCATGCGTCTCTGGCCGGGCCGCCCGTCGTGCACAACATCAACCCGATCGTATGCAAGGACGGGACCCAGCGCGAGATCCAGTGGTCGGGCATCACACTGAGGAACGAGGACGAAGAGATTCTGGGTCACTTGAGCATCGGCATCGACGTCACTCAGACGTTGTTCGACAAGCAGGCGCAGCTCGACACCGAGCGACAGCTCGACACGTTGCTCGCAAATCTACCGGGGTTCGCCTATCGCTGCCTCAACGAACCCGACTGGAAGGCATTGTACTTGAGCGGTGGCGCCTTGGCGCTCACGGGCTATCAACCGGCAGAGCTGACCGATCCCAAAGGGACTCCGTATGGAGAGCTCATCCATTCCGAGGACCGCGATCGAGTGTGGCGAGACGTGCAGAACGCGGTGTCAGAGCGCCGGCGCTTCCAGCTCGAGTACCGGATACGCACAGCCTCCGGCGAGGAGCGGGTCGTCTGGGAACAGGGGACGGCGGTAGAGACTCGGGACGGACGACGAGTGCTCGAGGGCTACATCACGGACGTCACCGATCGCAGTCGAGCGCAAGCGCAACTCGAGGTGAGCGAGGCCCGTCTCAGAAGGGCTCAGGCTCTCGCGGGGCTGGGCAACTTCGAGAGCTGGGCACCCTTCGGACCAGGCAATGCGTACTGGTCCGACGAGATGTTCGCGGTCGCGGGTCGAGACCCTGCCCTGGGTCCGCTCGATCTCGAAGCGTGGTTGAATTTGATCCATCCAGACGACCGCTCACGGGTCACCGAATGCTGGCAACTCACTCCGGAGCGTCCGACCGCCCCCCCAGTCGAGTATCGCCTCACCCACCCTGACGGCAGCGTTCGCCACGTACGCGCGATTCTCGAAGCGGACTTCGATGAGGACAGACGCTGCGTTCGTCATTTCGGCGCCATCCAGGACATCACCGAACAGCGCCGTTCGATCGATGCCCTGCGCAGACGCGACGCCGTGCTTGGCGAACTGATCGCCACGACTCAAGACGCTGTGGTCTTCGTGGACGCGCGAGAAGGCATCGTGGAGTTCAATGCGGCCGCCGAGCGAGTGTTCGGCTACACGAAGTCGGAAGTGCTGGGAAAGAACGTCGCTGTTCTGATGCCGGAGCCGCACGCATCGGCGCACCACGGCTACGTCGAGCGGTACGAACGCACTGGGGAGGCTAGAGCCGTCGGCCGAGTCCGAACGGTCACCGGGAGAAGAAAGGACGGCACGCTGTTTCCGATCGAGCTGTCCGTCGCGGCGCTTCGCGCGGATCCGGATGTGCCCTATGCCGCGTTCATCCGCGACACCACCGAGAAGACCGAACTTCAGGCGCGTGCCATCGAAAAAGAGCGTCTCTCCGCCGTGGGCATGGCCGCGGCGGCGTTTGCGCACGAGGTCGGCAACCCATTGAACAACATGTACCTCCATGCGCAGACCCTCGATCGACGGCTGCAAAGACTGAACGCTGGCGAGCGGGCGCAGGCCGACGTCAAGAGCGTTCTCGAGCAGACGAGACGACTCAACACCCTACTGGACGAGTTTCGCATGTTCTATCGGCGCGACCACAGTCCGCTCCGGGCCACTGACGTACGCGAGTTGCTTCGCACCGTCATCGAGTTCGAGACGATAGCTGCCCAGCAGCGCCGCGTGCAGATCCGCGAGCATTACGCGCCGACGGTCCCACCGGTTCATGGGAATCCCGACAAGCTGAGTCAGGTATTCGTGAACCTATCCAAGAACGCGATCGAGGCCATGCCCGATGGCGGCGTACTGACGATCCGCGTGGCGGTGGGTGGGCCCGATCGGGTGAGAATCGAGATCACCGACACCGGCGTCGGCATTGAACCCGACGTGGACGTCTTCGAGCCGTTTCGCACCACGAAGCGCGATGGCACCGGCCTCGGCCTCGCCATCGTCCGGCAGATCGTGGAAGCCCACGGTGGGGAGATCTCCCATACGACTGAACCTGGCCGAGGCACGACGTTCTGCGTTCTGCTACCGAAAGCTCCCGACACCTGACGGATTCAGCTGCGGATGGGAGAAGTAGCCACCACGGGTCTGTCAGATGTGGCTTGCAGCCCTGATGGGTGACAACTCGCTACTCAGGCACTGCTTCTTCAGCACCGACGGCCATGAACGTCACCGGGTCGCTCTGGTTCGCGTACTGCGTCGCGAACCAATTTGCGGATCGTGGTCCCTTCGAGATGCGAACTTCGTCGATACGCCCGTCGAAGGCGCGACTCAGCTCCGTTGCGTGATTGCCGACGCGAAGCACGTTGTCCGCATCGTCAGCGAGCTCGCCCCCCAAGTCGATGACCGTGCTGACGTCCGTGGCTTGACCGTTGAGGTACAGCGTCGGAGGTCCGTCCTGCGACCCGTCGAAGACTGCCGCGACGTGTTGCCAAGTAGAAAGTTCGATGACGCCATCGGGCGCTGTGAAGTTCTTTGCGAAAGGCCCGCCGAAGTCTACCGCGAACGCAAACGTGCCAAGCGCGTAGCGCTCATCGTTGTACAAGAACAGCGCCCAACCGTTGGCGTGATCCGTATTCAGCGCTTTGTCGACGATTCGACCAAAGCCATTCTGTCCTGTGGAGCTGGGGCGAATCCACGCCTCTACAGTGGCAGGGCCCGCGAACAAGTTGTCGAGTTCGTCTTGCGCGTATTCGAGGTAGTCACCATCTCCGTCGAACGACATGGCCGAACCACACTTGCCGGACACCACGCTGGCACCCTCGTTCGAGCCAGTGAGCGCACCTCCCGCAGCATCGGGCTGGTCCATGTGAAGTACGGCGACGTAGTCATCCCAAACTGCCGCTGGATTCGACCGATCAACGTCAGCCGCAGCACTTCCATAGTAGATGTAGAATTCAGTCGCTTCCCCAGCGGCCACCACAGGCACTTGCACCCAGGCTCGCAGGGTCTGCGTTTGGTGGTCCCACTGCTCCAATTCGAATGACAGCGGCGTCTCTCCGTCGCTAGCAGCAAAGCAGATGTCGAGCCCGCCCTGGGATGCACTTGCCAAGTCGGGATCTTCCAAGGCAACGAACACGGGGAAATTC
>JBNKZR010000627.1:0-3752 GCA_050301735.1 Polyangiaceae bacterium | reverse complement strand
CGCCTCGGCGTGGGCTCGTGTCGAACGGCAACGCCTTCTTCTCTACTACGCCTCGACACCACCGCGTTCTGATGGCTGCCACCGAGTCTGATGCCGCGCGACCTACTGGGCGGCGCCCTCCGCCTGGAAGCGCCTCGCCTTGCTGAAGCCATCGCCTCGCCTCAATCGCAACCGGACGGCCTACGTCTCCCTTCCGCCTGGCTGCGCGTCCTGTGACTGCCCTGCGGGTCGTCCGCTCTTCCGAGTCTGATGCGCCTCCCGACCGCCACGCCGAGTGCTGAAGCTGAGACGTGATCGAGTTGCCTCGTTCCGTGCTCAACCACCGCCCACAGCGGCCACTGCGCCTCGCTCCGCTGACGCCCGCGGATGCTTCGTCCCTTCTTCTCTTGGGTGCGCGCTGTTCCACCCTTCGCTCGAGGCCTGTTGCCCTTCTCCTTGCTGGCCTGCCTGCTGGCGCTTCGCTCAAGCCGGTCCTGCCTGCTCTTCCCCTCTGATGGGCGCCCACACGGGTTTGGCCGCTGCTGTTCGTGGACCTGTTGCGTTTCAGCCGCTCTGGTCCGTTCGCTTCGCGCCTCACGCGACAGGTCTTCGCCAAGGCACTACCTGCGCGTCGCTAAAGCGCAGCTGGCCAACAAGCTGTAGCTGATCTCCGAAATCCGCGTCCATTCGGTGAAGAGCGCGGTTGGGGATCGACTTCCTTCACCGGGCTCGACTGACGGGAAGTGGGCCTGGGAGGGATTGCGCCGTTAGCGTCCAGGGGCGTCAGAAACAGTTGAGGCCCAGAGTATGGAGCTCTGAGCCTCATGCACGGTGAGTGCGAGGTCTTGTTGACCACGAATCGCCGACGGCTGTCCAGAAAGTGGCGCGATTCGGTGAGTGCCCCAAGCTTTTCGCGTCTTTCAGTGCGGTCGTTGCCGCTGTCAGCTGCGCTTGTGCAGCGGGTGTGATGGTGGGCGACGCTTCTGTCACGCATGCGCCGTCGTTCAGCGTCGAGAGTCGCTTCGGAGGGCGGGAGCCCGGTACCAGCAGACGCATCGAGGTGCGCGTCTGCACGCAGCCCGCATGCAGCGCTGGCGTGACCGGGCCAAGTTAGCGGTACAGAAAGTGACGCATCACACGGTGACAGAAGGCACGCGGGCAGGCATTCGTCGGCAACATGTTTCGAATGGTGTCCACCCTCTGGTGCTCGATGTGTCTCGTTGCTCGCTCTGCGGTCGGCTGCTGCCACGATGGTCGCGTGTGGAGAGAAAGCCTCGTCGGCGACGCTCTCCCCGAGTTCCCGTCGGGCCTCCTCGGTGAGGGCGGCAGATGACGATCTCGAAGGACAAGGAGGCGGAAGTTCTGCGCCTCTATCATGCTGAGCGTTGGCGGGTGGGTACGATCGCTCGGCAGCTCGGCGTGCATCACACGACGGTGCAGCGTGTCCTGAATCAGTCGGGCGTCGAGAAACGTGTCCTTGCGCCGAGACCGAGCATGGCAGAGCCCTTCATTCCTCTGATCGTTGAGACTCTGCAGAAGTACCCCACACTGAGCGCTAGCCGCCTCTACGAGATGGCGAAGGAGCGAGGTTATCCTGGAGGTCCCGATCACTTTCGGCGAGTCGTTTCGTGGCATCGGCCCCGCAAGCCGGCAGAAGCGTTTCAGCGACTGACGACTTTGCCTGGCGAGCAAGCCCAGGTGGACTGGGCCCACTTCGGCCGAGTCGAGATCGGACGAGCCGTCCGAAGACTATACGCCTTCGTGATGGTGTTGAGTTGGTCGCGCCACACGACCGTGCGCTTCTTCTTAGGCTCGAGCATGCCTTACTTTCTGAGAGGGCATGCCGATGCGTTCGAGCGCTTCGGTGGCGTGCCTCGCGTCTGTCTCTACGACAACCTGAAGAGCGCCGTGTTGGAACGGCAGGGCGACGCGATTCGCTTCAATCCAAAACTGTTGGAGCTCGCTGCTCACTATCGCTTCGAGCCTCGTCCCGTGGCCATCGCGCGCGGCAACGAGAAGGGACGCGTCGAACGCTTGATCCGCTACCTTCGCAGCTCCTTCTTCGCCGCGCGACAGTGGGTCGATATCGAAGACCTCAATCGTCAAGTCGATGCCTGGGTGAACGACGTGGCGAAAGCCCGACCCTGGCCGCAGGACAAGCGACGTACCGTTGGTGACGCGTTTGCAGAAGAAGCCCCGAAACTACTGCCCATCCCCCACGATCGCTTTCCCGTCGACGAGCGCGTCGAAGTGGAAGTCGGCAAGACGCCGTATGCACGTTTCGATCTCAATGATTACTCCGTTCCCCACGACCTCGTACACCAGACGCTGACAATCGAGGCTGATCTGACCATGGTACGGCTCCTGAAGGGCCACGACGTGGTGGCAACTCACGAGCGGTGCTGGGATCGCGGCCGCCAGCTCGAAGACCCGAAGCATCTGGAGGCGTTGATTGAGCAGAAGCGGTCAGCACGGAAGCATCGCGGGATGAACCGCCTGACACAGGCGTCGCCGAGTTGCAGGGCCTTCCTCGAGCTAGCTGCGGCACGCGGCTTGAATCTCGGTAGCACGACATTCCACCTGCTCACGCTGCTCGACGCTCACGGAGCAGAGGACTTCGAAGAGGCAATGGTCGAAGTGCTGGAGCGCGACCGCGTGCACGTCGGGGCGGTGCGCCACGTCTTGGATCGCAATCGAGCAGCTCGGGGCGAGTCGCCACCAGTAACCGCACGCATTGCTCCAGAGAAACACGCTCACCTGGTCGTGAAGCCACATTCGCTCGGTAGCTACGACCGCATGACTGACGAGGAAAACGATGATGACGAATGACACGGAAGCGATGAAAGCCCGACTCAAGCAGCTAGGCCTATTCGGCCTGCTCGGGTGTTGGGACAATATCGCCGACAAGCCTTGGCTCGACGAAGTGCTCAACATCGAAGAGCGCGATAGACAACGCCGAAGCCTCGAACGCCGCCTCAAAAATGCTGCGATAGGTGCCTTCAAAGCGATGGCCGACTTCGACTGGAGCTGGCCGAAGAAGCTCGACCGAGAAGGCGTCGACGAGCTGATGCGCCTCGGCTTTGTCGAGCACGGACACAACGCGATCCTGGTTGGCCCCAACGGTGTAGGTAAAACCATGATCCTCAAGAACATCGCCTACCAGGCGGTGGTGAGGGGCTTCACCGTGCGCTTCTCGACCGCCAGCGACATGCTCGCCGACCTCGCTCGTCAGGAGTCCTCCGCCGCACTGACACGCCGATTTCGACGATACACGACTCCCAAGCTGCTGTGCATCGACGAGGTCGGCTACCTCTCGTACGACAACCGCTACGCCGACCTACTCTTCGAGGTGGTCACCCGACGCTACGACGCTGAGCGCGCCATCATGCTCACCACCAACAAGCCCTTCTCCGAGTGGAGCGAGGTCTTCCCACACGCCGCGTGCACCGTCACCCTCGTCGACCGCCTCGTGCACCGAGCCGAGGTCATCGAAGTCGCCGCCGAGAGCTATCGCCTCAAGGAAGCCAAGGAGCTCAACAAGTCCCGCGTCGCTCGCCGCAAGACCAAGCGATCCTGACCCGCGGATTTCACCGGTCACGACTCTGCGCTTTTCACCGATCACGAACCGCGGACTTCACCGAATAGGCGCGGTTTCTAGTGATCGCCAACACTGGGTGCTTACTGCTTCACGCGACCTTGATAAGAGGCATGATGAAGGGTTCAAGTCGCTGTCGCAAAACTGTTGATGCGGGTCGCACACGACGTCGTGTCGT
>JBNKZR010000626.1:0-3754 GCA_050301735.1 Polyangiaceae bacterium | reverse complement strand
CGATCAGAACTGGTTCGGCGACGGTCAGTTGGTTTTTCGTCAGCGTGCCCGTCTTGTCGGCGCACAACACATCCAAGCCAGCCATCTCCTCAATCGAGACCAAGCGCGACACGATGGCTTTCATGCGCGCCAACTTCGATGCGCCGACCGCCATGGTCACCGATAACACGGCAGGCAAGGCGACAGGAATCGCCGCCACGGTGAGGATCAACGCGAACAACAGTGTCTCGACCAGTGGGCTTTCTCGAAACAGCGCGATGAGCAGGATCAGGCCGACCAAGCCGGCGGTCATGAGAATCAAGAAGTTGCCGATGCGAAGAACCGCTCTTTGGAAATGAGATGTCGGCTGCGCCGATTCCACCAGTCGCGCGGTCTTTCCGAAGAAGGTGTTCATGCCCGTTGCTGTGACGACACCCCTCATCTCGCCTTGATGAACGATGGAACCCGAATAGGCCACGTCTCCCGTTTTCTTGTCGACGGGTAGCGACTCGCCGGTCAGCGCCGACTGGTCTACACTCAGGTAATCTCCGGCGCGCAATTCTATGTCGGCTGGGACGATATTGCCAAGCTTGAGCAGTACGACGTCCCCACGGACCAACAGCCGTGCCGGGAGCTCGCTCCAGAGCCCATCCCGAAGCACTCGAGCGTTGGGCGCTAAACGTCGTTTCAGTGCGTCGATGGCATTGTCTGCGCGGTGCTCTTCGAAGAAGCCGACCGACGCGTTTAGCAGCAACATGACCACGATGATGCTGAAGTCATCCCATTGCTGCACGACTGCAGATAGAAGAGCCGCGATTTCGATCATCCAAGGAATGGGTCCCCAGAAGAAGGACAGCAATTTGCGCAAAGTGCTTCGATGTTGCTCCTCGAGAGCATTTTCACCGTCGCGAGCCAAGCGCCGAGCCGCTTCTTCGCTGTCCAAGCCTAGGAGCGGAGACTGCTCACTTTGGGGTTCCGGCGACGGCAGTGGCGTGTACTGAGTGCGAGCAGGTTCGGTCATGGCAAACCACCTTTCGAGGAAGTTTCTAAAGAGACCGTCGTGCAGCCGCAAGCTGAGCAAGAGCATCGAACGAACACGAGCAGTCACAGTTCCCGTGCTGCTGTCGTCGTCAGTTCGTCGGCTATTTCAACGCAACTTCTGCACTGCCTCGTGCACGCCCCGGTACGCAGAATGGTCGCAGGACGTCACTGGGTGGTGAGAGCGAGCAGTGGTGTCGTCGAGAGCGAGGGCTCAACGTGCCGGTGGCATGCGTGATGCAGGCCGCGTGCGGTAGGACGGTATCGACTAGCCGTCTCGGCAAAGGAGAACATGAACAGTACAACGATGATGAAGTCACTCGGGCTTTGCACTCTGACGATGTTGGCCGTCGGCTGCTCCACTACCGGGACGGCGGTCGGCGATCTGGAGGAACCAAGCACGGAGACCGCGACGGGAGCCCCCGAGGCGACCACAACCGAATCAGCAACCTTGGTTTGGAGGTCCGACGGGGGTAAACCCACCCAAGGCAAGATCTGGGGGACTCTGCCGGATGGCACCGAGTACACCGGTCGCTACTCCGAGATAGTGGAGACCGTCCCCGAAGGTCAAACCGCCTACCTGTGGACGGATTGGTCCCCATATTGGCCTGATTGGGAACCGCTGTGGAACTACGACGTGAGTGAGGGCGTGGACGGGTGGCGAACCTTTCTGACGATCTACACCGGACGCGTCGTGGCAAGTCTGCGTTCGGCGGACCAGAAGACTCGAATGCGCTGTCGTTTCGAACTCACCAAACCGAAGGACGGCTTGGCTGGTGGAGGACGAGGCGACTGTCAGCTATCCAACGGAGAGGAGCTGGAGCACATCAGGCTATCGTCGATGTAGACCCGCGTCTCGTCTGCTTCGTCCATCACTCGACGTCGAGTCGTTGGCGCTCCACGGCGAAGCCACCGCGCTCATCGCGAATCGCCACGACGACCTCGACTGATCCAGCTTGGTCCGAACCCATCGCAGATTGCTTGCGATTGGCGCGGCACACCAGGTGTGTGGTGGTCGCTGCATATGGTGGGGGCCTCTGCGATATCCCACCAGCGTAACGCGATTCACATGACCCACGACGAACTCGCGGACCCGCGCTGGCATGCCAGCGTGGGAGGAGCAAGGGGGCGTGCTCGCCTCCGCTAGCTACCGCGTGCTGCGTGTGGCTGAGCAGGATGCGGTCGCGGCGTTGCCGCTCGTATTCGCGCTGCCACCAAGCAGGCCCGCTGAGCCGCTTCGCTTCCAACCAATTGAGGGCCATCTTCTTGGCCTTGCGCGGTCCGTTCACCTTGATGGAGGAGCGTGTGCGGGCGCAAGGGTTGGGTGCGACGCGGATATACGCGGCGAAGTACTCGGTGTCGTCGATGGTGGTGGTGGTAGACGCGGCCTGGTCCCGGAGCTCTGCCGCAACGCACCAAGTCGTGTTCTGGAGCGGAGTCTCTGTACTCGGGCCGGCCCCCAAGCGAGGGACTGAACAGCTACTCATCTTCAGGTCAAAAATCCCGCTTCGATTTTCCTATGCGCCTCGGGCCACACTCGAGCGCGTCCGTATCTTCGATGGCTCGACGCTCGTGGCCGAGCACGAGCGCAGCTGGGATCGTGGCCAGCAGATCGAAGCCGAAGAGCACCTGCAACAGCTTACCGAGATCAAAGCCAAAGCTCGACGCCACCGCGGGCTCGACCGACTCGCGAATGCAGCTCCGTCGAGTCGCAGATTCCTAGAGATTGCGGTCGAGCGCGGACGCAACGCGGGCAGCATGACGGCTCAATTGCTCAAGGTCCTCGATGCGGCTGGCTCTTCCGATACCGAAGCGGCCATCACGCCAGCAACCAGCCCGAGACTTCCACCGCCAACACCGCGTCGGCACGCCTCTTCCGACCGCTCCGCAAGCGCGTCCGCCTGATCCTCACCGTCCTCTTCGCCGTCGCCGTGCCCGCCGTGGTCCTCGCTGGCACCCAGCCGTCTTCCTACACGGAGTGTCGACGCCAAGCCTGGTCCGCATACAAGGCAGAATCGAACATGTGCCGCACCCAGGGCACCAAGGCTGAGCGCGGCGCCTGCCTCCAGCAAGCTCGGCAAGAAGCGCGTGCCGACAAGGCTCTCTGCGTCGCACGGTGAGACCGGTGGCCCGTGAAAGCGCGGTACTGGGTGCCCTGCTGGCGTGCAGTTACCCCGGGCCAACCCAGCCGCAGCCTGTCCAAGTGCCCGGTCTACTCCGGGCCGCCGTCATTGATGTTCCAGGAGAACACGTCGACGAGCCTTGTCCGCGCGGACGCAGCGGCTGTGCTGTAGGTCGACGTTCCCGCATCGAACCACCTATCCGACTGCACGGCTTGGGCGGACCAGCCGATGAGAAGAGCGTCGTAGTTCTCGGTGGAGAGCTCAGCTTCGTAGAACATATCGGCGAAGTAACCGACGTTGGAGATGTCCCAGCCACCAATGTCCTGGTCGAACGCGCTGGCTCCTTGGAACATGCTCAACATGTCATCGACGTTGGACGTGTCCCAGCCTCCGATGTTCTGATTGAAAGAGACCGCGTTCCAGAACATGCCACCCATAGTGTACGCGCTTGATGTGTCCCAGTCTCCGATGTCCCCATTGAACGAGGCGGCGTCCATGAACATTCTGCCCATGTCCTCGACGTTGGATGTATCCCAGTCCCCGATGTCCCCGTCGAAGGAGGCGGCGTCCTCGAACATTCTGCCCATGTCCTCGACGTTGGATGTATCCCAGTC
>JBNKZR010000625.1:0-3759 GCA_050301735.1 Polyangiaceae bacterium | reverse complement strand
TGCTGGTGCGGGGAGCAGTCGTGGGCGCCGTTTGTCTGCTGGCAGATCCTGGGCGCGGTCCGTTCACCCAGAGCGACGGAGAGGTCTTGCGGGCGCTGTGCGGGCAGGTCCCCATCACGTTGGAGTTGGCAAGAGTGCTTCGTGATCGGGATCGTTTGTCTGAGGACCTACGCCAGTCACAGAAGATGGAGGCCATCGGTCGGTTGGCGGGGGGAATTGCCCACGATTTCAACAACATGCTCGCTGCCATCTGCGTGGCGGTTGAGTCCGTGCTCGCCGAGTCCCCGGCGAACTCCGAGCATCGACCCGACCTCGAGACGATTCGCCGTGCGGCGGACCGCGCAACGCGTCTCACCCGTCAGTTGCTCGCGTTCTCACGGCGCCAGGTATTCGACGCGCGACCAATGGACCTGAACCAAACCGTCCGTGACATAGCTCCGATGCTCAACCGTCTCTTGGGCGAACGTATCGAGGTTGAGGTAGATCTGGAGTCACCGTCGCACCCGATCAAGGCCGATGCCGCTCAGATCGAGCAGGTGCTCGTGAACTTGGCAGTCAATGCACGAGATGCCATGCCGACGGGGGGGCGTTTGAGCCTACGAACTCGCAACATTCATCTCGAAGCCGGTCAGAAGCCAGTTCTGGATGCGGGCGACTACGTTCTTCTCTCTGTTGCAGATACGGGAGAAGGAATGGATGAAGAGACTCGGCGGCGCATCTTCGAGCCGTTCTTCACCACGAAGGCGTCAGAATCAGGCACCGGGCTCGGTCTCGCAATTGCGTATGGGGTCGTGCGCCAAAGCGGTGGATACATCGATCTCGAGAGTGCTGTTGGGGTCGGGACGGAGTTTAGGATCTACCTTCCCCGAACTCACGAGCAGGTACGGACGATTCCGCCGGTCTCCACCGTTCGACGAGGACCCACGCAGGGACGAATACTACTCGTTGACGACGAGCCGCTCGTGCGCCACGCACTGGGGCGAACGCTTCGGCGAATGGGCTACGAAGTGACCAATGCCACGGGCGGCCGAGAGGCGATCCGCATCCTGTCGCATAGCCCCACGGTCGACTTGGTCATCACGGATGTCATTATGCCGGAGATGAACGGGGTGGAAATGGTCGAGAAGTTGTCGACGATGGGGATTCGGGCCAAAGTGCTCTACATTTCCGGCTACGCCGACGGAGTGTTGACTAAGCGGGCGGACCTAGGAGATCGCGTCGAGTTCATGCAGAAGCCCCTCACGAACGACGATTTGGCGACCAGAGTGCGTGACCTCCTTGGAGAACAGGGGCAAAGCCACCCCAAGGGCGGGAGATAAATTTACGTTTCGACCCGTCCGCCTCGGCCGACACCAGAGCTGCGGCGCGATGGTTCTTGCCGCGCAACGTCAAAGAGGTAGTGGATTACCGTGACGGTTTGCCCAGCGGTCGTATCCCGCCGCGCGCATTGTACGGAGACGCCAGTCGCTCGCGGGCGGTCTCGCAGCGTTGCACCCAGGGACGCGAGCGCAGGCGTTCACACAGATCCCGAGCGTCGTCGAAGTGCAGACGGGCAGCGTCTGTCTTGCCGAGGAAGTGGGCGACGCGCCCCAGGGTGTACGAAACGGGTCCAGGAAGGGTGGCGCCGGCACCAGTGATGCACAGGTAGCCTTGAAGAGGCAGCAGGAGTTCGTAGGATGCCCTAGCGCGTTCGTGCTCACCGAACCAGGCGTGCAGCTCCGCGAGAAAACACGACAACGTCAGCCGTAGGTTGTTGAGGGGAAATCCGTCGCACGTCCGCTCGTGCGCAAGCCCATAGACGTCACGGCGCTGACGGCGAAACGTCTGTAAGTAGAAGGCGCGTATCACGAGGAGGGACGTGTCGTTCAAGCTCAGGTCGGCGATCGACTCCGTGCAGGCGTGCATGGCTGCAGCATCGCCGAATTCGAAAGCAGCGATGAGCACTTGGCCTACCTGCAGGTGTTGGGCGAAGTGCGGTGCGACTCCTGCGCCCTGCTGCGCTATCTCGGAAATGGCCCGCCGTGCATGGGGCTCGCCGCGAAAGATGCTGAGGCCTACGTCGCGAGTTCGGTTGCAGTACACCTCAAACGCCAAGTTGAGGTCGTTCGCATAGCGACTGGTTGCCATCGACAGAACTTCTGCTTCAGCAACGCGGCCGCGCTCGAGCAAAGCTGCGACGCGCAACAAGGCTGTTCTGGCGATGAGGCGGTCGTCGTGAGCCCGTCGGGCTGCCTCGTCCGCTCGTTGGAGCACGTGGAGCCATTCATGGTGGCCATTCGGGTCACCCCAACGGGACATCGCGTCGGCGTAGCGGGCTCGGGAAATCGCGGTCAGGTCCCCGGAGCGTTCGGCCAGTTCGACGGCCGCACGCGCGTCGCTGGCGCGAAGGTCCTGAGCCAGCTCGAACAAGTTGCCCTCTGCGCGAACGGCATGGACTTGAGCTCTGAGAGATAACTCCGCATCTGGGAGGTCGCGGAGCACGTCACCGGCTTTCTGAAGCAGCGGCGTTCCCTCTTTGATAGGGTCGGTGTCCAGCCAATACTCCGCCACGAGACACTTCCCCAAGCTAACCGCGCTTTGCGTCTGTGTTGCCAGCTCGAGTGCCCGCGCGTGAGCTTCGCGTGCCCGGTCGCTGCGTGCACAGTTCACGAGGCACTCACTCAAGCGTAGCTCCACGCGGATGCGGTCGTCGATCGACAATTCACAGTGCGCGCCTGACTCTAGGGCGTTCTCGAAGTGTTCGGTCGCCGTCTCGTACGCGAATTGGGATGCGTAGCTCTCGCCCGCAGTCTGGCTTGCGACGCAAGCGCGTGCCCAATCTTCGGTCGACTCGGCTGCCAATGTCAGGTGCCTGGCGATGGCTCCCAGATGCTCGGGGGACATCGCGGTCTCTCCCTGCAGCGCCTGCGCGAGTGCACGGTGGGTGCGGCGCTTGGCGGCGGGGTCTTGTGTCTCTTGCACGCGCTGCTGATACAGCGCGTGAGCGAACTCCGCGTCACGGAGGGAGAGCAGCCGCACGACGCCCGATTCGACCGCCGCCGCCAAAGATTCGGCCACGCTGGCCACGCTGGCTTTCAGGCAATGGGCGACGAGGCGCAGCTCGAAGCGCTCTCCGATCAAGGCGGCACAGTGAAGCGCCTGCACGGTCTCCGAAGGTAGCGCACGCAGGTGGTCGTCGATTGCCGACGAGATGAGTCGTGGTAAGTGGTTCACGGCGCCACCCGGTGCAATGCGTGCCAACTCCTTGAGGAAGAGGGGGTTGCCATCAGCGAGTTGGAGCAACTGCTGCTCGTCTTCGGGCTTGAGGGCTGCGGGGCAGGAGAGCCGCACGAGCTCGAGCGAACTGCGGGGGCCCAATGGCGCCAGGTCGACGAGTTGAGCATGACGCTCCAAGCGATCGAGAGCTTGCCGTGCCCTGCTGAGCGATGCGGGGCGTCGAGTGGCGACGACGGAAACGGGGCCGAGCGAAGTGGCCGCGCACAGGAACGTCAAGATTTCGAGGGTTTCTTCTCCCGCCAGATGGACGTCATCGAAGACCAATAGCATCGGCGTTTGCCTGCTCGACGTCTTGAGTTGTGACAGGAGCCGTAGAGCCAACCGACGTCGCTCCGAGCCTCCGATGACAGAGTCCTCACCGAGGGGCGAATCCCTATCGGCCAGCACGTCGTCACTGAGGTCACCGTGCTCAGGGAACAACTGGGACCAGAGCTCTTGCCAAGGCCAGAAAGGGGGGGCTTCGCTGCCGTCGAAGCAACGGGC
>JBNKZR010000624.1:0-3763 GCA_050301735.1 Polyangiaceae bacterium | reverse complement strand
CCGTACAGGCGGTCCCGTCGGTGCACTGGCTGCCATTGTCGCACCGCTCGACCGACTCGATCACGGCGTTACCGCAAGCTGGCTCGAGCTTGCAGGTGTCGTCGCAACCGTCACCGTTGGCCGTGTTGCCGTCGTCGCACTCCTCGTTCGTGTTGACGACGCCATCGCCGCAGAACTCGCCCAGGGTGCAGTCCGCGTTGCAGCCGCCGTAGCCGCCGACGTTGTCAGCGTCCCCGTTGTCGCACTCTTCGCCAAAGCTCAGCACGCCGTCGCCACAGATTGCGGTGCAATCGCTGGGCGTTGCTTCGAAACCCGACAGCGTGAGCTTGAACGACGAGCCTTCCGGTTGACGCTCGGCATGGAAGATTGTGATCTTGTAGACGCTGCCCGGCTGCAGGCCAAAGTCTTCGGTGGTGAATCTGTCGTCGAAGACGTCCTTCGGCGGGTCGTCGATGGCGTCGCCCGGTTCGATCACTTCCGACGTTACCGTGCCCGCGGCGGCGTTGATCGTGACCGAGCCGTTGATCGGAACGTGCACGCCGCCGATGTCGACAGCGAGCTTGCCGTTGAGGAACACCCACACGTCGTCATCACCCGTGAAGTCGAGGGTCGCGTTCATGTCGGCGTCGTACTGGAACCAGTACTGGACTTCGCTTGTGAAGTGGAAGTTGTGCTCCGACGCGCCCGGGAAGATGTCGAACTCGAAGGGCCAGCCGTTGTAGCCGTACTGGGCGGGCACGCGAGCACAGCCGTCTTGGCCGTCCATCGTGCAGGTGCCCAGGTTGCCGCCGATCTCGTCCACTGGGAAGAACAGGGGGTTGCCTTCCCATTCGAACACCTCGCCGCCGGTGCAGTACTGATCGGGTGAGCTGCTGCAGGGCAGACAGGTCGCGGCGCACTCTTCGGTGCCTGCCTCGATACCCTCTTCACATTCGGTGGCGCAGTCCGCTGCGTCAGCTTGGGCCGCTTCGAGTGCCGCTTCGGCGTCGGCCAGGTCTTCTTGCGCGGTAACAATCTGGGTCGGGACCACGCCTGCATCGCCTTCAGGGATTGGGCCGTACTGTTGAATCGCCTGGGTCAAGCGATCTTCGGCCTGCTGCACCTGATCTCGGGCTTGCTGCGCTGCGCCTGCGAGCGGGTTGCAGTAGTTGTTGCAGCCGGCGTTGAAGTCCTCGTTGGCCACGTAGGTGCGGCAACTGTCTTCACAGGCCGCAAGCGTGGCGCCGCCCGGGTAGTTCTCTTCGTTGGGACCACCGGTGGACGTGAAGTAGTTGCCCTCTGCGTCGAAACGATTGACGTAACCACCGCGGCCGTTGTCGAACAGAACGAGCTCGTCGACGAAGGTCTCGGTGTGGTCGCCGTCGCGGTACCATTGCGAGAAGCTGTTTGCTGAATCGATGAAGGCTTCGGCGGAGGGCCCCCCGGGTGACAACACCGGCCGTCCTTCTTCGTCGAGGTCATCGTTCACCAGGCCTCGCAGCAGGCGCGCTGCCATGATGGTGCCGGAGGGCAGGAAGTCGGCGTGCCCGGTCGAGAAGTCACGGAAGACGCTGGGAACCCGTAGCACACACTCACCGTTGATGAGCTCGCACGCGGTGTCGCGTACGCACATGAAGCCGGCTTCGGGTTCACACGTCGACGAGCAGCCGTCACCGTCGATCGTGTTGCCGTCGTCGCAGCCTTCGTTGATCACGAGGCCGTCACCACATTCGGAAGTGCAGGACAGTCCTTCGCAGTTGGGCTCACGCAAACACAGGGAGGAGCAACCGTCGAAAGGGTTCGTGTTGCCGTCGTCGCAAGCTTCGGCGCCTTCACGTACACCGTCGCCGCAAGTCGTGTTCGTGCACGTGCTTGGCTGGCCTTCGCACTTCTTGCCGAGTTCCACGCGGCAGCGGTCAGAACAACCGTCGCCAGAGGCCTCGTTGCCGTCGTCGCATTGCTCCGAAGGTGCCACCAAGCCGTCGCCGCAGCGGGCGATGGGCTGGCACAGCTTTCCCGGTTGAGCACAGCTGTAGCCGGGCAGCACGCTCAGGCAATCGGCGTTGCAGCCGTCATCGCCCACCGTGTTGCCGTCGTCACACGCCTCGTCTTCGGTGAGGGTGCCGTCGCCGCAGCCGGCGGGCACCACGACGCTGTCTTCGACGATGATGCCGTCGTCTTCTTCCACGAATGCACCGCCGCCACTAGCCGAGCTTCCGCCGGACACGGGCTGGCCCGTCTCCGGATCGATGACGACGCCTCCAGACGGACCGACGGGATTGCCTTCCGAGTCGACGACGATCTGTTCCCCGTCGGGACCAGTCACGACCATCGTGCCTTCGCCTCCGGCGCTGACGCCGGAACCGGCAGGTGAAGGAGGTGGCTCGTCGTTCGCCGAGCAGGCGACTGCTGGCGCGACGAGGAGAGTCAGGAGCACGGGAACGTGGGTTCGCATGATGGGGGCATCATAGCCGTGCTCGGCGTGCTAGGCAGCCCTCGATGCGACCACGGTTCGGATGAGTGCGATCCGCCGGTGCAGGGGCGTCCGACGGTGCCTGCAGACCGGAATCTGACGGTAATATTTCACCTTCACGACGGGGACGCAGCCCGGTGCAACGCATCCAGATCGCGGCAGCTTGCGGGTCTGAACTGGTCGGCACTTCCTGAAGTCAGGATGTGCGCGGGCCTGTCTTCGATTCCGCTCCCAGTGCTTGCCCCACAGCCTTCAGAAGTGCGTCGGGTCGGTACGGTTTGGGGAGCACGCTCAAGCCGCGGGCTTCGAGGAACGATTGGGGCAAGGCCTCCGCCGAATACCCGCTGCTGAATAGGGTCCTCACCCCAGGTCGGATGCGGGAGATCTGCTCGTACGCGTCCTTGCCGCCCAACGTGGGCATGACGGCGTCCAACATGACCAAGTCAATCTCGGCGTGGTGGGTCTCGAAGAGTTCCACCGCGAGCTGCCCGTTTTCGGCCTCGAGGACCTGATAACCCGCTTGAGTGAGTACTCGCTTGACGATTCGCCGCACCGAAGGATCGTCCTCGGCGACGAGGATCGTGCCGGAGCAACGCGTTGGATGCGCTTCGGTCTTGGTTTGCGTCTCTGCGGAAGTGCTCGGCTCTCGTGATTGGGGAAATAGGAGCGTGAGCGAAGTGCCCTGCCCTGGGGCACTGTCGAGTTCTATACGCCCGCCGTTCTGTGAAACGAGACTGTGAACCATGCTCAGACCCAAGCCCGTGCCGCTACCCACCGGCTTGGTGGTGAAGAACGGTTCGAAAGCACGCGCGAGCGTGGCCTCATCCATACCGCACCCGGTGTCGTGCACGGTGAGGGCGAGCCAGCTATCATCACCAGCCTCGTCCGGTTGAACTTGCTTCAGGCCGACGGTGATCCGTCCCCCGCCGTCGATGGCGTCGCGGGCGTTGAAGCAGACGTTGATGAGCACCTGCTCCAGTTGGCCGGCGTCTGCGCGGATGAAGCACGGCTCCGAGCCGACGCTCACCTCCACCTCCATGGACTCCGGGATGACCCGCCGGAGCAGTTTCATCGTGCTGTGGACGAAGGTCGTCAGATTCAAGATGCGCGGTTGGTGCGGTTGGCGTCGCCCGATGGTGAGCAGGCCACGAGTGATCTCCTGGGCACGTTGACTGGCCGCTGCGATCGCGTCGAGCTCGGGCAGGGGATCCTCGCCGGCTTCCACCGCGGAGCGGGCAAACTCGAGGTGGGTTTGCATGACCAACAGCAGGTTGTTGAAGTCGTGGGCAACTCCACCTGCGAGCTGCCCCA
>JBNKZR010000623.1:0-3766 GCA_050301735.1 Polyangiaceae bacterium | reverse complement strand
CGGCGGCCGCAAGGAACTGCGGCTGGCGCTCAACGCCTATGGCTATTCCATCGGCCTGTCCCCGCAGGGACTGGTCGAACAGCTGCGCAACGCCTTCGCCGGCACCGAGACGGACAGCTTCCGCGTCGGCGTGTCGGATGTGGCGGTGCGGTTGACGACGATGTCAGCTCACTGGCTGACCACACGTCTGAGCCCGAAGATGGCGAGCGGACCTCTGTCAGTGACGCGGCGGTGCGCCAGCCGGATGCTGGCGCCGCGCCAGAGCCAACCCGAGGTCTGGATACGGCGCCTGAGACGCCGAGCGCGGCGGCGCCTGACGCTGACTCGCCGGCAGGTGGGTCACAGGCGAACGGGCAAGTCGATGCTGGCGCGGGAGTTGACGGTTCCGGCGGCGCTGCTCCGGACCTCGACGCATCTGCGGACACGCCGCCGCCTGCCGAGCCGTACGAGGGCACTCTGCGACAATACCGCGAGGAGGTGATGCTGGCCGTCCACGCGCGGCTTGCGGAATGTCTGCACGCCCACCCCACGCACGCGATCTCGGGATACTCACTCCAACCCCACGAGGTCGTCGTGCGTGACCAGGTCGCGCACGACGGTACCCCGTCGCGCCAGCAACGAATCGATCAGGGCTTCTTGGAGTTCGAGCGAGCGAGTGCCGGCGCTTGCCTGACGCGTCTAGGACAGCAGAGCTGCGAAGACTTTCGACGGGATTTCGCGACGAACGTCAGGTGCTATGACGAAGTGCCCGTTCGTGGCCTGGTGCTTTCAGGGGGCTATTGCTCCTCCGGTGAGGATTGCGCGGATCCCAGGGACTTCTGCCGCCAGAACGACAATGCCTGCCCTGCAACGCAGTGCACGCCGCGCCCGGGGCTGGGTGAGTCGTGCCTCTTCGTCGGTTGCCAGTTCGACCTGGTTTGCGTCGACGTCTCCTCCGGGGTCGAATTTGAGGCCTATTGTGTGGAGCGTCAAGCTCCCGGTGGCTTGGGTGAGGCATGCTTCAGCGACAGCTCGTGCGAGGCCGGCCTGCTTTGTGTTTCGGATGTGGGCTGCTCGGAGTATGCCGAGCAGCTGCCGTGCCAGCTCGCGTCGGACTGCCCACGCTACCAGGTGTGTTTGATCGACGAAGGCGAGTCTGAGGGGGTCTGCGGTGTCGCGCGGGACGTGGGTGAACGCTGTCGCAACGAGAGCGTTCGCGTCAGTGACTGCCGACCGTACACGAGTTGCCTTCCCGATGAAGATGGGGTTGCGCGCTGCCGAGTCGCCACCGCGCGGCTCGGCGAGCCATGCCGTTCATCTCCGGGGGACGGTTCCCCGGGGGTCATCTGCATGGAGAGCCGCTGCGAGCTGCTGGACTTCGAGACGCGCGAAGGCGTCTGTGTCCCGCTCGGCGGGCTAGGTGAGGAGTGTTCGCTCTCGAGCTGTGACGTCGGGCTCGAGTGCACCTCGGAGGGCTGCGTCGAAGCGACGGAGCCGTGCAGCTCGTCGACGTGTCCCGACGGCAGCTACTGCAGTGGTACGGAATGTGTACCCGTTGCGCCCGAGGGCGAGGCTTGTAGCGACGACGTCGACTGTGGCCTCGGTGCCGCATGTGTCGACCAGCTCTGCGCGCGTTGCGAGTAGCGGCGCCAAGAAGCGGAAGGAGTCGTACGCTTTGGAGCGCCAGCTGTGCGCGAGTCATCTAGCACAGCTGAATCCAACGTCCGGGGGGGGACCCCAGGGCTGAGTTGCCGAGCGTGGACACGCGCGCGCAGTTGGGGATCCTGGGACTTTTTCAAGCAGTTCTAAGCACGTTCCCGCGCGAAATGACAAAAACAGCCATGGGCGCCCGCTCGTGGCTGTTTTCGTTGGGCATCAGCTCGCGGAGCGAGGCAGCCGGATGTGAAAGCTCGTCCCCCGCCCAACGTGGGACTCGACCTCCACTTGCCCGCCAGCGTTGTGCACGATCGAGTAGATCGTCGCCAGGCCGAGTCCGCTGCCTCCGTGTTCGGCTTTGGTGGTGAAGAATGGCTCGAAGATGTGCTCCAAAACGTCCTGTGGAATGCCGTGGCCTTGGTCGACGACGCTGATCTGCACCTCGGAGGGGCTCCCGACGGGGGACAGGCGGGGTGTGCGCGGGGCTGCACTCGCGCGGATCTGAATGGTGCCGCCTTGGGGCATCGCCTCTCGTGCGTTGATGACCAAGTTCATCAAGACCCGAGTCAGTTCACCACGAGACATCATCACCCCACCGAGCTCGGGATCCACCTGAAGTTCGAGCTTGGTGCCGGCGAGGGCAACACTCGACAGAAAGTTGACGGTCTCGGACAAGAAGGCGTTCAGATCCACGTATTCCGTCTGTGTCTCCTTGGAGCGTGCCACATCCAAGAGCTGCCCCACGAGTCGTTGACCATGGTCGACGGCTTGCTCTGCAGCCTGCAGGTCCTCGGCGGCGGGGTGGTCCGCATCGACGACCTCCTTGGCTAACTCCACACTGCCGCCGACGGCAGTCAGGATGTTCTTGAAGTCGTGGGCAATGCCGCCAGCCATCCGCCCGATCGCTTCCATCTTCTCGGCCTGCCGCAGGCGACGCTCGATACGCTCGCGTGAGCGAACGTGAATGTATCGATGAATGCGCACCGTCTCGAACGCTTTGGTGAAAGCGATGAGGTAGACACCGCCGTACGCGCCCATGGCGACCAGCGAGTCGTTCATCACGATCAGCGTCGTCGAGCACAGCCCCAGATAGACGAGTCTCTCGCGGGACTTGGTCCGCAAGAGGTGCACCAACAAGTAACCCACGCCGAACACGAAGCTCAGCATGAAGAGCGCTGCCATTGCTTCGGCGGGTGGCAACAAGGAGTAGGCGCCCTCTCCCAGCGCATACTGATTCGCTCCCACCGTCGTGCGAGGCACCGGCACGAACAGGAACGAACGGTTGGTGAAGGCGTACATCACCAGATTGGCAACCGCACCCACGGTGATGCCCAGCTGGACAATCAGGGGTACCCGAAACAGCCGCCCGCGTGCACCCACGAACTGGCCCATCGCGACCAGATAGAAGAAGGTCGCTCCGAACGTCACGACCAGTCCCAGAGACGTCCACGGGATCCAGAACGTACCTTGTTTCGGTAGGTTGTGGGATATCACCACATGGCAGGCATAGGCCGCGGCACACCCGCACATGGCGCCGTAGGCCAAGACGACTCGTTCTCGCAGGTTGCGATACTCGAGCAGCGCCGATGCTCCCGCAACGACGAACAAGCTAGCTGCTGCGACGTGCAGCAACTCGTGAATGTGCTGGCCCGGTTCCAAGTGAACGACAAGTGTACCTCAATGCGCGTCGGGGGCGAATGGTCCTTGCCCGTCCGCAAACGACGCGGGGGGCCATGGTCGCGGGAACTCCGTCCTGCAAACGCGGGCCGATCCTGCGCGATGGCGTTGATGTCGAACTCGGCGATGGGGGGCGCTACGGGTCGACGGTCCAGTTCCAGGCGAACGATAGCCACGGCAACGGCACGACGGGAACGTCGCTGTCGAGGGTGATGACCGGTACGAGGGCCAGATCGACCGCGTATTGGGTGCCGAAGAGTCGCACGCCGCCGGACGGAAGAACGAACAATGGGCCATTCCAAGGACCGTCCCCGCTCGGGAAGTAGAAGAACCAGTTCTCGGTGATGAGGGCGGTACTGGCGCCGAGACGGTGGGAGGCGGAGAGCGCGGCGATGCCGGCCCCCAAGTCGCCGGCTGTGAACTCGATCGCCCCGCCGCCGGTGAGCGTCACGTG
>JBNKZR010000622.1:0-3772 GCA_050301735.1 Polyangiaceae bacterium | reverse complement strand
TCGCGCCAAGCGCTGGAGGCCGACTGCGACGGCCTAGCTCGACCGTAGTTCGCGGGCGAGGGCTGTCGCGAGGGTGAGGCCATACTCGAGGGTGCGGGGGTCAGAGTGCAGCCCCTTCAAGTACAGCGTCACGCCGAGGCTCTCGTAGACGCCGAGCTCGGGCGAGTGTCGGGCGGTGTCGAGCAGAGCGGCGCGCTTGCGGGGGGTCAGGAAGCGACGCAGGGCATCCTCGTCTCGAGCTTCGACCGCAAAGTGGTCGTCGAACGCCGGGTCGCCGGTCGTGCTGGCCCGCCCGAGAGCGTCGAAGAGGGACCGGGGCCGGATCATCAGGCCGGCGGGCAACCCGCCGGGCGGGTGCGCCACGAATAGGGTCCTGCGCACGGAGCCGTCCTGCGCCGCGTTGGGGGGCAGGCTGAAGTAGACCACCACCTCGGCGCCACCGTAGCTGCCCTCGATCGCGGGATACTGCCTGGCGAGAACCCCCGGCACGCCCGCGCCCAGCTGCTCGGTGCGCACCACTGCCTTCAACCCCGGGTGGCGCTGCGCGAAGGCGGCAAAGCGCGCGAGCACATTCTCTCGCTGCTGGGCGAGATATCGCATCACGCCGAACAGCCCCCCTACGGCGAGGACCACCATCCCCAGGGCGCCCACGATCTTGGTCGTCTCGGGATCCATGATGGGTGTCGTCTCGCGTTCGGCGGCACAAAGCAAGCCTTTGAGAGCAAGCCTGCGACCTGAGTTCGCTCCAGCCATTGCGCGTTCCGCTCGCGTGTCGTGCCCGAGCCGCCCGAAGATACCACGGCTGCGCGACGCGCTGAACGTCCACGTCAGCCAACTCATCGCCTGGGGTAACCAGGCCGACGAAAACGAAGCTCTGGCCCGAGCCGCCCTCAAACCCATCGACGATGGCCGCGCAAGGAGCAGTAGTTGCTCGAGCTCCGACGGTGGAGGAAGCTCAGTTGGCGTTGTATCGCTGGTATGACGATTGGGCGACGACGGCAAAAGCGCTGATACGGAGGAGGGATTGGTCGATGCGGTTGGGGGTGCGACGAAGGCGGGGTTGAGCGGTTCCTGGCGACGCACGGGCTCAATCAGCAGCCGAGCGTAGACTCCTGGGGCTCCCACTTGAAACAGACGGGGTCGCCTTTCACGGCACCCCCCAGGCCGAAGCCATCAGTGCACGTCCAGGCCGCACAATGGACACGACTCGGCACGTGCTCACACGTCTCATCGTTTTCGCCAACGGTTTGGCAGATGGTGGTCAGGTCGGTGGACCATCGTTCACACACTGCTGCCCGCGTCACCAGAACCGGAGGCGCCGACGTGCAAGGACCGCAGGCGGCTGAACAGAACGCAATCAACAGGCAGCCGTACGCCGTACGGTAATGTTTGGCGAGTAGCATCGACGGACGCTACCAGCATGACCCGTGCCAGGCGACACTCCGCGAATTCCCTCGACGAGGCCACCTGCTGTGTGGACGAAAGCTCACAGTCCCTGGCACACTGTGAACGTTGAGGCGTGGGTCTCTCACCGTCGACCTCGAAGGGCTCTAGCAACAGGCGTATGGCGGTTTCCGGACTCGAGCGGCGCTAGAACACGCTCATCTCGTTGACGAAGAATTCGAGAACGCCGACAGCGTCCTCACCAATCGCCACCTCGCGGCGAAAACGAATGAAGCGGGCTTCCCGTCCAATGGGTATCCGCGAGAAGGGCAACACTTCGTCCGCGAGGTCTTCGAACGCGATGCCATCTTCAGACACGGAAACAACCAACGAGAACGGGAGCCCCACGGCCGAAGCATGAACGAAGAGTTCGCTCCGCATATCTGACGAGCCCAGGTCAACGATGACCTCTTCAAAGCCGGTTTCTGCACATTGGGAGAGAGGCGCTGTCTCTCTTCTGGCCTCGTCTGTGTTGGCGGACGCGTCACTTTCCTTTTCCACACACACTTTGGGCGCGCCTTCGAAGACCTTCACGAAGTCGCCGTCCGTCAACCGACACGGCGAATCAGTGCGGGTCTCCAGGCTGGTGGTGAACACGCATTGAGCGCCTCGGGAAACGGGAGTGAGACTCCCCTGGATTCGGACCGCAGGACTCGTTCGAACCGTATCGCGGGCATAGTCCTGGATGCGGACGGCGGCCTCTTGATCTTGCAACACCTGCAGCGGTACCGCGAGTGACTCCCCCTCTGCCAGTCGCTCAGCCCAGAGCAGCCCCGCCAGTTGATCGAGCCCGAAGACGGATTCCTGCGCGACGAAGAACCGGACCACCGTGGTCCAAGAGTCGTCCTCTTGAACACCGACTGAGGACCAGTCTACTAGCACTTCGGTCTCGGACGCGTTCACGGCGGGGCCGGATGGCCAAAGCTCCAACTCGCCGAGGGACATCTCTTCCGTCCAGATCTCGAAGTGTGTGGTCGTTACGGCGCCGGCGAGGCCGGCGTGGCCATTGTTGACTGACGCCTCGAACCCCAGCGACTGGTCGAACTCGTTCTTGGTTTCGCTTCCCAGCAGTGAAAAGACAAACGCTCCTTCGTCGTCTGTCGTGGTCGTCTTGTAAGCGTCACAACTGCCAACGGTATCCACCTCTTCGAGTAGGCAGCTCAGAAGGGCGAGGGCGACGGGGTAGGCACCCGTGCCGCCGAGCGTCTCACCCCACGTCGAATCGCGATGGAGAAAGACGCGCTGGTCGATCGCCGGTGCACCGTCCGCTATGACCGTCCCGCGGATCTCCACCTGGGCGCCATCAGGCACTGTCTGCTCGCATGCTCCCAAGAGCAACGGCAACGCCGATACTGCAACCCTTGCCCCTCGCACCACTGACGCACAACCTAGCAGCCTACGAACTATCCGCAATCTCGAGGCACCGGTCGGGCTGACCACGGTCAGGCCGTGACCCTCGTGCACGCAAAAGCGAAGCGGGGGGAGCTCCCCCTTCGCAAGATCTTCGCTTTCGCGTAGTGGATTGCCCGCGTGAGGAGGCAGAAACCAGCCCCTCTTTGGCACACGCGATGCACGGTGGCTGCTGAGCAGAACGGAGGCTCGCGATGAACAAGACCATACTGGTGATCGGCGGTAGCGGGCTGCTCGGGCGTCCGACTGTTGAGCACCTGAGCCGGAATGGATGGAAGGTACGGGCGATGAGCCGCCACTATGCGGAGTCCGCTGCGGTGACCGGGGTCGAGGCGTTTCGAGGGGATGCGGAGAAAGCGGAAGACCTTCGGCGTGCGCTCGACGGCTGTGATGCCGTTCACATCAGCGTCTCCAACCTACCCGACTGGTACTTGGAAGCAAGGGTGGTCCGGGCTGTCCTCGCGCAGGGCGATTCGAAGAGGTTGAAACGGGTTGGCTATGTATCGGGCGCGAGTGTGAGCGACGAGCGACGCGACTTCGGCATGATTGATGCCAAGCTCGAAGCGGAGTCGCTGCTCACCCAGGGGGCGGTGCCATTCACGATATTCAGGCCCAGTATGATCTTCGACACGCTTCCACTTGCGATTCGAGGTGGCAAAGCGATGGTGCTTGGTGCGCAGCCATTGCCAGCGCACTGGCTCGCGGCGGAAGATCTCGGTTCGATGGTTGCGACAGCCTTCGACAGCCCCGCCGCAGTGAACAAGACATTCTACCTGTACGGCCGAGAAGCCATGACGATGGAGCAGGCGCTGGGTCGCTAGCATGCGGGACCTGACTGGTAGCGGGAGAGTGAGGCACGTGAATGCGTGGGCCGACCCGGGAAAAGAAAAGGAGTGGGCCGAGCCCAGATGAACAGTGA
>JBNKZR010000621.1:0-3780 GCA_050301735.1 Polyangiaceae bacterium | reverse complement strand
GAGCGAGATGGTGGAGCCCACGCCGACGTCCGTTTCACCGGCAGGCACGGGCAGCACCCAGCCGAACTCGTCAGGCGGACCCTCGTACTGGATCTCGATCACGGCGGTGACGGTGCCATCGCCATTGTCCGCGAAAATGATGCGCTCCGCGGCCTGGTTCACGGGCTGCGCGGCGTTGCAGAACAGGCCGCCACAGGCGCTCGCATCCTGCGCCGCCAAGGCGGTCACGGCGCTCATGCCCAGCGCAAAACAAGCTTTCGTCAAGTGAGTCGTTGATCTCATATCCTTCTCCACCGGCAACGGTACTCTCTCGGCCCGAACAGGGCAAACGCGCGTATACGCTGTGTGGAGTGCGGAAAAGGAAAAGCCCAGCGCCGCGCTCGTGCCACCAAAGGAGCCCGCTCCACGCCGCCGCGGGAATAGAACATTCCTTCGTCAGCACATACTTCGCGCCGCTGATTTACGCTGGTGGAAGAACGCCGGAAGTAACGCCCGCCCGAAGCCCCAATCGCCGGCCGGGCTGGGGCCGCTCGCGCTTCAGCTCGCGGGCGCTGCCGGGGGAGCGGGCGGAGGCGCTGCGGTGGGACCGCCCTTGGCGCGGGATTCTTGCAGCCGGTCGACGTAGGCGAACATCTGTTGGTCGACGCTGGCCGCGCGTTTGGGATCGGCGCGCAGCTCGCCGGCGAGCGCCGCTCTGAGCTGACCAAGGATGCCGATGGCGCTGCCCCGGAGCGCAGCGGCCCGGCTGCGGTCTTTCGCGACCACGGTGGCCGCATCCGCCCTCTTGCGCAGCAGCGAATCGATCTCGCCGCCGGCTTCGACATAGCCGTCGAACAAGTCCAGAAGTGAGCGCCCCTCGGGCAAGAGGAAGTAGGCCAGCGCCTGGCGCTGTTCGTCGGTGATCGCCTGCTCTCGCTCCTGGGCCCGGCTGGCTTGCGTCGCGTAGCTGCCCATGACTTCGGCGGACTTGGGCAGGATGGGTTCGATGTTCGAAAGCAGCGAGCCCTCCTCCTGTGGCAAGTCCGGAATGCGTTCGTAGGCCTCGACGAAGTGTGCCAAGGCGCTGGCGAAACCATCGTGACAAGCATCTGCCGCGGACAGCTCTTGCACGAACTGCGGCGACGAATCGGCCACCAGCGGCAACGCCGATATCTCCTGCCACACTTCAGCGTCGGGGCGCGCTCAGCGTCGGGGCTCGCTCAGCGTCGGAGCTGGGGGCGGCAGTTTTCCGCGAGCGCGTCGAAGGTCGCCCGCGCGCCTTCCGTTGTGTTTTCGAACTCGTGGGGGGTATTGGGTATACAGGTGAACGAAAGCTCGCTGGTAACCGCGTCGCCCCACAGCTGGCCATGGCTCAGCCCGATCGTGTCATCGATGGCACCGAAGAGGACCATCGCCTTGGTGGTGGGGTAGTTCAGCGTGGCATCGGGGGCGAGCACGCCAGCCTCGAGCAGCGCGCCGCGATCGGCCTCGGTGGCGCTGCTGCACGTGTCATCGTCGAACATGGTGTCGAACACCGAAGCGACGCGCTCGTCGAAACAGACGGTTCTGTTGATGCCGCAAGCGGGGATCGCTAGCGGCGTGGGGTCGTCGCACAGGCAACCGAGATCGGGCCGCGCCATCGGTGGGCCTCCGTTGACAGCGACGAAGTCGAGCACGTCGTGCAGCCCGTAGTGCGCCAAGGCGTAAGCGATCTGTCCGGCGCCGCCGCTTCCCCCTGCGGCACAGAAACCAGTGTCTTGCCCACCGGTGTGGTGGTTTTCGTAGATCCAGCGCATGGCCGTCGACGGGCGGCAGGCGAGCTTGCGAGGCCCCCCGGGCCCTTGAAGCCAGCCCCCGGTATCCGTCCACTGGATCTGCGCCGAGGCGTAACCCGCGTCGTACAGCTCGCTGACGACGAGGTTCGAAAACTCAAGACCACTGTCGTAGAGCGCATCACCATATCCGCCCGTAGTGAACACGACCGTCCCGACGGACTCGCTCGGCTGCGTCAACTTCACCAGTGCCCGGGTCGTCGCAATTCCCGGACACTCCACCGACAGGGCGTAGCAACTCACGTCAGTGCCACAACAGGCGGCGTTGTCGTCACAGGAGACCGAGGTGGCAGTCGCCTCGCCGATGGCGTCGGAGCCAACGCCCGCTCCAGGACCCGTGGAGTCGGGCTCGGTCGGGTCGGGATCCGCCGAGTCAGGGTTCGTCGCGTCAGGCTCGGTCGAGTCGGGGTCGGCAGCGGGTTCAGCGGAGTCGGGTTCCGACGAGTCGGGGTCGCTCGAATCGGATTCGGCAGCGTTGGGATCGGCAGCGTTGGGATCGGCAGCGTTGGGATCGGCAGCGTTGGGATCGGCAGCGTTGGGATCGGCAGCGTTGGGATCGGCAGCGTTGGGATCGGCAGAGTCAGCGTCGGTCGAGTCAGATCGAGCGGCATCGCTTTCGGCGGAGTCGGATTGCGCGGTGTCGCTTGCCGGCGAGTCGGTTGCCGTCGCGTCCGATCCGGTAGCACCGCGTTCGGCAGCCGAGTCTTCGGGCCCCGGGGAGATCAACTTGGCGCAAGCCGACAGCCCGAGCAGCAGCGCGCTGAGGAGGGCCGAGTAGCGTGCGGCACCTCGCAGGGGCTGCTCTCGCCGGCGCTGGTCACTCGCTGTTGCCGAGCCACTCGAATCCGGCAGGTCCCCGCGCAGACGTTGGGAGCCGCGGGGGGAGCACGGGGGCAGCGGCGCTGCGGGTGCTCGCGCGGGTTGGGGGTCACGGGGACTCGCAGAACGAGTCGGTGTGTGTCGAGCGGAACGGGTTGCCTTCACCAAATGCGATCTCCCTTGGGGTCGGTGGTCCAGACGGACATCTGCCGCACAAGTTGACCTGGCGCTCGCGACAAAGACCAGCCGTCCCCCATGAATTTCGTCGCAGCACGTGTCTTTCCAAGAGCTTACGCAAGACAAACGCCAGCTAGCTCGAGTTCGCTCGAGCCCCGACGCGAGCGGCGTCCCGCCCTACGCCCGCGTCTGGCGCGACGCTCCCCTTCCCCCCAATGCCGCATCGCGTCGAAGAGTGCTCGACCACGCAGGACTCGTGATTGTACTGGGCTGGAGGCTGCGCGGGCCGCCCTTTCGGAAACGGGGTCAGCTCAGTCGAGCCCATCGAGAGATGCGAGCATGTCCCGGTATTCGGTCCAGTCAGCATCGTCATCGGCAACCATCTGGAGCGGGTACCGTGGAAGGTGCAGAAGCGCCTCGTCGAGTCGGCTCGCTACCGCATCCACACTCGAAAAGTAGAAGGTCCATTCCCTCACGCCAGCGTGTGTGAGCACAAAGGTGAGTACGGCGGTCATGTCAGCTTCGAGCTCTGGGACCGCAGCATTCTCGAACGCTGCCATTTCCTCGCTCTCCCGCTCGGAAGGCATGCCAGAAGCGCCATCATCACCGAAATCCCACCGCACGACCAGTCTTCGGGATAGCTCTGGATGGGCGATGAGCGCATCCATGCCGTGGCGGCCGCGAAGGAGCGAGGGGCGGCCCTGGTACTCGCCGTCCGCCTGAAACCACACATCGTCTTCGTTGATCAGATGGCGCAGGTCTTGAAGATGAGTCGTCATCCGGAAGCCAGCATAACAACTTTGGTGCGGCGTGGGCCGGCTCGAGTAGCACGACTTACCGCTATCGTCGCCACTCACGTAGGGGCAAGAGTCATGTTGAGTGAGATCCGCCAACGACCTAGTGTGCCGAATCCAAAGTTCGTAGCGGAATTGCTGCGACCCCTGGTTTGGGGAAGTCGCAGCAATTCGGCGGC
>JBNKZR010000620.1:0-3798 GCA_050301735.1 Polyangiaceae bacterium | reverse complement strand
AGGCGCGGCCTCTCATCGCCCAAACGGAAGGCGCTGTAAAGTCTGCGACCCCGGGCAACAGACCTACCGGCACGTGCCGCGAGGCCCGACGGCAGGATTGACGAGTCCCGAAGTGCACCGTTTCGCGGCGTCGGAAGGTTTTGCTCCCAAGTCGACCGATGTTCGGACGACGGTCAAAGGGCCGAGTGCGACAATATGTAGCAAGCCGCCGACAGAGCTCGGCTCACCCGCCCAGACGGGCGTAACTGCTAGGTAAAATCAGACGGCGCAGCAGGTCCGCGACGAACGAAACGCCAGAAGGTCAGGAGGCATCACCACACCCCTGCGCCCCGTACTCGGGATAGGGGCGTCAGGAGTCTGCCCCGACGCCCCCCCCACACCACCCGGTATGCGGGGCCGCACGGGGGTCAACCCCTTCGCCATCAGATCGCTCGTCCCAGAGCGCCCGGTTTCGTTCGTCGCCGCTCGTGCTTCCAAGCTCTTGCCTGCGCTCAGCGAAGAGCTTCAGTTGCCTGGACTTCTGCGGCTGTGCACTCGTGAGACGCAGTGCCCCATGCTGGGCACGCCAAAGTAAGAAAGGGACGACCCTCTCGGGCCGTCCCTTCTCGGTGTGCACTGACGTGCGGGCTCTCAGAACTCGCGCATCTGCTTGCGGATCTTGCCGATGGCCTGCTCCTGCAACTGACGGATGCGTTCACGCGACAGGTTGTACTTGTCGCCGATCTCCTTGAGCGTCAGCTCGTCCTCGTTGTCCAAGCCGAAGCGCCAACGGATGATGCGCGACTCGATGGGGGTCAGTGTGCCCAGCAGACGACGCACTTCGTCAGACCAACGGGAAGCAGCCAGATCTTCGTAGGGAGAAAGTGCATCATCCTCCACGAGGAAGTCGATGAACTTGCGCCCATCCTCGTCACCCACTGGGCGATCGAGCGAAAATGGCGTCTCCGCGTACAACTCACGCACCTTCTCGAGTTTGTCCTTCGGCACGCCGGTCTCTTTTTCGAGTTCGGCGGGCGTGGGCTCGCGCCCGAGCCGAGCGATCAACGCCTGAGTAGCTCGCGCAACGCGGTTGTAGGTGTCCAGCATGTGGACGGGGATCCGAACCGCGCGACCCTTGTCCGCCAATGCGCGACTGATGGCATGGCGGATCCACCATGACGCATACGTGGAGAAGCGGTAGCCCCGGCTGTGGTCGAAGCGCTCGACTGCCTTCATCAGGCCGATGTTACCTTCCTGAATCAAGTCGATGAGCGGCAAGCGACCGCGGTTGTAGCGACGCGCGATACTGACGACCAGACGCAGGTTGGCTTTGACGAAGCGATTCTTCGTCTCGCGCTGACGCGTGTCAGTTGACTTCACCTGCGCCAGGTAGCGCCGGTAAGACTGCGTGGCAGCCACCAGCGGCGCCGCTTCCGACTCATCGTCGCCGGTGATCGTCCGGGCGATCTCGAAAGCCTCGGCCATCCACAGACGATCGGAGTCTGCCAAGCGCACCGCACGTGCCAACTGGTCGCAGAGGTCGCGGTAGCGACGCGTCTGGTTCGCGTGCAACTTGGAGCGCTGCTTGCGGTAGGTCGTGAACAGATCCTCGATCTCCGCAACAATCGCCGTGTCCGGGCGATCAGCTTCGTCCTGAATCGTCTCGATGTTCGTCTTCAACGAGCGCAGCACGTGTTCTGCCACGGGCACGAATGACAGCATCACGACCCAATGCTCGACCTCCGCCGACTCGACCTCGCGTGCTGCAGCAAGCTCCTCGTCGGGGCCCATCACCTGGTGAGAGGCCATGTCCCGAAAGTAACGGGAGAGCATGGAGTCGCCGACCGAATCGCCGGAGCGGACCTCTTCGACGTCGGACTTGCGGGAAGACGAAGGCGCCACGGAGTGCGAGGCCGAATTGGGCGGCATGCTCTCGTAGCGCCTGGCGGCGAACGACGGGGGTTTCGATGGCCGGGCGAACGCCGGAGAATAGCGCATGGCGCTTTCGTCCGAATGCTCGTCAGAACCGAACGAAATATCGTTTGCAGTGTTGTGCATCTCGCTCATGGGTGGACTCGATTTCTTTTGGGGCTACAGGGAAAAGTTATGGCTCGGAGCGTTTCGCGGTGGACGTTGCGTTCAGATCGCCGGGGGCGTGCACGGCTAGCCGATTGGCGCTATGCTGAGGGGTTTCGATCTGGCTGCTGGCTGCGTTGGCTAGAGTTCATACGAAGAGTAAGTCACAGCAATATCCGTGCCCAATTTCTGAGCGCTGTCGCCGAGTTTCCTCAGCGGAGCCGCTAGCTGTATGTACGGCCCGATTCGGCAGAGGTTGCCCATGTTTGTCGGGGTTTCTGCATTTCCTGGCGTGCGCTCGAAGAGCTGTGAAACCCACGGCAAGCCACAAACACGGCGCTGGGTTGCTATTTTCCCACATCGAAAAGATTTCATGACTGCGCCAATTTGCGTCACCGTTTGGTAGGAGTTGCGCACACTTAGAGCGGCAACTGGGACAGGAGGAACACCGACATTCGCCAGCGGAACAGCCCAACTGGTATTGGGACGCGCGCCGCTTGCAGTGCCAGGCAAGTGAGGACTCGACCGATGGGGAGTCACACTCACTCAGTACCCGGAGCCAGCCGAGACGATCACCCCGGATAGCTATTCAAGGTTGGGAGTGATCCTCTGCGCGTCAAGGGGGCACACCCGGTACACGAGGATTTGGGTCGCTACGGCAAGTTTCCGGGCGTCAGTTGACGCGATTGTAGGTGCAGAGACTGCCAGACCATGGACGACGTGCGGCACACCATGATCGGTTTGTCCGGGTCCGCCACAGGTCTGACCAGGCCCCGATGCGGACCGGGCGCGTCTCAGAACTGTTCGAGGAAGCGCGGGTCGTTCTCAAACAGAACGCGGATATCGGGGATGCCGTAGCGGAGCATCGCCACCCGTTCCACACCCAGACCGAACGCAAACCCCGTAAATCGCTCGCCGTCGATTCCGCAGGCTTCGAAGACTCGGGGGTGAATCATCCCACAGCCCAGTACCTCGAGCCAACCGGTGCCCTTGCAGACTCGACAAGAGCTGCGAGAACCGTCATCGGGTGAACAGAACACGCACCCGACATCCAGCTCAGCTCCCGGCTCGACGAAGGGAAAATAGCTGGGGCGAAAACGCACGGGAGTGGCTGCTCCGTACAGCCGACGCGCAAACTCCGTCAGTACGCCCTTGAGCTCGGCAAAGCTCACGCGCTCGTCCACCAAAAAGCCCTCGATCTGGTGGAACATCGGGGAATGCGTCACGTCGTCGTCTCGACGATAGACTCGTCCTCCGCTGACGACCGCCATCGGGGGTGTTCGCGAGGACATCTCGCGTGCTTGAACGTTGCTCGTGTGCGTCCGCAAGAGAGCACGCACCTCGGGGCCGACGCCCTCGATGTCCACCCAGAAGCTGTCCTGCATGTCGGTCGCGGGATGATCGGGTGGGAACGCGAGCTTGTCGAAGTTGTTGCCCTCCAATTCGACTTCCGGGCCCCAGGCGACCTGAAATCCCAGATCGGAGAATATCTCGAGGATCTCCTCGCCCACCTGAGTCAGAGGGTGCAAATGACCCCGTGGCGCGGGTTCGCGACCAGGCAAGGTCAAGTCGAAGGGTGCAGCCTTCAGATCCGCCTCTCGCACCGCGCGAAGCAGCTCGGCCAAGCGTTCCTCGAATGCCTGCTCGACCTGTCGCTTGACAGTGTTCGCACGCTCCCCCATTTCCCGGCGCTGCGCGGGAGCGAGCTTTGCCATCTGTTTGAGCACGGAGGTCAGCGCCCCC
>JBNKZR010000619.1:0-3799 GCA_050301735.1 Polyangiaceae bacterium | reverse complement strand
GAACAGAGCGCGAGCGGGGGTGGCGCTGGCAGCACACCCGCCGGTTGTGCCGGTGAGGGTTGCCCCGAAGCAGAGCCGGAACCTGAACCCGAAGGCCCCTACGTCGAAGGCTCCCGCTCCAGCGATTGGCTGGTGTCGGTCGACCTGAGCGACCCGACGGAGCCGCGCATCCGAGAACCCGTCGTGGGCGGGCTCCCCGATCACTTGGCTCAAGAGTTCTATCGCTATGGCATCGCGCCATGGCTCCTCGCGGACGGTGACCTTCTGGCATACAACAGCCAAGAGAACCTCTACGACGCAACGGGCAACGGTCTACGCAACGAACACGGCGATCCCATCGAACGGCACTTCGTTCAGCTCTTCGAAGCGAGCGCGGATGACCTCAGCTTCGGTGAAGCGATCAACGTACCAGGCACAGCCCTGTTGCTCGGTCCTCCCCAGTGGGCAAACGACGACAGCGCAGAGCACTCGCTATTCACCTTCAGTGGCGGGTACGGCGATGCTGGCGAAGCGCGCGAGGAGCTGGTGCGCTCGAGCCTGCGCGACAATGGGGCGTACGTGACCGAACGCCTGGCGTTGCCTCGTCGCGCGTATTCCGCGGTGGCACGCGGCTCACGCATCGCCTTGCTCGGGGCGCCTCTCGACTACTGCGCTGACGACGCCGTGTTCGACCTGTGGCTGATAGACGCCAGCGCCGAAGAGCTCTCCCTTTCCGAACCACTGTCGTTCGATTACGAGGGGTGGGGCTGGCACCTCGCCGAGTGGGCGCCGCAACCCGACGATCCGGCCCTCCTACACCTCTTCGGTGGCCCTTCTCAGAACAACGGGCGCGCCCTGATCGATATCACGGGCGACGTCCCCGAAGTGATCGGCTACGAAACCTTCGAGTGGTGACCCCCCGCGTCGAAGTCTCCGGGAACGTCAGGGAACCAACCGGGCACGCCACAGGATGGCCTCGCCGTCCGAGAACCCGGTGCCGATGACCGTACTGCCGTCCGCCGAAATGTGAGGACCATGAAGGAACATGGTGTCCGGCAACTCGATTCCCCGCGTCGCCAACTCGTCGCGGAACGAACGCAACCCATCGCTTTCGTCCCAATAGAAGGCCTGAACGTCTTCGACCGGGACCTCGGCTGAGAGCGGAGTCTGCCTGTTCACTCCCACCATCACCGAACCCATCGCATCGATCGAAAATGGCGCGACGTTGTCGAACCCAGCCAGCGGAACGATCACGTCGACGCGATCGTCGACGTACCAGCGGCAAACGTAACTCCAAAGCACTCCATCCACGCGCTGATAGCCGACCACCGTCGCGACGTCCGAAATGTCCGAGGCGAGCCCCAGCTCGCTCGGAATGGGCGTGTTGGCCCCTGCCGACCACAGCACGCCTTCCCAATCGCAAGTCGGGCAAGTGCGCGCCGCACCAACAGCTGCCGTTGCGTCGTGATTGATGGCAGTCCCAGAGCTCAGCTCCGAGTCACCCAAGTACGTCAGCGCCTCACTTCCCCAACGCCAAACGAACGCGCGTCGGGTGGACGCATCGAACACGTGGTCGCCGAAGACGACGGTGCCGTCGCCGCTCGCGGCTCGCAAAACCAACGACTCAGCACCACCGGAAGCCTCGGCCCAGCTCCACTCGAAGCTCGCCAGACACGCGTCCGGGTCGACACAGGTCACCTCCACACGACACATCGCGTCAGCATCGATGCCGCTGGCAAAACTGGGCTGCGCCGCGCTACTCGGCGACGGCGCGTCCAACGCAGCGTCCTCACGCTCCGGCAACGGCGGAAGGTCGCCGACGTTCACTTCGGGAACCGGTGTGTCGGTACCAGTGTCCGTCGCGTCAGTCGAGATCCCATCGGATACCGCGCTGTCATCGTCGGCAACAGCCGTGAGTTCGGCGTCCGTCGGAAGCGTGTCCGTTGCGGACTCACTGGGCGTCGCCTCCGAACCGCTACCTTCGACGGCCGGCGCGGACGCATCCACCTCGCGCCCTTTGACAGGCGTCGGTAGACTCTCTGGAGAGGCAACCTGCCAGCATCGGCGCCAGAATCGAAACCAGAAACAGAGCCGGAGCGGGCGACGACTGCGCGCGAAGGAACATGACCCGGGAGCCTATCCGCGCGCCCCGGCTACGGCGATGTAGGAACCTGTGGCCACGCATCGACACGACCGGCCTCAGCTGCCGCAGGACTTCTCGAGGAAGAGTGCGGCACCAAAGCGCGGGTCCAACTGGTAGCCGCGAAAGCCGTAGCGCTCGTACGCGATCCGAGCGGCTGTGTTGTTCTCCAGCACCTCGAGGGTCAGCTTGCAAGCCCCGACGGACCGCGCGACAGACTCCACCTCACCCAAGAGCCCCGTCGCGATGCCGCGACGACGATGATTCTTCGAAACCACGAGGTCGTGCACGTTGACGACGTCGCGACAGCTGAACGTCGAGAACACCATCATGCAGTTGGCGAGCCCGACAGGGTCCTTTCCGAAGTAGGCCAAGATCGAAAACGCAATCGGACGTCGCGCGAGTTCGCGAACGACGTTGGCGCGTGCGTACTCACTCAAGCCGCGCCCCCCACCGGAGGGATCGACGGCGTACTCGTCGAGCAACGCCACGATGTCCCTCCCGTGGATGGGGTTGTCATAGTCGGCTCGTAGGAATCTCACACTCATGCGAGCACCCTGGCATTCCACGCCGCTCAGGAGAACCTCCATGACACCTGCACACGACGACACTCGATTCGAGCGCGGTTGGCCCATCGGCGTGCGGGGCGCCAACGCTGATCGATCGGACTTGCGTCGAGGCGTTTCCAGGTCAAGCTCCGCACTATCGAGATGCAGGGAGGGCCAGATGCCGACACCGCGCTTTCAGATTGGGCAGATTGTCCGACACAAGAAGTTCAACTACCGAGGGGTCGTCGTGGATGCGGATCTCGAGTTCAGCTTGAGCGATGATTGGTACGACCACGTGGCGCGCTCGCGCCCTCCCAAGGATCAACCTTGGTACCGGGTGTTGGTTGGGGACTCACGCAACGAGACGTACGTGGCCGAACGGCATCTCGAGGCAGACGATAGCGGCACCCCTGTCGACCACCCTCGCCTCGAGAGATTCTTCGACTCGTTTCACGGTAATCACTATTCGCGAAACCGGAACTTGAACTGACGAGCGTTTCACCGGACGTCGGATGCTGGCTGCCGGCGAGTTCGTACGGCGTCGAGCGCGACGAGCGCCCCGAAGGTGATGGAAGCCAGCAAGCCAATGGCGGCGGCTGCGAAACCGTAGGCTACCACGTCGACGGAAGCCGAGACGCTTTCAGCCAGCATCCGCGCCTTGGTCGCAGGATCCTCGATGCCTGCTGCGGCTTTGCCCGCAGCCCCGGTGAGACTCGACGAAATCCGAAACGCGATTGGAACCGCCCCCACAGTCAGCGCCAACGAACCAAGCAGAGCAAACAGAGGCCAACTGCGCCTCTTGGGAGTTGTGTTCATCGAACGGCGAGACTAGCAGGCAGCAACCCATTCGAGTAGAGCTGCCGAGCACGCAGCGTCTGCCCTTCCCTCGAGGACGTACGGCAATGCAAGCTGCCTGTTTCGCCCGGCGCCGCCGCTGGGTGCCGCTCCGCTCAGCGCCAAAGCCGTGGAGCAGACGTGCCCAGGTCCCGTCACCTCCCCCGTCGGCTCTTGGCCCTCCAGCAGGAAGCCCCGTTTCCGGATCGAACGCCGGGTCCAAGCCGCCGTCCGGGCGCAGCGGGATCGCGTCCAGCGTGCTCGAACCACCCAACGCTGCGCACCGCGGACGGATCCC
>JBNKZR010000618.1:0-3804 GCA_050301735.1 Polyangiaceae bacterium | reverse complement strand
GGATGAAGGACTGACCAAGCCACATTCCGGCATATAAGGGGACAGCTTGCGCTGGGTAGAAGAGACGCCGCTTGTCCGTCCGCGCCAAGTCTGCGCTGGCTTGCGCCGCGTCCTCGGCCGACACGGAAAAGGCCTGATTGATACGAACCATCCAGCGCGGTAACTTGCTGGCCATGGTGTAGATGGGCGTGCGAACGGGACCCAGCATCACCTGTTGAAAGACCAAGTCCGTCCCGCTGTACATTCTGGACCACGCTTGGAAGCACGCCGTGAGCGCGCGCTTACTCGTGTGGTAGCCGAGACCATAGGGATTCCCGACGTAGTTAGCCATCGAACTGACTGCGACCACTCGACGCGGCTCCTTTTGAACTGGCAGCAGCGTGAGAGGCTGAACGAAGTTGATGACGCCATACAGGTTCGTGTCGAGCACCTCCCTGTACGTGGAGAGCTGGAACGACTCGTCGTTGTCGACACGATTGATCCCAGCATTCAAGACGAAGAGGTCGGGAACCTCCTCGGTCGCAACTAGATTGGTAATCAGGCTCGCTACCGCTTCCGGGTCTCTCACATCCGCACATTCGAAGCGGACCGACGGGTACCGAGCTTCGAGCTCCGCAACGCGCCGACGATTCACCGCAACGACCTGGCTGCCAGCCGCAACGTAGTACTCCAGGAGCGCCCGCCCAACTCCCGAAGTGGTACCCGTGACGAGCACGCGGCTGGCCTTCATCGCAGATACCTCTCGCTCACGCCCCGACGTGCACGACCGGTGGGCTCGGTGTCAGTGTTCATTGGCCCGGAGCACTCGCGCGGTCGGCTTCCCCTGCGCTGTCGCGTCTTGGGTCCGCTTTCGCAGAAAGTCTTGGATCTCAGCCGCCGTGGTGAAGTGTTGCTCACCGTGACGAATCGCCTTGCGGATGAACTTGGGTCGCCGTTTGACCTCCTCGAACATCTTGATGAGGTACTCCCCGATGATGCCCAGAGCGAGCAGGTTGAGGCTACCGAAGAACGCAATCGTGCTGATGATGAGCGCCGTACCGTGAGACACCTCCGGGTGACGCCAGACATCGACGACGCAATAGACGAGTGCGCAGAAGGCGAATGTCGTCATCGCCGCGCCAAGGTAGCCCAGAGCCTCCAACGGGACAAAGGTGAACGAGAAAATGCCTTTCTTCGCCCACCACACGTTCTTCAACCAGCTGTGAGTCGAACGTCCGAAAGCGCGGTTCGGCCGAACGTAGTCAACCCCCGTCTGCGTGAAACCCACCCACGCTCGAAGCCCCCGCAAGAATTGGTCAGTCTCCGGCAAGGCCAGCAATTCGTTCACGACCTTTCGATCCATCAGCGCAAAGTCGCCCGCGTCGAGAGGCATCGAGACGTACGAGACCTTACGGAAGACCCGGTAGAACGCCCGCGCGAAGAGGGCCAGAAGTCGTGAGCCTTCACGCTGCCCTCGACAGCCATAGACGACGTCATTGCCCTCGCGCCACCTGGCGTAGAACTGCAGAATGAGCTCCGGCGGGTCCTGGAGGTCGCCGTCCAGCACGATCACGGCATCCCCAGTAGCAACCTGCATTCCGCTGATGAAAGCGTTCTGAGAACCGAAGTTTCTCGAGTGCTCTATCGCCACGACGTGGTCGTCTCTGGCAGTCAGCGCTTTGAGCACCGAATCGCTATCGTCGGGACTTCCGTCGTTGACGAAGATGATCTCGTAGCCCACGCCCAAGGAGCTGAACACGTCCGTCAGCCGTGCGTGCATCAGCGGGATCGCCTGGGCATCCTTGTAGCAGGTGATGACGGCGGAAAGCGTCGGCATCGGCACTGAAGCGGGCGGCAACCTAGACACGGAGAAGCGTCTCCAAACGCGCGACGAGCGCTTGCCCCCGAAGCCCGCTCTCCTCCTGATGCCAGCGTTGGCTACCGTAGCGCCCAGAAGGATAACCGGCCGCATGCAGCGAGCTCATGGCTTTGGGAACGACCCCTGACGTCAGGAACAGGTGACTCAGAGCTTCGCCGAGCCCTCCCGCACGGTAGTGCTCCTCGATGGTGATCACGTGCCCGGTGTCCGCGATACTCGCCGCCAACTCCTGAGGAACCTCCTGGAGAGGCAAAGTACCCACACTCCATATCTCGAGTTCGTCCAGCAAATCAGGGGCGTCCATCTCATAGAGAGCTCCTATCACCGGACCCATGCCGATGACGACACAACGCCGTCCGGACTTGATTCGACGCCAAGGGGCAAAAGCGGGTATCTCCCCCGGGATCTGCGCCGCCGCGTTCAGACGCAGGTAGTTCGGCAAGGGGTCTGCGGCCATCATGTTCACGACTCGCGCCACATCGGTTGCCACGAGAGGCACGTAGATTCTCATGTTCGGAAGTGCGCGCATCGCTGCCACGTCCTCGAGCGCATGGTGGGTTGCCCCCATTATGCCGTAGCCGTAGCCGCCACCGTTTCCGACGAGCTTGACCGGCAACTCTTGCAAGCACAGATTGTCGCGAATTTGTGCGTAGGGGCGAAGCACCGCAAAGGCCGCCATACTGTACACCCAAGGCAGGTGTCCTTCGCGAGCCAACCCTGCCGCAAGCGACACGGCATTCTGCTCTGCGACACCAGCGTTGATGAAGCGCTCACCGTAGACCTCGGCCACTTCCTCGAGCGCCATGTACCCGAGGTCGAGCGTGATGAACACCAGGTCGCTTCGCTTGTGAAAGAGCGCGACCATCGTCTGCGCAAATTCAGTCCGCATTCCGATAGCCGTTCAAGAGAGCGTCGTGGGCGCGCGTCACCTCATCGAGAGCTTGTTCGTACTGGACGTCTGTCATCGGGAGATAGTGACAATCCACCGTGTCTCTCATGAAGCTGACACCGTTCCCTTTGACGGTATTGGCGATGATGGCGACCGGCATTCCGTCATTTTCGGCGACTCGATTGCACTCGCGCCGCGCCTCCAGGAGCGCCAAGAAGTCGTGACCATCGACATCGATCACATGATAACCGAAAGCGCGCAGCTTGGCATCGAGCGGCTCCAGAGCCATCACGTCTTCAGTACGACCGATGGCCTGGATCCGGTTGCGGTCGATGACCCAAACCAAGCTGCTAAGCCGGTGATGGGCGATGAAAAGGGCGGCCTCCCAAACGCTTCCTTCGTCGAGCTCACCGTCGGAAGTGACGCAGAAGAAGCGCCTGTCTTGACCGTTCAGGCGCGCCCCCAACGCCATGCCGGCTGTGGCAGAGAGCCCATAGCCGAGACTTCCCGTCGCGAACGGGATTTCAGCGAACGCGTTGAACGGCGGCAGAGCCGGAAGCAGCGTCCCGTCTTGATAGAAGCTATCGATTTGGCTTGCTGAGAACACGCCCGCCTCCGCCAACAGAGAGTAGAGAGCGCCCGCCGCATGCCCTTTGGAAAGGACGAACGCGTCGCCCTCCCGCATCCATGCGAACCTCAACCAGACCAACAGTTCTGCGCACGACAGTGAGCTGCCGATGTGCCCAGCGTGCGCCTTCTTGTACATCGCCAGAAAGCGCTTCTTGACCGAGAAGGCGCGCTCTTCAAGCATCACACACTCGGCTGTGCTGTCCTCGCTTTTCATTCGTCGGTCTTTCGCGCCCTGAGAGCCGCCCACGGCGGACACTCGAGCCTCGCTTCGGTTCGTTTCCGGAACCGTTCTAGCCTCCCCGACTAGCCGCGAGACGGCAAGGCCTGGTCACAGATCGCCGAGAGGAGCACGTCCGACCGCGAGCGATAAGGAAAGTTACCGAAATCCGTTATCCCCGACGCAACTCGCCGCGACGGCCTAAGGGCC
>JBNKZR010000617.1:0-3840 GCA_050301735.1 Polyangiaceae bacterium | reverse complement strand
CTAAGCCCTTGACGGGAACCTCGCTCCAAGGAAAGGGGGAGGTTCGAAGTCATGCCGAACAAACTCGTCGATCTGGTGGGCAACACTCCGTTGGTGGAACTCGGGCGCATGTGTTCGAAACCCGGGGTGCGCCTGTATGGGAAGCTGGAAGGAAACAATCCCGGTGGCAGCGTCAAGGACCGCCCGGCGTTGAGCATGATCGAGGGGGCCGAGCAGCGTGGTGAGCTGAAGCCGGGGGTGCGCATCGTCGAACCCACCAGTGGCAACACCGGGATCGCTCTGGCGATGATCGCGTGTGCCAAAGGCTACGAGCTGGAGCTCGTCATGCCGGAGAATGCCACCGCCGAGCGTGTGCAGACGATGCGCGCCTACGGCGCCAAGGTGAGTCTGACCTCCCAAGAGCGCGGCATGGAGGGGGCCATCGATTTTGCGCGCGCGCGACTGGCCGAGGGCAACACCATCATGTTGGATCAGTTTTCCAACCCGGATAATCCGAAGGCCCACGAGCGTGGCACCGGGCCAGAGATCTGGCGCGACACGGAGGGCCAAATCACGCACTTCGTTTCAGCCATGGGCACGACGGGCACCATCATGGGCGTCTCCGCGTTCTTACGTCGGGAAGCTCCCCACGTTCAGATCATTGGTGTTCACCCGGAGGAGGGGTCCCAGATCCCCGGCATCCGTGCTTGGCCCGAGGAGTACCTCCCGCGCATCTACGACGTCAAACGCCTCAGTCGCATCATTCGTGTCACCCGCGATCAGGCGGAAGACACCGCGCGGCGCCTGGCTCGAGTGGAAGGTGTGCTTGGCGGGGTATCGAGCGGTGGCGCCGTTTGGGCAGCGCTTCGACTCGCCGAAGAGATCGACGAAGGCGTCATCGTCTGCATCATCTGCGACCGCGGAGACCGCTATCTATCGAGTGGCTTGTTCGCCACGGCACAGGAGGCTCAATGAAGCTCGTCGTTCGACATCTCGACCCAATGGGTTTCGTGGCCACCACGGAGCGTGGCGCGCAGCTACGTCTCGACGGCACGCCTCAGCTGGGGGGAGACGAAAGCTACCTGCGACCGATGGAGGGCGTGCTGGCTTCGCTGGCGAGCTGCAGTGGCGTCGACGTCGCGATGATCCTTCGCCAGCAGAAGCAACCGCTGGAGGGCATGGAGATCACCCTCGACGCGAAGCGGGCCGACGCCGTGCCCGCGGTCTTCGAGTCGATTCACCTCGTGTTTCGATTGACGGGGGATCTGGCCGAGAACAAGGCGCGTCGCGCCGTATCGCTGTCGATGGACAAGTACTGCTCGGTCGCGCGCATGCTTTCGGCGAGCGTCAAGATCACCTACGAGGTCGAGCTGTCTTCGTGAACGCGGGCTGACTGCGGAAAGGTCACACGCCCGCATCGTCGCTGGTGGCGAGTGCGGGGCGACGCCAGCGGCGCACGGCAGTCCAAACCAGGAGTGCACCTGTGGCAGCCACCGTCGTGCTCAGGACGGCGGTGCCCAGCGCCAACTGCAGCGCGGCTTCGCCCCAACCTTCGCCCGCGAGCAGCTCGGTTGCCCCGCGCGACGTGCTTCCCGCCAGGTTCGCCCCCAGCTTCAGTTCCAGCGCGATGAGGAAGGGAAGGGTCAGGGGATTCGAAATCATGGTTGCGGCAAACGCCAGCGCCGCATCCAGGCGCAACGCCCAGCACACGAGCACCACCAGCACACCATGCATGCCGTATACGGGCATCAGTCCCACAGCCAAGCCCACGGCAACGCTGCAAGCGATGGCTGCCGCGGAAAGTCGGCTACCCCGCAACTTGCGGTAGACGCCCAACAGCATCGTCGTCAGGCGCGAACGAGATCCGTTCATCCTTGCAAGTTTCAAAGGGTTGGGCGCCTCATCGCTTCAGACTAGCGCTTCGGAGGGGACGATGCCAAGGTCGTTTCCGGGTCGGGTTGGTCACAGCATGTTCCGATTCGTTTCGCAGTATGAGGATTGTTCTTGAGCCACGTGGCGTTGTGGGGGCAGCCGGGTTTCGTCACAGTTGCGTTGGCCTGCTCTCTTTTTGCAGCAAGCGTTCCGAAGCTCGCTGTTGCTGCCGAAGCTGACGCCCCTGCTGTCGGCTCGGCGCGCGTCGTGCTTCGTTTGGATCCGGCCCGGATCGACGAACAACAGGCGAGTGAGCTGTTGCGCTTGCTGGAGGTGGAGTTGGGAGCGAGCGGTTTGACGCTCGCCCACGAGTTCGGCGCCGAGCAAGCGGCACGCTGGTTTTCGCGACGTGACTTGGCTGACGCGGTGTTGCTGGTCGCGTTGGTGGGGGAGGGTGAGGCGTGGCGTGTCGTGATGATCGAGCCCAGTCGTCGTCTGGGTGCGAGCCGCACTCTGCCTGGAGGGGCCAGCAACGCGGCGAATCTGGAGGCCGTCGCCTCCATCGTGCTCACGGCGGCCACGGCGTTGGCCGACGGTCACAACGTCGTCACAGCGCCCATGGACGAGGTATTGGCCCCACCGGAAGCCAAGCCGAGCCCACCTGGGCCATCGCCGAAAGCGCCCGCCAGGGCGAGCGTCGTGCGTCCGCCGCAGGCCGTGCCAGCGACCGCGCCCCAAGAAAGGCGCAGCTCGTGGTGGACGTTGGGTCTCGGCGGCGGGGCAACGACCTTCGAAGCGAGCGTGCCCGTCTCGCTCGCAGCCACGGGCCACGTGGGCTGGGTACTGCGCGACCGATTGGCTGTCGACCTAGGCGTCAGCCATCAGCCAGCGTCGCGCTTCGAGTCAGGGGCGGGTTCTTTCGAGCTCTCGCGCTGGGTTTACTGGTTGGGCGCCGGGCCCAGCTGGAACGGGACGGACTGGGCGTTTGTTTCGCAAGTATCCGTTGCAGCTGAATCCATCTCGCGTTCTCAGACGCAGCCCAGTGTGGATGTGAGCGCTAACTCGGAGCGCGCTCTCGCCCGGTTTGGGGGCCGATTCTCTACCAGTGCGCGGTGGTCGCTTCTTGGTTCAATGGGTTTACGCGCAACGCTCTTCGGCACTTGGTACCCACGTGCGATCCGGTTGACCGCGGCCGGCGGAGAGGAGGTCGTGGCGGAGCCATGGGCGGCCGGATTCGGAGCGTTCGTGGGCTTTTCGTGGTGGCTCTGAATGTTTTAGCCGGTCGATCCGCGCGCCTGCTGCAACCTACCAGTTGTGCGCGTGGCCTCCTCCGTCGACTATGGCTCCACCGAGAAGCTCATCGCCGATCTGATCAACGAACGGCCGGAAGCGCAAGAAGCGATCGTGCGACTCGTGTATGGCCGAGTGAGACGTGTGGCGAAATCGTTTTGTGGTGCGGATGCGGATGCGGATGACGTCGCACAGCAGGTGATCCTGGAGGTGCTGAGAGACGCGAAGAGTTACCGCTTCGAAGGGGCTCTCGAGCATTGGGTCGACCGCATCACGATGCGCTGTGCCCTGCGGTCCGTGCAACGAGCGCGGCGGCGACGAGGATTGCTGGCGCGCTGGTTGATCCCCGGGGCGCCGCCTTGGGGGGCGGAGTCCAAGGTGGCGAGCCACGACGCGGACAGCATCGACGGTGTGCTGCGGCGGCTCGCTCCGGAGCGACGACAAGTGGTCCTCCTGCATCACGGGTTGGGTTATTCGGTCGACGAAATCGCCGACATGCTCGAGACACCTCGCGGCACGATCAAAGACCGCCTGGTGATGAGCAAGAGGCAGCTCCGCAAACTCTTGCGTGGAGAGCTCGAAGAGCGCGGCTGGCTGCAGCGAGCCGCAGCTTACGCTGCGGGGGCACGGGAGAGTGACGATGAGTGATCGTCCCAGCTCGCTGGAGCCAGAGACGCTCTTCTTGCGGAGCCTGAAGGA